>JBBECD010000204.1:0-38155 GCA_040881995.1 Planctomycetaceae bacterium
CCGCGAACGCGGCGGCAGCGATAAATGACGAGCGCTATCGCCGCGTTCGCGGCTCGGCGGTTCGCGGGGACTCGATTCCCTGGGCTGACGCCCAGGGCTACATGCTGCGGCCGCTATCGCGGCCAGAAGAACGACGGCGGTTTCACCCTCAATGTGCGGCGCACTGCGCTCTTTACCAGCGCAAAAATCGCGATTTAGTGCGATTTCATGCCCCTAAAGGCGCGAAATGGTCACCAAAAAGTGTGCATTGCAGCGCGAAAACGTCGCATTGCGACGCGAAAACGACACTTTGATGGCACTTTGCAACGCAAAAACGGGACTTTGAGGGCACTTTGCAGCGCGAAAACGGGACTTTGTAGCGCGAAGTCACTGACTCGCAGCGCGAAAACGCCAACTCGCGACGCGAAAGCGGTCACTCGCAGCGCGAAAGCGGTCACTCGCAGCGCGAAAACAGTCACTCGCAGCGCGAAAACAGCCACTCGCAGCGCGAAGACGCCGACTCGCGCTCACTTGGCGCTGGTTTCGCGCGCGGTCCGTTTCGGCGGTCTTTCGATTCCATTTCGGTTTTTGGATCCGTTAATGAGTGAGTTGACAGCCCCTAGGGCCACTGGTGTAATGGTGCATGATCGGGAATTCATATCTGATGTCCCATACACACCGAGACTGCTCGAAGGCAACATTCACCACGGGAGGCCACGCTGATGAATTGCTACAAGATTTTCGCACTTCTCATAACAACTTTCGGAATGATGGCGACCAGTAGCGATGCAAGCGCAAATCTCGTCGTCAACGGCGGGTTCGAAGAGCCGGCGTTCAATGGCGAATGGACCATCTTCGACTCCGTCCCCGGCTGGCACTGGGACGGCGATTATCCCATCGAAATTCTTCGCGATCTGAACAACTTCAAAGGCTGGGTTCCGTACGAAGGCCGGCAGTACATGGAGGCCACCAGCATCGAAGACTTATACCAATACGTCCCGACGATGCCCGGTTATCACTACGTCCTGAGCTATGCGTATTCGCCGAGACCGTCAACCGAGCTTTCGCCCGTCGTCGACAATCCGCTCGACGTCTACTGGAACGGCCAACTCGTCGCCTCGCACAACACGTTAAGCACCGGCGTGACGTACAACCAGTGGACCGTTTACTCGTACGAGGTTATCGCGTCATCGAGTTCCACGCTGCTTCAATTCAAATCCCAACGGCTTGGCGTGGGAACTTTTCTTGATGACATTCGCCTCGAAGAAACCGCGACGCAACCGGTGCCAGAACCGTCTGCGGTGGCGGGCGTGCTTAGTTTGTTGATTGCTGCCATCGCCGTTCGCTCGCTGATGTGGCGACGCCAGATGGTAGAAAGGGGAGTCCCGTCATGCTGAAGTTCCAGACCATATTGAAAGTCGTAATCCCGGCAACGAACTTATGTTGTTCCATCCTGGTCGGAATAATACTGATGCAAAGCACATGCGGCCAGAGCCAACACGATCGCCGTTTACACGGACAACTTCCATGACACTGAATCTTTGGCAGCCGGAGTTTTCGGGTGGACTTTCCGGCGTGACGGCGATGGCTAATATCGCGACGTATATCGGACGATCGATTCAGTACCAGCCGTAATGAGGAATTCTATGGGACTATTTGATCAAAATCTCCTCCTCGAACAGCTTGGGGATCCATATACAAACGCGGTTGTTGCTCGCTTTCATCGCTTTGCCTTTGTGCCAAACGACGTTGTCGACGGACTATCTCAAGATGCTCTCCACCAGGATTGGGGCCGAGAAAACTATGCTCTCAAGTTTTATCTATCGGTAGTTGTGCCGTGGAGCATTGAACAGGGTGATTACACTCACAGTCACAATCAATTATATGTTACAGCTGGGCATTTGCAGACGCGCTATGGAACGCCTCTCTACCTCGTCTTCGAACGAAACGTCCAGTCTGGTCGCCAGCCGTGGGTTCTCCGTATAGCGGGTTCGCAAATAAGCGCGCCTGAATTGCCGATTCCGCCAGAGATCCCCTTGCCAGCTCAGATTCCGTTGGGGGCTGAAATTGTAATGATGCACGATCACATTCTTTCCGACCACCCAGATCGCATCCCGTTCCTTGCCGAAACACCGCGTGTAGCTCAAATGTGCGCAATCAGCGGAGCCGTACAGTGGTCGCTCAATCGTAATCTGGAGTTTTCATACTGGTATTATGGGAAAATGCACCATCTGGTCCCACTGTATCTGCAGTCTCGTGAGGACATAACTTGTGCGCCCGACGCAATCGCACCAATTCAAATAAATCGCGACAATTTACTCGTGAGAACCGTCTTAAAGCCGCACATGCCATACGCAAAGGCGAGAGTTGCTGTAAAGCGGCATGATCAGCTACCGCCTTGGTTATTGGCGGCATGGTCTGAATTTGCGGAACGATTATCCGAGAGCGAAATTGAGGATTTAGAATAACATCGTACTACGCCGAAACCATTCGATGCTATTGCATCTTGGAGTCGATCGCTATGCCTGATCAGGAAATGCCCCTTTCGGTTTGTACGGAAACCTACCCCATCATGCTCCTTAAGGACGCGATCTATCTCGTGAAAGAGGCGGAAGCTGGTCGCGCGAAGAGAGCCGACAATCGTGAGATACCCTCACCGATGGAGCGAGCAGCGGCACGCGCAGCAATATTTACAGCCTTCAATTTGCTTGAAGGTCTGCTGATTGAATTGACGCAGAAAAGGATCAGCAATGGTCCCACTAAATGCTCTCATTGTAATGAGACGATCCTTGAGGAGCTAAAGTCCGCACGCGCAAGCGTCTCTCGAACGATTACGGAATGGCCGCTAACGGTCTTAGGAGTATGCATCGCTGGCATGGCTGAGTTTGGCAAATTCAAGGAAATACGTATTCTACGAAACCATCTTATTCATCCAAAACTTGAGACCCAGGCAAACAGTGAGCGAACTCAGGATGATCTATTGAAAGAGTGCAATTCTCAGCGATGTAAGCAAGTGCTTTATGAAATTGTCCGAATGTGCAACGTGCTCTACACTGTGTACGGACAAAGTGTCCCGCAAGAGTTCTGCAATGTTCTCAATGATATGAAGCCGTGATCCAGTTATTCCTATCTGCGGGTGGGATTGACGCTTTCCTCGCCGCTCTTTATGCAGCTCATTAGCCGCTTCTAAGTTCTTCGGCCGACTGAAGGCGGAGCCCCGAATGCCAAACCAGCAACGATTGCGAAATCAAATCATCAAGGCCTGGCATGCGACGATTTCGAAAGCGTATCCAGAGCGACTGATTAACTCCGAGCGCGGATTGCAGGTGCATCTCTGCCGGCATCTTTTCGATGCATTCGAAAGCGATGATTGCCGCATCTTCATCGAGCCGTGCTTCCGAGACGCTCAAGGGTCGCGTTCGCCTGACATGGTGATTTGCGACAGCCAAAACATCATTGGCATCATCGAGTTGAAATACATGCCGCGAAAGCCTCCGAAATACAAGAAGGATCTCAGAACCTTAAATTGGTTCGTCGAATCCGCCGACACCGTTGTTCTCTCGAACCACCGTTACTTCGGTATCGATACATTCCCAATGCAAAACTATAAAGTCGCCGACGACGCCGTATTGTGCTGGGGTGGCGTGTATTGTGGGCCGCGGGTCAAGATCGAAGAACACGAACTTGCTCGATCTTTGGGCTCACGCTTTCTCTGCCTGCATGCCGTTACTAGCGCCGAGCAAGCGCCCGAGATTTTTCCCGCATCATGCTAAGTAAATCGCGTCCGTCGTTTCCGATCGAAGACCCGGCGGGGGTAAACCCCGCCGCTCTTTGATTACGACGTTCCCGGCGGGAGAGGGTTTGGGCATCACGCCAAAATCGGCTTCACCACATTCCCATGCACGTCGGTTAGCCGATAATACCGGCCTTGGAATTTGAACGTCAGCTTGGTGTGGTCGATGCCCAGGCAGTGCAGCATCGTGGCGTGCAGGTCGTGGACGTGGACGGGATCTTTGACGATGTTATAGCTGAAATCGTCGGTCTCGCCGTAGGTCATGCCGGGCTTGATGCCGCCGCCGGCGAGCCAGAACGTGAAGCAGCGCGGGTGATGGTCGCGGCCGTAATCGTCGGGCGTCAGCGTTCCCTGGCAATAGACCGTGCGGCCGAATTCGCCTCCCCAGATCACCAGCGTGTCATCCAACATGCCGCGCTGTTTGAGGTCGTTGATGAGCGCGGCGGCGGGCTGATCGATGTCTCGCGCCTGACCGGCGATCCCCTTCGGCAAATTGAGATGCTGATCCCAACCGCGGTGAAACAGTTGCACGAAGCGCACGCCTCGCTCCACGAGACGGCGTGCCAGCAAGCAGTTATACGCGAACGAGCCGGGTCTCGTCGCCTCGGGGCCGTACATGTCCAGCGTCTCGCGCGTCTCTTGTGCGATATCGGTTAGCTCTGGAACCGACGTCTGCATGCGATAAGCCAATTCATACTGGCTGATGCGCGTGGCGATTTCGGGGTCGCCGTAATCTTCGAGCTTGAGCTGATTGAGGGCCGAGAGATCGTCGAGCATCCGCCGCCGCGTGCCGGCATCGACCCCCGGCGGATTGTTGAGATACAACACCGGCTCGCCGACCGAGCGGAATTTCACCCCCTGATACCGCGACGGCAGGAAACCGCTCCCCCACAAGCGATCGTACAACGGCTGATCGTTGGGGTTGCCGGTGCCGATCGAGATCATCGTCACGAACGCCGGCAGGTCTTCGTTTTCGCTTCCCAAGCCGTACGAAGCCCAGGCTCCCATGCTCGGGCGGCCGGCGAGTTGTGCGCCGGTCTGAAAGAACGTCACCGCCGGGTCGTGATTGATCGCCTCGGTGTGTATCGTCTTGATGAAGCAGATATCGTCGGCGACCTTGCCGATGTGCGGCAAGAGTTCGCTGAGCCAGGCTCCCGATTCGCCGTGCTGCGAGAATTTGAATTTGCTCGGCGCGATCGGGAACTTGGTTTGCTGGGCCGTCATGCCGGTGAGCCGCTGTCCCTTGCGGACCGAATCGGGCAAATCGACGCCGCGCATCTCGGCGAGTTTCGGTTTGTGCTCGTAGAGATCAAGCTGCGACGGAGCCCCGGACTGAAACAAATAAATCACCCGCTTCGCCCGCGGCATGAAATTCGGAAACCCCGGCTGCCCGGTCTCGGCGGATGCCGAGTTCCGCCGTTCGTCCTGCTGGAGCAAACTCGCCAGCGCAGCAGTGCCGAGCCCGAGTTTGCCGAGAAATTGGCGTCGGGCGAGGTTGATGGCGGGGACGGGCTCGGCGTTCTGCGTCTGTTGAAACATGATAACTCTCCCGGACAGGATTGCGAGACGGCGTTTTGCTGACGTTCAGCATATCCGACCGGGGGGGAGGATGTCAAAGAATGGGGGCGAGTGGTCCGGCGTAACGCTGATTTAACCTGCGTTTTGGCTGGCGCGAGCCTTGCGAATGCAAGGGTCATGACGGCCAAATAAGTCAGGTTGAAATCAATGCTAGATTCATGTCCCATAGTATTTTGTGCTAAAACCTATCGATATTGGTGCGGTATCGTAAGCACACAATACCATGATCTGAATTCTATTGCGGTGATCGGAATATACGTAAGAGAATGTTTGACTTCTGTCCAACGACAATTCTGCTGGATTAATACTGACCGATCCGAGAATGGCCTCGGGATCAAATACTTGATTCTGGTAGTGAGGGGCTGTCCTTTTGAGTTCTAGGTCAATAAAAGTGATGAAATTGCCTTCTGCCTCAAGCAACATCCGACAGTCATCATTCTCGACAATGATATTGCCTACCTCGTTGGGAGTTCCGCCAACTTCTGTGGCTGCTCTATCGACGGTCATCCCCAAGTATTGGAATGGTCGATGAAACGGCCTGGACAATATTCGAAGATTGGATTCAATTGCCCTGTTGGTTGAGTCAAACAAGCTGCTCGAGTTTCTCTCGAAAACAGATTTGTTGAAAACTATTCCGATGCTCCTAAGAAGTTCGCGAAAGGCGTCGACATAGTTCTTCCCTTCCGAAAAATCAGCGTACTTCTTTCCGAGGAGAAATCCAGGGAGGTCACATCTCTTGTACATCAATGGCAAAACCTTGACTCTTCTGTTGTAGATCTCCTGATTCATTGCAACATCAACCTCACGTTGCACCCAAGGCGATGCTACTGAGTCCGGCGACAGAATGACAGCCAGGTATTCCATCTCATCGATACCTAATCTGATTTTCTCGATCAATGATTCTCCGACTTTTATTTCTGCTTCATCCAGCCAAGTTTTTACCCCATGGGCTTCGAGATCGAGAGAGAGCTTTCTGACAAAATCCTTGTCATTGGTGTTATGTGAAAGAAAGATACCACTCATTTTTTCTACTCTTGAAAACTCTGCCCGAAGGTCAATCTAATGACTGCGTTCACCGGGCCGCGGCGAACGACATTGAAGTCAGAAACCGCGCGGCCCGCGGCTCCGTGTGCAACGCTTTGTTATCCCCGTTGCAGTTGAGTAGGGCAGGCTCCGGCCTGCCGTCCTCTTTAACTACCCGTTCGCAAAATTTTTCCGTGATGGAATATTTTGGCAAAAGGGAAGGCATGCGGGAGCATGCCCTACAGGACTGAAAATCCATCAGGTTTGAAATTCATGATGAATGCGGAACCCACAGGTTCCTTCTTGTACGACGGGCGGCGGCGAGGTGCCGAAAACTCGTCGTTGCAGGCATTTCGCCAGCGGCACCAACCGAATCATCTGCGTTTGACAAAATCGCTCGCTACAAAACAAGCCTCGTCGGCATGCACACCCTCGGATATGCGCACTTCATATGTGAAGACGCCTGGATCGATCACATGACACTTGGTTCCGCTCGGAACAGTCCAAGCCGAACCATCTAAGATCATTTTACCAACGCCCGCCCCGTCTTTGGCAACCGACAGCTGAGTTAAGCGATCGAGTGCCTCTTCGGAGATTGCCACTAGTACGTCGCCGCCGTTCGATACTCGCAGGACGCCGCTTTCCCCGATTGAAGGTCGGCTTCCGGACGAAGAGGAATCTTTGTTGCTGCTGAAAAAACTGGTTATGACTACGATCATGAGAATGGCAAGGCAACCTATTCCACACCCATTCGCCGTCTGAGTTTGCTTCATTTTTTGTTTCCTCGCTTTCCAGCGGATCGTCGGGACGAAGAACTTCCCCATCGAAGACGGCATCGATTTTCTTGATCATGATCAGTTCTTAATGTCGTAGAGAAGCGGCGAGATCGTGAGAACCGTTCTGCAAGTGCCGAATCGCCACTTGCACGAAAGTCTGTAAACATTACATCACTGCCGCACGCATTTGTCAATTCGGCGTGTCGACCTGGAGGGAACGCAGCGATTCGCCGATGGTTGAGCGTTTGCGAAACCACCGGAACCGGCTCAGACCGTCGCGTTCTGCATGATCGCCGGATGTTGCACAAAGGACCAATGCGAATGCGTAATGCGCCATTTTCCGTCGCTCAATCGGTAGACTTCCGTGCAATTCCAGTTCGTCAGGAGCTTCTCGCCGCCGGCGTCGTCGGCAATGAAGTTCCACAAGTTATAGCTCAGCACCGCGATATGGCCGTCATCACTTACGGCGACCTCGGGATTGCGATATTCGCTGCGGACGATATGGGGGTTGCTGTAGAGTTTGAGAATGTGCGCTTCCGCCGCCTTGCGTCCCACCAGAAGTTTTTCGGTGACAGGGTCGAAATAGGTGATGTCCTCGCTATAGATTTCGAGGTATCCGCTACAATCACCTTTGTTCCATCGCTCGTTTGCTGAGCGTTCGATACCGAGAATGGTCTGGGCAATTGTGCTCACATCTGCATTCATGTTTGTCCCTCTCAAAGAGCAGGCATGGATGAGGGCGAAGGCGACGTCCGACGGGCTGCCGATAACTTGAACGTCGGGATTCACGACGTGCAACCCGAGACCCGTAAACATTACATCACCGTCCCTCGCGTCTGTCAATTCGTCGTCTTGATCCCGGAGGGAACGGAGAAACCCTCTCCCACCGGGAGAGGGTGGTCGCGAAGCGGCCGGGTGAGGGGCGCGTTCGACGTTCGAGCGCGAGCAAGGACAAATCGACGTTCTTCCCCGCCCCTCACCCGCCTGCTGCGCAGGCGACCTCTCCCGCGGGGAGAGGTGAAGATTCATCTCGTTCCCAAGCTCTGCTGGGGGACGCAAGTCTTGGAATGCGGCGGCAGCTATCGCCGCGTTCGCGGCTCGGCGGCTCGCGGGAACTCAGTTCCGTTGCCTGCGCCAGAGGCACAGGCCGCCGCCCAACGCCAGCAGGAGAACGCTAGAGGGTTCCGGCAGGCTGGCCGGGACCGGCACAAACTGAAAATTCGGGCCGAAATTTCTTCCATTCCATTCGTCCACCGGCATCTCCTCTGTCGGGAAGACCAGGCTGCTGCCAGTCCCCAGCGAACTCATTCTGCCTTGAACGAAATTGATATCCGAATCGACCGTCATGTCGTCGTCCACCGAAAACCCGACGGCGAACGGATCCGGAAATTCGAGAGGATTTGTTCCGGAAATAATATAGCTTTGCCCCGCCGTCAGAACGGTGGGCGTGACTTCGACATAGCGAAAATATCCCCTGATTTCATCGGTGTTAGAGCTGATCACTGGGAGGCCGGCAATGGGGTTGACCGTTCCCGGGCTGACGGAAGCCGACACCAGCACATCGCCGTTGGAGCTAAAAATCGCAATCGTATGCGCCGAGGCGAATCCGGGATCGCTGGTAACGCCGATGCGGTCGAACCAACCCAGTTCCGTCACCATGATCGACGAGTTGGTGGAGAATTCCCATCCGATGTTATAGTCGGCTCCGTTCATGAAACCATTTGAGCGAATATTGACGGCGATGTTGCCTGCTGAGGCGTGCCTCAAACCCATTTCCAGCAATGTAAAGACCGTGAGAAAGGCAAAAATCATTCGGTATGTCGTGCGGCCCATTATGATTCCTTCGTTCTCAAAAAATATGTTCGAACATGCGCACAGAAAAGGCGTACGATATAGTTTTGAGATCGAATACTTACTTTGTCAATCATCGATGTAGGAAAAATGCGTATCGCATTAGAAATTATGTTCATGCAAAGGTGTGGCGGACTTCGACGTTAGTGGGCCGGCATTGACGACCGGGAGCCGCGAAGACGGGAACAGGTCCAGTTTTCGGCCATCACACTCCCCGTCCCTCAATCCGCACTCCCGAAAACTGGACTTATCCCCGTCTTCGCGTCTCATGGTACCCGCACGAGCATATTCGCGTCGCGGGCCAGACGCCACTTGCCGTCTTGCTTGCGGAGAACCGAGAGCGTATGCCCCGCGCGCTTCATCGGCGGGTTATCGTCGGGAAACGTCACGGTGACCTCGAGCTTCGTCCACATGAAGGCCCAGTCGCCGAGGATTTGGATTTCTTGAATCTCGCTCTTGCCATCGAACTGCGGTTGCGGCCCATCTCCCGCCGAACTGGAGGCGGCGAACTCGGCTTTATTCATCGGAGGCCGGCCCGGAATCAGGAATACGACGTCGTCGGTCATCAGGTCGAGCACGGTCTCGGTGTCGCCGGCGCGAGTGGCGTGCATCCAGGTCGTGACGAGATCGTGGATTTGCTGTTCGTCGGTGGGCATTGCGGTATCCTCATCCGGTCATTCGGGCACGCCGCCGCGCACATGACGACCAACACTTGCGGCGTTCATCGAATTTGCCGATGGCGGAATCTCGTGTTGAAACATGCGGCGAAGTCGGAGATCGCCGATGATGAATTCATAAGCCCCAAGTACAAAGAACAACGCCGAGAAGAACAGCGCGGTGTCATCGTGACGAATGAAAACCTGAGACGCAGCACAAAGTACGAAACAGACTACACCGAGGATTTTATCGGCCATATTGGACTTCCCTATGGTCAGGAACTGTGTTGCCCGCATCTTTCCACCGCGAGACCGCTTCTTCGACAATTCTCCGAATCCGCTCAAAATGCTGCTCCATGGCCGCGCGATTCTTCGCGCGTACGTCTTCTCCCGCTTCGTGGATCAATTCCGCAAGGTGTTCTTCACCCGCGTCGGGATCGTAGGCTTCCGAGTCGCCGTTCACGTTGCTGGTCTTTTGACTCATGTTATCCCCCGCCTTCCGGCGTCTTGCCGTCCCACCACGCTCCCGGGCGGTACGTGCCGAAGTACCAGACGTGGCCTTCGGGGTCGGTCGCCATGTAGCCGCGCGAACCGTAATCTTCGTCCTGCAATTCTCGCGTGATGACCGCGCCGGCGGCTTTCGCCTGTTCGTAATGGGCATCGGGATCGTCGATGCGGATGCAAAGCCCCTGACTCACGCCGGGCAGGCCGCGCGGGCTGACGTGTCCCGTTTCGGGCTTGGGAGAGGAAACCATGATCACGCCCGAGCCGAGACTCAGTTCGGAATGCATGACGGTATCGTTGGGGCCATCGACAATCAATCGTGTGGTAAAACCGAACGCACGGCACAACCAGTCGATCGCCGCGCGAGGATCGTTGTAGGTGAGCGTCGGATAAATGTCGCCCACGGCGGGAAACGTCGTCATGATGCGGACCTCCTCAAAAGAATGTTCTGCTTCAATTATACTCTGCGCCGTCCCCCTGCGGAAGATCGCCAAAGAGTCCTGTACTTCGGAATCGCAGCGACTACAATGCGGCCAGTTGATACCATCCACCGCAGCATCACGACCGACACCGTATTGAAACGACAACGAATGATCTCCACCCCCTGGGCGATATCCGCAGACGACCTTGCGGCGGAACTGCAAACCGACGCTGAGACCGGCTTGACCTCCGCCGAAGCGGAAAAACGTCTCGCCGAGCATGGTCCCAATCAGCTTGAAGATAAAGAGCGAGCCCATGCGTTGCGGCTGTTTCTGGGACAGTTCGCCAATTTGATGATCGGCCTCTTGGTCGTCGCGGGGGTTATCAGTGCGGTGCTGGGGGACTGGGCCGACTCGATTCTCATTCTGTTGATCGTGCTGGCGAATGCGGTTATCGGTTTCCTGCAAGAATGGCGCGCCGAAGAGAGTTTGAACGCGCTGATGAACATGACGCGGCCGAGTTGCCGGGTCTGGCGCGACGGCGCGTTGACCGAACGTCCCGTGGTCGATCTCGTGCCGGGCGACGTCATCGATCTGGCTGGCGGCGATTTTGTTCCCGCCGATGCCAGGTTGGCGAGTGCATCGAATCTCGAATGCGACGAAGCGCCGCTCACCGGTGAATCGCTTCCCGTCGATAAAACCGTCGCGGCACTCCCGGCGGAGACCGTCCTCCCCGAACGGACGTCGATGGTCTTTTCGGGAACGGCGGTGCTCCGCGGCAAAGGTCACGCCATTGTGACGACGACCGGCATGAACACCGAACTCGGCACAATCGCCTCGCTGCTCGGACGGACCGAAGACGTGCAGACGCCGCTGCAAAAGCGACTGACGCAGTTGTCGCGGCAGCTCGCGGTGATCGTGCTGGCGATCTGTCTGCTGATTTTCGTCGTCGGCGTGTTGCGGGAACCCTCCGGGGCTTGGACGTCCAAACTCTTCACCGACATGCTGATGGTGGCGGTCAGTCTCGCGGTGGCGGCGATTCCCGAAGGATTGCCCGCCGTAATCACCATCACGCTGGCGCTCGGTTCGCAGAAGATGGCCGCGCGGAATGCGATCATTCGCCGGCTCGCGGCGGTGGAAACGCTCGGTTCGGTTGACATCATCTGCAGCGACAAAACCGGCACGCTCACGCAAAACCGCATGACCGTCGTCGAACTGCTCCCCGGCCGCGACGACGACGAAGGGATACGAGAACTGCTCGTCGCCGGCGCGCTGTGCAACGATGCCGCGGCGTCGGCGGAAGGGGACTGGATCGGCAGCGCGACTGAGACGGCCCTGTTGCGCGCGGCGGCGGAATCGGGTCTCGACGTCGCCAAGCTGCGAGCATCGCAACCACGGCTCGACGAAATCCCGTTCAGTTCCGAACGCAAGCGGATGGCGGTGCTGTACATCGGCGAGCACATGGCGGCGTTGTATCCGGGGGAAGGGGGAACGCACCGCGTGCTCGTGAAAGGGGCCGCCGAACGAATTCTCGCGCGGTGCCGGCACGTCCGGCAGAGGGATGCACTCATCGCCATGGACGACGCACAACAGACGATCTGGGAAGACAAACTCCGTCGTCTGACCGAACGGGGCTACCGCGTGCTGGCGCTCGCCGAGCGAAGCTGGCCCGCGGCGACGTTCGCCGAATTCGATGAAGACCCCGAGACGAATCTCTGCCTGCTGGGTTTGGTGGCCATCAACGATCCGCCGCGGCCGGAAGTGAAACTTTCGATTGCAGAATGCCGGTCGGCGGGCATCCGGCCGGTGATGATTACGGGAGATCATCAAGTCACGGCGAGCGCGATCGCCGAGAGCCTGGGACTGCGGACGGAATCCGACGCGGTTATCAACGGCGGGGAACTGGAACGCATGACCGACGACGAGCTGCGCGAAAAAGTTCCGCAGGTCTCGGTGTTCGCCCGCGTCTCTCCCGAGCACAAGCTCCGCATCGTGCAGGCGTATCAATCGCAGGGTCACGTCGCCGCGATGACGGGGGACGGCGTGAACGACGCCCCGGCTCTCAAGCAGGCGTCGATCGGGGTGGCGATGGGCATCACCGGCACCGACGTCGCCAAAGGGGCCGCCGACATGGTGCTCGCCGACGACAACTTCGCCACGATCGTCGCCGCCGTTGAAGAGGGCCGCGTCGTGTACGACAACATTCGCAAGTTCGTCGGTTACTTGCTGACGGCGAACACCGGCGAGATTCTCGCGATCGTCGTCGCGATTCTGGCGGGGTTTCCCATTCCGCTGCTGCCGATCCACATTCTGTGGATCAATCTCGTCACCGACGGATTGCCGGCGCTGGCGCTCGGTTTCGAGCGGGGCGAACCCGACATCATGAAACGCCGGCCGCGGCGTCAGCGGGAAAGCTTGTTTTCCGGCGGTCTCGGCACGCAGATCTTCGTCTTTGGAACTTGGATGGGTTTGTCGAGCGTTATCCTCTTTAAGCTGATGTTGTTGGACGTCGGCCTCTTTACGATGCCCGCCGACGAATCGCAGAAGATCGATTACGCGCGGTCGATGGTCTTCCTGGTGCTGGCGATGTCGCAACTGTTTTACGTCCTCGCCTTGCGGTCGTCGAAACAGACGTTGTGGGAACTCGGCGTCTGGTCGAACTGGCGCTTGGCCGCTGCCGTGGCGTTGGGAGCGGCGCTGCAGATTGCTATATTATACGTCGAACCTTTGCAAAAGGTTTTTCACACGCAGGCGTTGTCGCTGCGCGATCTGGCGGTCGGCCTGATCGTCTCGGCGACGTCGTTCGTGTTCTTGGAATGCTGGAAACTCATTCAACGCACGCGGGCCGCGATCGCCGGATCGTCCGCGGAGACCCATTGAAGAAAGCCGAAGCGATGACCGATGCTCAACACCCCTACTGGCACGCCACCGAAGCGACAACAATATGATCTCATCCCCTTGGTCGATTTCCTTAGATGATCTTGCGACGGAACTGCAAACCGACCGATCGTCGGGACTGACGACAGCGGAAGCCGAAAAGCGGCTGGCTCGATATGGACGCAATCAGCTTCCCGAGAAGGGGCCGACTCCGCTGTGGTTCATCGTTCTGCGCCAGTTTGCCAGTCCGCTGATTTACATTCTGGTCGCCGCCGCGGTGGTCTCGGTGTTGATCGGTGACGTGAAGGACGCGGGTTTCATCGCCGCCGTGCTGTTCATCAACGCCGTGATCGGGGCGTACCAGGAATCGCAGGCCGAGAGAAGCTCTTATGCCCTGCGCAAGCTGATGCGCATGCAGGCCCAGGTGGAGCGCGACGGCGAAGTGCGCGAAATTATGGCCGACGAAGTGGTTCCCGGCGACGTCGTATGGCTCGAGTCGGGCAATCGGGTGGCCGCCGATATCCGACTGTTGTCGACTTTGGGCGTGGAGATCGACGAATCGCTGTTGACCGGCGAATCGATGGCCGTTACTAAGGACGCCGAATGGAGGGGAGACAAAGACGTCACGTTGGCCGATCGTCAGAATATGGCATTTGCAGGCTCGATGGTGGCGCGGGGCCGCGCGAAGGGGATTGTCGTCGCCACGGGAACCGAAACGCACGTGGGGCAACTCGCGCTCGACGTGATGGGGACCGGCGGCGGGAAACCCCCGTTGCTGGCCCGCATGGAACGGTTTACCAATCACGTCGCCATCGGAACCGTCGCAGCTTCCGCCCTGATCGGCGGAATGGGGTACGTCATCTGGAACTACACGGTGGTGGAGACGTTCTTTTTAGTGGTTGCGCTGGCGGTATCGGCGATTCCCGAAGGGCTGCCGGTCGCGATGACGGTCGCTCTGGCGGTGGCCACCAGTCGCATGGCCAAGCGCAACGTGATCGTGCGCCGCCTGACGGCGGTCGAGGGGCTGGGAAGTTGCACGCTGATTGCAACCGATAAAACGGGAACCCTCACCTGCAACGAGTTGACCGTGCGCGAGGTGAAACTCAACGGCGGCGCGGTCTACCACGCGACGGGTGAGGGATTTTCTCCCCGGGGGGAAGTCCTGTTTGAAGGAAAAGCCGTCGACCACACCGCCGACGTTCAACTGACGAACACAATTCGGGCCGCGGTGTTGTGCAACGAAGCCGACCTCCACCATTCCGACGGAGACTGGGTCTGGCGCGGCGATGCGGTCGACGTGGCGATACTGAGCCTGGGGCAGAAATTGGGACTTTCGCGAGAAACGCAACTCGATCGTTCTCCGCGGGTCAACCAGATTCCGTTCGAGTCCGAACGCCAGTTTTCGGCGTCGTTCCATCATCGCGGCGAAGGGACCGATGTCTTTGTGAAAGGCGCGCCCGAGCGCGTGATGGACATGTGCGCGACGAACCTTTCGGCCGCCGATCGCCAGCATCTCGAGTCGGCGGCGCTCGACATCGCGAAACGCGGCTTGCGCGTGATTGCCGTCGCCGGCGGACACATTTCGCAGCCGATCTCGTCGTCGGATGTGCCTCCGCAACCGGACGATTTGAAACTGCTGGGATTTCTGGGAATGATCGACCCGTTGCGGCCCGGTGCCCGCGAAGCGGTCGCCGACTGTCATTCGGCGGGAGTCGAAGTGACGATGGTGACGGGCGATCATCGCGTTACAGCTTTGGCGATCGCCCGCGATCTCGGCCTGGCCGATCGCGACGACCAGGTGATGACCGCGGTCGAACTGGCGGGAAAATCGGACGACGAACTCGCCGACGCCGTCGGCCGCATTCGCGTGTTTGCCCGCGTCACGCCGCGTCAGAAGCTCGATATCGTCAACGCGGCCCGCCGCGCCGGCCACTTCGTCGCGGTGACCGGCGACGGGGTGAACGATGCGCCGGCGATGCGTGCGGCGAACATCGGCGTAGCGATGGGCAAGGCCGGCACCGACGTGGCGCGAGAGGCGGCCGAACTGGTTATCAGCGACGACAATTTCAGTTCCATCGTGGGAGGGATCGAAGAGGGACGCATCGCGTATGACAATATCCGCAAAGTGATTTTCTTGCTGGTGTCGATGGGGGCGGCCGAACTGGTCATGGTTCTGTTGTCGGTGATCACCGGGTTGCCCGTCCCGCTGCTGCCGGTGCAACTCTTATGGCTGAACCTCGTGACCAACGGAATTCAAGGCGTGGCTTTGGCGTTCGAGCCGGGAGAAGGGGACAGCCTGCAACGCAAACCGCGTCCGCCCGGCGAACCGGTCTTCAACCGCTTGATGATCGAACGAATCGCCGTGTCGGTGTTCGTCGTGGGCGTCGGGGGGTTCCTGGTATTTGCCGTCGCCAAGTGGCTCGATTGGTCCGACGCCGATGCGCGAAACCTGCTGCTGCTGGTGATGGTGTTGTTCGAAAACTTCCACGTGGGAAACTGCCGGTCGGAGACGAAGTCGGCGTTCGCGTTGTCGCCGCTTCGCAGCCCCGTTTTATTCTTCGGTACGCTCGGCGCATTTCTCGTGCACGTGGCCGGCATGTACATTCCCTTCTTGCAGGATCTCCTGGCCACCCATCCGATCGATTTGAAGATGTGGTGCGTGGCGATCGGCGTCAGCGTGCTCGTTGTCCCTGCCATCGAACTGCATAAGTGGTGGTCCGCCAGGCAAACGGCGGCTGTCGCATAACCGAATCGACCCGTTGAGCCGTTTAGTCGGCTACGGGTTTCCATTTTTGCAGCGACGTGTTAGAACATGAATCATGTGCGTGACGCCGGCATCCAACGCGACAATGGAAAGTGAAACAATATGACCACCGCTCAATTTTCGTACGAGCACGTTTTGGTCTCGACCGATTTTTCTCCTCACGCCGAGGCGGCGCTCCGGCAGGCGATCTGGCTGGGCCGGCAATCGCCGCTGCGGATCACACTGGCGCACGCCTACCCCGATCTTCGTCAGGTCGTGCATCACGCTTCGGCGAAGGCGAAAATCGACCTGCTCTACGGCGAAGGAAAAGCGTTCGACGAAGAGGTCCGCAAGGAATCCGAAACGAAAATGCGGCGCATCGTCGCCGGTGTGAACGCGAACGATCTCAACATCGACTATCTGACGCTGCTCGGCGATCCTTCGGTGGAAGTCACTCGTGCCGTGCAGGGAGGGAACGTCGATCTCGTGATGGCCGGCACGCGCGGGCTGGGGCGGTGGGAGAGATTCTTCGTCGGCAGCACGGCGAAACGGCTGATTCGCAAATGCCCGGCCGACGTCTGGATCGTGAAGGCCGAGCACGTGGGCGAACCCAAAATCGTGCTCGCCGCGACCGATTTTTCGGAGGCGAGCCGGCGAGCGGTGCTGCGCGCCATGACGATCGCTCAGAGGGCGCACGCCGAGTTTCATCTGTTGCACGCGATCGATTCGAACGACGTGCCAGACGACGTCGTCGAGCGCATTCCCGAGGGGAGTTCGCTGCGCGAGGAAATCAACGCCGAGGCGGCGAAACATCTCGACGGCTTCGTCGCATCGCTCCCCGCGGACCTGGGGCCGGTGCAAACCCACCAGACGTACGGCATCCCCTGGATGGAAATCGGCCGCACGGCGGAACACCTCAAAGCCGACCTGATCGTCATGGGCAGCATCGGCCGCAGCGGCATCACCGGTTTGCTGTTGGGCAACACGGCGGAACGCGTGCTCGACACCTGCGATTGCAGCATTTTGACGATCAAACCCGAGGGGTTTGTCTCGCCGGTGTGAGAAACGGGGACCGTCCCGTTTTGAGTCTTATTCCCTCTTAAAGTCTCTTATTCATCCGACGCATCCATAAATGTGAACGCGTCGCCGAAAACCAATATTTTGGGGACGCCGGAAGACAACGAACCTACCAAACCCCGGCAGTTTCGGTATGATTGGTTCATTGATTTTTCTTGCCGGGCGACCGCGGCGGTCTGACGCGGGACTTGCCCGGGACTTGCTCACGCGGCCGGCGATGATGTGGAGCGGGTGAAATCGGGTTTCGCACATCAATACACCGCCCAGGTAAAGCGAATATGTCGAACGGCTCTTCTTCCGTAGCGGTGCGATACGGCGCAGCAATACTGGCCATTTCGCTGGCGACGGCGTTGCGTCTGTTGCTCGATCCGTTGCTCGGCAATCTATTTCCCTTTGCCACGCTGTTTTTCGCGATTCTGCTCGTCGCGTGGCAGGGGGGGTTCGGACCCGCCCTCACGGCCACGCTGAGCGGTGCGTTTCTCGCATCCTTTTTTCTCTTGCCGCCTCGCATGGAGATGGCGATCGAGGGATTTGCCGATCGGGCCGGGTTTGTGTTGTATCTGCTGGTGGGCATAGGCATTTCCATTCTGGGACGATCGATGCAGAGGGCGCTGCAGCGAGCCGAGTCCCGGGCGGACGAAGCACTCGAACAGAAGCAACAGTTCGAACACGTGCGCGATCGGCTCCAGCAACAGCGGCAAGAGTTAAAGGTGACGCTCACCAGCATCGGCGACGCCGTCATCACCACCGATCCGCAGGGGTATGTGACGTTTCTCAACCCCGTGGCACAGGAATTGACCGGCTGGCGGTACGGCGAAGCGGCGGGGCGTCCCCTCGCCGATATTTTCAAGATCATCAACGAGCAAACGCGCGAGCCGGTCGAAAGCCCGGTCGACAAGGTGTTGCGTCTCGGAGGGATCGTCGGTTTGGCGAATCACACCATCCTCATTGCGAAAGACGGAACCGAAGTTCACATCGACGACAGCGCCGCCCCGATTCGCGACGAAAAGGAAGATCTGCTCGGCGTCGTGCTGGTCTTCCGCGACGCGTCGCTGAAACGCTCGCTGGAAATCGAACAACGCCGGCTGGCCGCGATCATGGCCTCCTCGGAGGATGCGATTCTCGGCCAGACATTTTCCGGGGTTCTCACGCACTGGAATGAGGGCGCCGAGCGGCTGTTCGGCTGGCCGGCCGATGAAGCCGTAGGGCAGTCGATTTTCTCGCTGGTCGTGCCGCCGGACCGCAAGGAGGAATTGCTCGATATTCTCCAGCGCGTGCAGCGGGGGGAAAGCGTCCAGCCGTTTGAGACGATCCGCTGCCGCAAGGACGGACGAATCCTGCCGGTTTCGGTCCGCATCTCCCCCATTCGCGATGCGGAGGGCAGAATCGTCGCCGCCTCGGCGATAGACCGCGACATCTCTCGGCAGCAGGCGTACGAGCGAAGAAGAAACGCCCGGCTTGCCGTCACGCAGACCCTCGCGCGGGAGCAGGACGAGACGCAGGCGATCGACCAGGTGTTGGAATCGATCTGCACCGCACTGCAATGGGATGCGGGAACTTTCTGGAAGGTCGAACCGCAAACCGGGACGCTCCGTTGCCGGAATTTTCGGCAATCGTCCCCCCAAGACCTCGACGAGTTTCGCGACGCCTCGTCCCGTCACGCTTTTGAGCCCGGCGATAGCTTACCGGGGCGGGTCTGGAGATCGGAGCAAGCGGTCTGGATCGCCGACGTCACCGTCGATCCGCACTTTCAGCGCGTGCAAGAGGCGAAGAAGGCCGGACTGCACGGCGCATTTGCCTGTCCCGTCGCCGTCGGGACGAATTTTCTCGGCGTGTTCGAATTCTTCAGCCAGGAAATTCAGGCCCCCGATCCCGACCTGCTCGAAATGATGGCGACCATCAGCGGGCAGATCGGGCAATTCTTCGAACAGCTCGACTCCGAAGCCGCCCTGCGCCGGCAGACCGAACGGCTGAAACTCCTGTGGGAGGCGGCGGCCGTGCTGCTCACGGCTTCCAACCCCGACGCCATGATGAAGGCGCTCTTCTCTCAGGTCAGCGATCATCTCGGAGCCGACGCCTATTTCAATTTCGTGGCGGACGAAAACGCGGAAGCGCTGCGACTCGTCTCGTGCATCGGCATTCCCGAAGAATCGGCCCGCGAAATCGAGCGGCTGGAATTCGGCCGAGCCGTCTGCGGGACCGTCGCGCTCGAACGGCGGCCGATCGTCGCCACGCATATCCAACAGTCGGACGACCCGAAGGTGCAACTCGTCAAGAGCTTCGGCATCCGCGCCTACGCCTGCAATCCGTTGATGGCCGACGGCCAGTTAATCGGCACGTTGTCGTTTGCCAGCCGCACGAAGGACCAGTTCGACGACGGCGAACTTTCGTTCTTCGAGACGTTGTCGCGTTACGTCACGTTCGCTTATATCCGCCTCCGGCTGCTCGAACGGCTGCAGGATGCCGATCGCCGCAAGGATGACTTTCTCGCGACGTTGGCTCACGAGCTGCGTAATCCGCTGGCCCCGATCCGCAACGGGCTGCAGGTCATCCGCATGGCGAAAGACGACAAACAAATGGTCGAACAGGCCCGCGGCATGATGGAACGGCAACTCGAGCAGATGGTGCGTCTGATCGACGACCTGCTCGATATCTCGCGGATCACGCGCAACAAACTCGAGCTCCGCAAAGAAAACGTCGAACTCAAGCAGGTTATCGACAGCGCCGTCGAAACGTCACAGCATCTGATCGATCAGGGTGAGCACCAGTTGACGGTGTCGCTTCCCCCCGAATCGATTCTCGTCGAGGCCGACCCGACGCGGCTTTCCCAAATCTTCGCCAACCTGCTGAACAACGCGGCGAAATACACCGAAAACGGCGGCCGCATCCGGCTCACCGTCGAACGGCAGGGAAGCGACGCCATCATTTCGGTGCGCGATACCGGCATCGGCATCGCCGCCGAACATCTCCCGAAACTTTTCGAAATGTTCTCGCAGGTCGCCCCGGCGCTGGAGCGGTCGCAAGGAGGGCTCGGCATCGGTCTGGCACTCGTCCGCGGACTCGTCGACATGCACGGCGGCAGCATCGAGGCCCGCAGCGAAGGGCTCGGCAAGGGAAGCGAGTTCATCGTGCGGCTGCCCGTTTTAATCGCGCACTCGACGGCTGTAAAACCGCCCGAATCCGCCCCGGACACCGCCGCGGCACAGCCGAAACAGAAAATACTGGTCGTCGACGACAACAAGGATGCCGCCAAAATGCTGGCGATGACCTTGCAACTGCTGGGACACGAACTCCACACGGTGCACGACGGTGAAGAAGCGGTAAATGCCGCCGCGGCGCTTCGGCCCGACGTCATCTTGCTCGATATCGGTTTGCCCAAGTTGAACGGATACGAGGCCTGCCGCCGCATCCGCCGGCAGCCTGATGGTGACAAGATCAACATGATCGCGCTCACCGGCTGGGGGCAGGAAGGGGACAAACAAAAGGCGCTGCAGGCCGGTTTCGATCAACATTGCACCAAGCCGGTCGATGTATCGAGTTTAATACCGCTGCTGGAACGATCGGAAAGAATCCCCGGTTGACCCGCTTCGCGGCCGGTTCCCCAAAAGTTGAACCAACGTCGTCCCCGCGTCGATACTAAAAAAATCGATGGCTGGCGTTTTGGCCAAAATCACCAAAAACGCCCAAGACGTGAAATCGCCCTCCGCGGCATTTGTCGAGCGAATCTTCCCGGCGGCGAGCTTACCATTTGCTTTTTAAGATCGAAGCTGCATATACTACGGTCACACAAAGGACGATGAGCGGTAACAAGTCGTTGCTGGTTCCACGTTCTTAACACAATCCTGGTAGGAAGCACGCAGATGGCCGAAGGTACGATCAAAAAGTTGACAGACAGAGGTTTTGGATTCATCAGCACGGATGGCGGAACAGATTTGTTCTTTCACTCAAAAAATGTGCAGGGCGCCAGCTTCGAGCAATTGCACGAAGGGCAACGCGTGACGTATTCCGAAGGTCGCGGACCTAAGGGGCCGTGCGCCGAAAACGTAACGCCGGCCTAATTTCGCCGTCGCTTCGAAACTCAACGGGACATCTCGGTTTTGCCCGCATTGCATCATTTGATGACGCAATATGAGGGGATTATCGAATCCTCGAAATGGCTCGACGCAGTAGGTTTGCTGCGCTCGAGCCATTTCGTTTCAATCCCCGCGTTCGAGACGATCGTCTCCATTCGGACGGACAGCCTCGAGCGGCGGGGTTTATCCCCGCCGTTCTGTCAGAAGGACAAGCCCGGCGGGTGTCACTGGCGGCGATTATAACTCTTCCGATTGCAATAAAACGTCTATCCCTATCAACCTCACATCACGCTAACAAACTCTTCGGGTGCCACTGGCTCGGCCAGTGTGCCTTTGTTTTTTGCCTTTCAATCCAAGAACTCGGGCGGTATCCCGTGCACGAACGGCTGATTCGGGAGCTGCTGCAATATGCCGGCTGAACCGGGTTCGCCAATCGTCGTTGGTCAATAAAGGCCGTCGGCGGTAGCATGAGAACGTGAATTCATGAGCCTGCCCCGGTTCGTGCACGTGCTTGACGAGCTCTCGGTGAACCACGACGATCTCCACGATACGCAGTTGGCATGTCTCTCGTGAAATGAGAATACCAAAGGCACACTGGCCGGAGCCAGTGGCACCCGAAAAGTCTGATAGCATGTTGTGCGGTTGAGAGGAATCGACGCCGATTTGCACCCGGAAAACCCGGCTGACCAGTGGCACCTGGCGTGGAGCCCTGATCTACGATGCCCTCTACGCCAAGCTCGCCAGGGAGATGCGACTCAACCGAAATTTGAATCAGGGAAATTAACAGCGATCTCATGGATCATGGAGTAGGAACCGACGAGGAATACCAGTCCGCACACAAGGAGTTTGATTATGACAAGTCGGAATAGACCATTATCGATGACGTGGGCCGGAGTAACGTTATGGGCGCTCTTGGTTACCGCAACAGTTCAGGCCGATGAAGGGACGTTCGAGGAGACCGATGTCGGCGAATTACGGACAAAGACAGACGCCGTGACGTCCGTTGACGACGTGCAAGTCGCCGCGAAAATCAAGGCCCTATCCGATTCACCAACGCGGGTCGTTGTGGTCAACACGGGAGACGCCTCGGTGTCGCTTGTTGATCTGACCACGATGTCGGAAGTATCGCGCCATAAAGTCGGCTCGAAGCCGTACGGAATCGCCGTCATGCAGGATGGAAAGAGTGTGGCCGTGGGTGTGGAAGACGAAGAGTGCGTCAAATTCTTCTCGCTCCCCGGTTTTGAACTGCAATCCAAAATTCCGATCGGCAAGATGCACAACGACCACATCATCCTTTCCACGGACGGTCGCGAACTCTACGTGGCGAATTTTTACAGCGACGACGTGTTGGTCATCGATGTGGCGGCTCGCAAGGAAGCCGCTCGCATCACCGGATGCAGCGCACCACACGTGGTGAAGTACGGACCGCTCCGCAAGCGAGCTTTTGTCACCTGTAAGAAGATCACGGGCATCGCCATCATCGACCCGGCTGACAAGAAATTGCTGAAGTTTCATCAACTCAACGTCAACCCTCGCAGCCTGACGTTTTCGCCGGACGAGTCGAAAGTCTATTTCGGCTCGTTCTGGGTCAATGGCTTCTTCGAGATGGAGACCGAATCGGGCAAAGTGACGCGGCTGCTGGCGTTCGATCCCCCCGCCGACAATGGCGCCGATCAGGAAGTCACCTATCACGGCGTGGAAGCGGTCGGCAATAACATCGTGCTGGCGGCAAACGAAGGGCGTTCCTACGTCGACGCCGTGGATGTCAGAAGCGGTAAACTCCTCGATCGGCTGACCGTTTCCAAGCCGTGCTGCGTCGAACGCATTCCCGGCTCTGCCGAGGGACCGACGCGGGTGCTGGTGAGCAATCTTGGAGACGGCACGCTGGATCTCGTCGAAGTGGCGGGTGATGGCACGCTGCAATCGTTAGGGAAGGCTCCAGTCGGCGCGGCCCCGAAGCGAGTCGCATTTCTGCCATAGTTCGAACAATCATTGTCAACTCAAACGCAGGAGACATCATGAGCGATCTCAATCGACGTAATTTTCTCTTCGTCTCGTCCGGAGCGGCCATCGGCACGTTTGCCGTACCGGGTTTGACTGAAGCCGCGGAGGATTCCGAGGAAAAACTCAATTTTTCCGCCAGCGGTTTGGTGACGGGAATTCCCAAGCCCTTGAAACACAAATCGATTCCCGGTTTCCTGAGCGCGGAGCAGATCGCCCCGCATCACACCGCTCATTATGCAGGAGCGCTCAGAGGCTACGCCGGAGCCGACGCCCGATTGGAAGAAAGCATTGTTTCCGGCACGGCCGTTGATGCCGCTGCGTTCGGGGCGCTCAAACGCACGATCAACAGTCGGGGCAATAGCGTCGTGTTGCATGAATTGTACTTCGATGGACTTGCACCGCAAGCAGCCGATCCGACGGCCGCCATTCGAAAAGCGATCGAACACCGCTTCGGCACGCTGGAGAAATGGACCGCCGATTTCATCGCGAGCGCGAAGGACGCCGCCGGCTGGGCGATGCTCGTCAGGCATCCGGTCAACGGTAAACTCTATAACGTCGTCAGCGATGAGCACGCGATGGGATTGCTCTGGATGGCCGTGCCGCTCATTGTCATCGACACTTACGAACATGCTTTTTACATTGATTATCAGAATCGCAAGGCGGAATACGTCGAGAAATTCATGGAGCATATCGACTGGCAAGAAGCCAATGCTCGATTCCGTTGGTCATCCTCATGAGTACGATGACGCCGGGTGCCAATGCTGACAGATTTGGGTCAGAAGTGCTTCGCTGCGCAACCCACACGCAGTGGCGTGTGGGTTGCGCAGCGACGAGAAGCCGTTGTTGACAGCTCGATGATAGCACAAGCACCTCGGTATTATTATTCGATCGACTCGATCGGCACACCCACCGTTCGTCTGATTGAACATCAATCATTGATCGTGACCCCTCATAACATGCTTCTTGTGCCAATGGCACCCACACGCAGGAGCGTGTGGGCCACCCCGTGTTGAGCGCAGCGAAACCACCGGAACGGTCAATCTGTGCGGTGCCGACCCCGGCGGGGTCTCAGCCCCCTAACCTCACGCTTCGGAATGTGCGATGCGGATTTCCGGATGCGATCTCCCGTCAGAGGATTCACCAATTCGTCGCGACGCGGCGGCTTGATCGAGCGACCGGCTGCGACCCCGCCGGGGTCGGTGATATATAATGTCGCGGATCCGGTGGTTTCGCTTTCGCTCAACCACCGGATCATGGCTGTGACCTCTGCGAGGTCGAAGGTGACGGGCGAGGTCGATACGCCGCTTCGTTACGCATTTGCGGGGAATGCATCACTGCGGTATCCATATTGTTTTTCGGACGCGGCATCGATTCTATTCCCAAACAACACTCCCCTTCCGAAACAGCGCTCTTTCCAAACACGGCTCCCATTCCCCAACATCGATCCCACAATAATGCGAAGCATCAACTCCTCTATAGGCGCATTGTTGCGCGAAGCGGGTCGGCGGCTGGCCGAGGTCATCGCCGGGCCTCTTCACGGACCACTGACGACGGACCACTGACCCCGAACCCCGAACCCCGAAAACATCCGCGCCTGAGTAGTCACCCCAAAATGTTGTTTGCAATGGTGCGCAGATACGCACGAAGTCCTGCTTTTGCGCTCGCGAGTGGCGCTTTTGAGCGCGCGAGTGATGCTTTTAAACGCGCAAGACGCGCGCGAAATGCATTTCAAACAGCTTTTTGCGGCGATGTTTTCTATCCCATTCTTCTCTTTCTTCCCATGTTCCGGTCTCATTTGTTCGGGAATCGTCGTGTTTGCCATCGGTGAGTGATTTGGGGCTACCTGGTTCACCCCAGCTACCTGGCTTGATGCCCTGGGAGGCACTTCCTCGACAAAAGTGGCCGGTTTACATGCACGCGATGACATGCGTGCGCAGCGCGCATTGGCGCGCATCGGCGAAGGATTCGTAAGGGCTGACGCTGTCATGAGTTCGATTTCGGACACGATGTCGATTGCGGCTCGATTTTTTGCGCTGAAGTGCGCGCAAAAGCGTCGATTTTCATCGTTTTTGGTGGTTTTTTGGTGCTTTTGCGTCCAAAATGCACGCCAAAATGCGCCCTCATTCGGCTTTCGGGCTCTTTTTCCCAGAGGGAGAAGGAGTTATGACGCGCGCTGAAGTGCGCATTTCGCTGCATTTTTGGTCGATTTTCGTGGTGCGATTTTCAGACTCCTTGTTTCACGTGAAACGGGGGGCGGTTGTTGGGGGATGGCGGGCGGTTTCACGTGAAATGAAGCGCTCCGCGATGCGTCGCGGCTAACCTCAGGGAGCTTACGCTCCCCGCTCGCTGGTCCCCGCACCCCGCACAGGCCGATTCACGGCCATGTCGCTCTGATCCTCAACCCCACCGCCGGGTCGACCATGACGGACGTTGCGAGGTGGACTCCCTCGGCACCGGCCTCCAGGAACGCTTGGAGGTGCTCGGCGGTGCTGACGCCGCCGACGCCGATGAACTTCACGTCGTGTCCGCGACTGGTGGCCTGACGAGCGAGAAACTCAACTTGCGCGATCGAGGCGGAACGAGTCGCGTCGCCGCAGATGCCGCGGGGTTGGCCGTCGAATTCGAGATCGCCCTGGTCGTTGCGGACGCGGGCGATCACGCTGTTGGTGCTCGCCCAACCCGAGACGTACGGAGCGACGGCGTCGAGCACTTCGGCGGCCAAATCCAGCTCGGCGAAGTAACCGACTTTCAGCAGGAACGGGGTCGGACCGATCGCCTGGCGAATTCGCTCGGCGACGCACGCGGCCGATTCCGGCTGCTGATACAACTGCCCGTCGCAGGTCGAGACATTCGGGCATGAGAAGTTGGCTTCGACGACGTCGGCTCCGCTCTCGACGGCCCACTTCGCGCAGCGGGCGTAATCGTCGGCGAGATCGTCGGTCGTCCAGCCGGGTTGAATCGTACCGACGACGGAGACCGATAAGATTTTATCGGGCGGAAGTCGTTCGCGAGTCGCGGCGACGTCGCGCCGCCAATAATCGGGCGCTTTCGACGGCATGCCGAAGGACACCGCCCACGTGCCGTGCATTTCGGGGGTCTCGTTCAATTCGAGCCCCGCTCCCGCGAGTTGATCGGCGGCGACGGGAATGAGATTCGGAGCGGGATAACAGGCCCGTTGGACGCTGCGGACCGTCTTGTACGTCAGCACGTCGAAACCGAGCGAAGCGTAATACAGCACCCACTTGCCGTTGAGCAGCGGACCGGCGGCGACGCCGAGCGGCGACGCCACCGGCAAGCCAAGAAACGACCACTCACCGGCGATTTCAGGAACCGCGACGTCGATCGGATCGGGGGCGTGCTCGTAATTCCATTCGTAGGATCGTGACCGGTCGTACCGCGGCAATGTCGAGTGCTTGATGTCGACGGACATGCGAGTTCCTCCGTCACAAGGGGATGGCGATGCAATTCCCACGTCAGCGATCTTACGGGAAGCGACGGGCGAGAGTCCAGTTTATTCGCGTATCAGCGTTTAGCCGCGACGCGCAGGGCTTCCGCAGCGGAGCGCTTTCTGCCCATCCCACGAGAACCTTCTCCCAAAGGAAGAAGGCAAAACCATCACCGCGAGGTGCGAAAGATCGCGTAAGGTCGTGTGGAACGCGTCTCGGTTGAAGTTGTCGTCGTTGCGGCTTCCGGGATGGTGTTCTCGACGGCTGGGGGGACCATCTGCGGTGCGGCTTCGTCGCCGTTGTCGAAATAGACGTACGGTATCAGCTTGGAGGCGATCTGCGGGTGACGGTAGTAGTGCGGCCACATGTGATGCGAGCCGACCAATCGCGTGACGTCGATCTCGGCGATCTGCGAGGCGGGATAGCCGATGCGTGCAACGTCTCGACTGGTGAATCCCGAGGTCGCGACGGCCTGGCGGGCGAACGGGGCCCGCAACGGGTAAAACGCCAAGGCGATGTCTCTGCGATTGATGAGATTGACGAGACGTTCGGTGCGGCAGAGGGCGCGGTCGTATCGCTGGCCGGGATTCAGCCAGTGATGATCGATGGCTCCCGCGGCGAAGATCAGATGGAAGCGCCGTGCGGGATCGCAATCGGCGACGTAACGATTCTGAACGCAGCCTCCGCCGAGCAGATGCATCGCCGAGACGGCGGTCCGCGTGCCGTGGCTGTGGCCGAGGATCGTCACCGGCTGCGTCGGGGGGAAATGAGAAATCAACGTCGCCAGATGCACGCCGTTGTATTCGGCCATGCGTCCCAGTTTGGTGATGGTGAGATGCGGGATCGGAAAGACCGAAGTGTCGCTCGGCCAACTGAAGAACACGATTTGCACGGGCTGATCGGGACACGCCGCTCGCAGCCAGCGGTAACTGTGATACGATTGCTGGCAGACGTCCTCCCAGCCGACGAAGCTGCCGTGCACGACGACGCACACGGGATACTGAGGATCGAGCGAGGCCTGAAATTCAGCCGCATCGCCGGGACGAAGGCAACCTTCGGCATCGCGATAGCGAAAGAAGTCGAAGCAGCAGCCCCAGTCGCATTGCTTGCCCGTCTGAGGGCATTCGCGGCTGCTCACGATCCAGTAATCGGGACGGCAATGGTCGCCGAGCGAGACGTCGCCGACGGCGACCGGGGTCTCCGTAGCGGGTGAAATCTGCGGGCCGACGCCGTCTTGAGCCTGCGATATCCGCGGCAGGGGAGCGGGAACGTTTTGTGCATCGGCACGCGTCGCCGCCGAAAACAGCAGCGTCCAACCGGTGACGACGAAGGCGGCGAGACCGCGCGCGAATTCGGTTCGGCGACGGGGAGCAGGCAAAGCGGGGTGAGGGCGTATCTGTATTTGCATGATCGATTTCAACGGTTAAGAACGAGAGTATGGTCGTCCTGCTGCGATGGATGCGGGGCGTGATGATCGAGGGATGTCATCCGCACGGGTCTTTCAGCGTTGTCGCGTCGTCCGCGGTCATCGTCGTTGACGGAACGGGTTCGTCACGCGAACCCTCAAGGCAGGTGTTGTGAAGGCGGGTTGTCGGCAGGCGCGGGCATGCACCTTTGAGATTCCGATCGCGCGTACGACGCGAGCATCGGGAATTCGAGGCTTCACAACCATAGCTCAAACGCGGTCGCCAAGAATTCAAGGCGGCCGGATATGCAGACGGACGGACGATGGAGACTGATGAACGACTCAAAAGGATCGGGTTGTATGAATGATTTGCGGTGCAGCGGTTGTGCCCGGAAACCGGCCGGCATCTGTCCGCCGGTCGAGAACCGTGGACGTCCTTCCCCGAGCGGTTGACCTAATTGTCGACGCCGCATGTCGGAAGAGTCGAGGCGAAACGGCTTATTGCGGTTCGCCCTCTGGCTCTTCGTCCGCGCCTTCGGCGGAATCGGACTCTTCGTCGCCGGCGTTGTCTTGCGGATCAGCCGGCGTCTCTTCCTGATCGGCAGGAGCTTCAACGGGCATTTCGGCCGGCGGCGCGATGGTTCCGTCGTCGGCGCGGTACAGCCATGCGGCCTCGCCTTCGGTGCGAATTTCTTTTTCGAAGAGATCGAGTTCATCACCCGGTCGCCAATAGCGCTGCCGCACGGTCTTTCTCAACATCAGCATGTTTCCCTCGGGACCTTCAGCGGCGACGTAGGCGTTCGTAAACCCGGTCATGTAGACCGTGAAGAGATCCGCCTCGGGATCGACGTTACGCCAGATGGCGACGCCGTAGATCATGTTTTCCGGCCGTTCTCCCTTCGGTGCGGCTTCGGGGACCGGTTGAATCAGTTCGATGCTGTTGAACAGCCGGTGACGTTCCCGCTTGATGATGGCCGCTTGAGCTTCGGGAATGATCTCGTCGACGTAGACTTCCTGCCGGTCGTTATCGCTGGTGACCAGCGTCAATTCGGGCATGAACATATCCTTGCCGCGCGGCGGATCGAGTTTGTTGACGGGGACGTTTTCGCGTTGTTTCTGCTCGACGCCCGGATTCCAGGCGCGGTACACGAGGTAGGTGATTCTCGTCGGTTCTTTCTTGCCCGTGACGGGATCGGTCACGTCGACGGAGATCATGCGCAGCGGTTTGAACTCGATGTTGAACGTCCATAAGTTCGGCTGACGAGCCAACTCCTCGCCGGAGGTCGACGCCATGATCCGGTATTCAAAACCGCGATTGAGTTGGTCCTGGGCCGACACTAGCGACACCGAACTCGACAGCAGCGTCAGCAGCACGGGAACGAATATCCAATTTTTCTTCTTCAAAACGAGAGTCATGACTGCGGCTTTCTGTTGCAGACGCTTTGGCGACACCACACTATCCACTATATCATCGGCGAAAAATGAGGGTCAAGGTGCTGCCTGAATTCTCAGGAAAGTCGGTGAAAGAAACATGCCCCCCTCGGGAGGCCCGAAAACGCCGATTGAGGAAACCCTTCGGCCCCAACTTCGTTCGCCATTTGTGACGATTCGGCAAGAATTCGAGGTCATTTCGCCTGTATCGATGACCGGCGGATGCGCGACGCCGTCGCCGAGAAGGTCGGCCGGCGGGCCTTTGCGGATATTTTCTCGATCCGCGCGATTATTCGGGATGTTCGCGTTCGACCGACAGCACCGAAAAACCGCCGCCTAATAAAAATCCCGCTGCGTGAGCAGTTTTTCGACGGCATCCGCCTGGGCTCCGGCTTCGAGCACGCTCCGGCGAATCTCCAATGGATCGATGGTCGACAGCGGATACGTGTCGATCAGCACGAACATCTGCCGGCCTTCAATCTCGTGAATTGCGAGTCCGCCGTGCAAAATTTCGGCGTTGAGTTTCAATGCCTGCTCGTAAAACGAACCGTCGGCTTCGCAGCAGATGCTGTAGATCTTGACGGCGTCTTGACCCGGTTCGGACTGTTGAATCTCCAGACAGACTCGTTGCGTCCGGTTGCCGGGCGTCTTCAGCGTCAGGAGCAGTCCTTTGTCGGTTTTCTTCCAATTCACGGCGTCCGACTCATCTTCGCGAAAGGCTTCTCGACACAACGATTCGAGATCGCGATGCTCGCCGAGAATCGCTTCAAGCAGGTGCAGCGCTTCGACGCCGTCCTTCGGCCGCATGATGCGGGAGGGGGACATCAGCAGATGCAGACATTCGCAGAATTCCAGCGGAATATCGGGAAATTCGTCGCGCAGGTTAGGCAGCGACGCCGATTGAATCGCGTCGATCAACTGCGAAAGCGTCTGCCCCGAGAACGGCGCCCGGCCGGTCATCAGCACGAAATAACAGACGCCGAGAGCGTACACGTCGCTGCTGGTCGTCGCGGTCTCGCCGGCAAATAATTCGGGCGCCATGTAGTGAGGAGTTCCGATCAATCGGCGGACGTCGTTGTTCGCCGGCGTGTTGACCAGCCGTTTGGCGAGCCCGAAATCGCCGATCTTGGCAATCGACTGCCGCGTCAGCAGCACGTTGTCGAGTTTCAGATCGCGGTGCACGATTCCCGTGCGGTGCGCCTCGGCGAGTCCGCGGGCGATTTGAATCAGCATTTCCGTGGCGCCGAGCGGATGCAGTCGGCCGTGAGTTTGCAGATATTGCTGCAGCGATCCGCCGGGAAGAAATTCCATTTCGAGGAAGAACATGCCGTCCGCCTCGCCGATGGCGTGCGTGGTGACGATGTGCGGATGATTGAGCGCGGCGGCGGAACGCCCTTCGTGCATAAAGCGGTCGAGGTAATCGTCGTCGAGCGACGAAAACTGGGGGTCGAGGACTTTGACGGCGCAATGCCGACCCAGATCGAGATGCCGGGCAAGGTAAACCTGGCCCATTCCGCCGCGACCCAGCAACGATTCGCATTCATAGACGTGCAGGGTGGTGCCGAGCAAAGGATCGGCGGAGGCCAGGGCGGATGATTCGCCTTCGGCCCGTTCGAGCAGCGAAGCGGCATCCCCGTCCGCGAGGTTGAACTCCAAAGTGTCCATAAAGCGATAACTGGGAACCGTCTGTAAGGGCGCGCGGCAGCGGGGACACTCGCCGGCGGGCAAACCGGGCGTGAAACACCGATTGCACGCAACACAGTAGAGAGACAGATTCTCCTGTGGCATCAGCTCAGTTCCTCGGGGAAGCCTCTCGGATCAATTTTTGCAGGGAAAGATTTCCCGATTCGATTTTCGTCTCAAATCGCGACGATTTTATTGGCGGTTTGAGGTTAAATTCGCGTAATACGTTATAAAGGGAAGCGGGCTGCGCGAGAGAACTCAGCACGGCGGGAGGGAGCTTGGCCGTTCGCAGATTCTTCCGCTAAAAAGTTTGACCGCGGGCACTCGCCTCGTTAGAGTGGATTGTACACGAAATGATTCCCGTCTGCACCAGAATTTGGAATTCTTGTCACCGTGAAGGATTGCGGCAATTCCTTTCGTCCCTTAACTCGCGTGGACGTTCAATTCATGTTTTCCGGGCCGTCATTCGACGTGGGCTCGCTGTTTCCCTGTGGTCGGGCTGGTTCACATTTTTTTCAATCCCGCGTCGTGTGAACGTCTCGAATGATGCGGCGACGATTTTCTTTTTATGAGAGGTCACCGACCTATGGACGACCTGAACTCTGATCTCCGGCCGGAAACCTCGAATCCTACCGATCAGTCGCCCGCGCGGCCGACCGATGCCATAACCGATGGTATCGGGCAAACGCCAATGGCCGCATCCGCTGTTCCGGTTGAATTGGCCGTGGTCGAAGACGAAGCGAGCGTCGTCTACAGTAATCCGCCGCGTCCGTTCCGAGGCCCGGGAATCTGGGGGGCGGCGGCATGGATGCTCACGTTCTTGGTGATTCAACTCGGCGCCTCGCTGCTGGTCATGGTCGTCCTCGCGGCGAGTTTCTTCCTGAATACCGACCTGTCGACGTTGACCGAACAGGAAATTCGAAGTTACGTCACCGACATGGCCATCGATCCGCGCAACATGACCGCCCTGATTTGCGGCACGCTCTGCGTTAGTGCGATTCTTAATTCGCTGATGATCTGGTGGAGGCTCGGGACTTCCGGCCGCTCGACGCTGGGACTGCGCCGCTTGCCGGTCGGGCAGGCGGTCTGCATCATGCTGATGGTGCTGCCGCTGAGTATGATCGGCTCGAAATTGTATTTGGTCGGTGAAGTCTCCTGGCAGGAGTTGATTTCGCAGTTCCCCCACGGTTTCGATCTGAGTTCGCTGAAGTCGATGGATACGATCGCCGTCATGTCGAATGAGTTGTCGTTGCCCTGGATGATGTTCCTGTTTGCGCTGTTGCCGGCGGTCAGCGAAGAATTGATGTTCCGCGGTTTTATCGGCCGCGGACTGACGGAACGCTGGGGCCGGGTGACGGGAGTGCTGCTGACGACGTGGTTCTTTGCCATGATGCACGGTTATCCGCCGCATATGCTGGCGCTGATTCCCCTAAGCATTATGATTCACGACGTGTATCTGGTGACGAAGAGCTTCTGGGCGCCGGTATTGATGCACTTTACGAATAACGCCTTGGCGGTGATCGTGTTGTCGCTGCACGTGGACGACCCGGTGCTCAACGCGCAGAGCAATGTGGACATTTCGCCGCCGATGATCTTCGCTTCGCTCAGTTGCGTCTTGGCGCTCGCCGCGTTGATTCGGGCGTTGCAACGTCAACCGGGCCTGCACACCGGTTCGGTGCCCCGGTTGATTGGCAATCTCGAAGAGTCCGGCGAACACGCCGTCACGTCGCACGGCCATATCGCCACGATGCAAAATCACGTGTCGCTGCAGCTCGATGCGCTCACGCAAACGGCGCTGGAGCACATCCGCATCAAACGCCTGCTGGCGCTCGCGACGATCTCGGTGATGTTGTTCGGCATCGCCTGCTTCAATTTCGCGGCGGTGTGAACTTGTCAAGCTGCGTGTTTCGTTCTAATTCTCCGTCGCCCGCCCGGCGAGGCCGGGGTGGGGATGCCTCGTGACGGAGTCAAAACTCTACCCTATGCGACGACATCGACGCCCGCTAAAATGGTGTGGTCAGTACACGGATGAATCCGCGCGCTGAACGCGTTGAAATGGTAAGCCGAAGCGTCAGTTTTGAAGTTGCACTTTTCAACGGTCTTATCGGAATGACTTTGTCTTGCGCTCCGAAGGGGCACCAACATAATAGCCCAGGGCAAAGTGAAGCGGCGATTAGCCGCGAACGACGCCCTGGGTCCGCCGGCCCGAGAAATTTAAGCCCTGTAAGGGCGGCACATCGACTGCAAAATCGGGGTTGTTTTGCCCCTCCGGGGCTCTGCGATCGCGGGGTGATCGTTCCCCCGGGCTTCGCCCGGGGCTGATTTGTGGTTGGTCTTTCAGGCCGTAAGAATCGACGGACAAGTCTGCCGAACCGTTGGATACTCCCGTGAGCTATTAGCAAGACAGAGGTCTCACACCGCAATGGAATCGCTGCCAATTATCGATCGTGCTCAAGACGTCTCATCGGCCGATGAAACCGGGATGTCTAAAGGAACGTACGCCTTCGTCAGTCTGGGATGTCCCAAAAATCTCGTCGATAGCGAAAAAATGCTGGGGACGCTGGCGCTGGATGGCTACAGCCTCGTCTCCGAACCGGCGGGGGCCGATTTTGTAATCGTCAATACCTGCGGCTTTATCGAAAGTTCCCGGCAGTAATCGAAAGCCGTTATTCACGAAATGCTAGACCTGAAACGACAGGGGAAAACCAAAGGGGTGATCGTCGCCGGCTGTCTCCCCGAACGGATCGGCCCGGCGTTGCTCGATGAACTCCCCGAAATCGACCATATCGTCGGGGTCTTCGGACGCGATGAAATCACCCGCGTCGCCGACCGTCTGATCGGCGGAGCCCGCGAGCAGCGGACGCTGTTCCGCCCCGCTCCGATTCGCGCGATGGACGACCGCGCCCGGTTGCGGCTGACGCCGTCGCATTATGCGTATCTCAAAATCTCCGAGGGCTGCGACCGCACATGCACGTTCTGCTCGATTCCGAAAATGCGGGGCAAACATATCACCAAGCCGATCGAAATGGTGATCGCCGAGGCCCGCGAACTCGTTAACGACGGCGTGAAAGAACTGATTCTCGTCGCGCAAGACACGACCTATTACGGCCTCGATTTGTACGGCGAAGTTAAACTCGCCGAAATGTTACGGCAGCTCGAACGGATCGACGGCCTGACGTGGATTCGGCTGATGTATCTGTATCCGATTCACTTCACGCAGGAGTTGATCGGGACGATTGCGAATTCCAGCAAAATCCTGCCATACCTCGACATGCCGCTTCAGCACATCAACGATACGATGCTCAAGCGCATGCAGCGCCGCGTGAACCGCGAGCGGAGCGTCGCCTTGCTCGATCAATTGCGGGCAACGATTCCCAATCTGGTGCTCCGCACGACGTTCATTGCCGGCTTCCCGGGCGAGACCGACGCCCAATTCGAGGAACTCAAGGACTTCGTCGCGGAAATGAAATTTCAGCGACTGGGAGTTTTCACCTACTCGATCGAACCGGGGACTCCGGCGGTCAAACTTTCAGACCACGTTCCCGAAGAGGTGAAAGAAGCCCGCCGCGACGAACTCATGGAACTGCAACAGGAAATCGCGTTCGAGTTCGCGGATTCGCTGATCGGCTACGAACTCGACGTGCTCGTCGATGACGAAGTCGAACCGGGGCTATGGGTCGGCCGGACGTTTGCCGATGCACCGGAAATCGACTCCACGGTGTTCATTTCCGGCGAAGGGCTGTCGGTAGGTGAATTTGTACCGGTTGAGATCATGGCGCGGGACGATTACGATCTCGTCGGAAACGCGACCGACAATGAGATTTTTTCTGCGTCGTGAACGCCGTCGGGTGGCTGTGGTCGGTCGCTTCGACCGCCCACTGTGATTGCGCGGAAAGCTGGGGGCTCGAAGACTCGACCCCAGCCACCCCGACTTCCCAACGATAAGATTGAAACGATGACGAAACCAATCAGCCGGGAATTATGACGATTCAAACTGATCACCCGCCGGTAGAATCGGCCCTCGATAATCCTCTGTTGCGCCGGGCGTTTAACGTCCCGAATGCGATCACGCTCAGCCGTTTGATTCTGGCCGGCGTGCTGTTCTGGATGATCGACAAGGCGATTTACTGGCAGGCGGCGACTTGGCTGTTCGTGATCGCCGCGGCCACCGATTTTCTGGACGGTTACATTGCCCGCAAATACGGCCTGGTGACGGTGCTGGGGCGGATCATGGATCCCTTCGTCGATAAGATCATTATCTGCGGCGCATTCATTTTCCTGATGGATCATCCGAATTCGGGGGTCGGTCCCTGGATGGTGATCGCGGTCATCGGCCGCGAAATGTTCGTCACCAGCCTGAGAAGTTTCCTCGAACAACAGGGGAAGGATTTCTCCGCCTCGCTCAGCGGCAAGCTCAAGATGCTGCTGCAGTGCGCCGCCGTCACCGCGTGTCTGGTGACGTTCGCCGCGTCGACCGAGACGCAGGAAACGCTGGTGCCGATCCGCGACGTGCTGTTGTGGTCCGCCGTCGCCGTGACCGTCTGGAGCGGCGCGATTTACATCGTCCGCGCGTTTCAGTTGCTCAAAGGGACGAAGGCGTGAATCGAGGGATGAGGTTTTCGATCACGGCGACTTTGCGAAAATCAGCATCGGCTCGCCGGTGAGCGGATTTTTGCGTTCGATCCCGACGATCCGCCAATCGTTGTTTTCCTTGCGCCAGGTGAGCAGCCAGCGCGTGGGCTGTCGGCCGACGTCGCCGAAACCGATGACGTCCAAATCGGCGTTGGCGCGGAAATCGGACGTCGCCTCGTTGTTTCCCGCGGCCATTTTCACCTCCAGCGCCGTGATGCGCACGTCGCTGGTGACCGTCACCATTTCGGCGGCGGTGTAGACGAGCCCCTTGAGCTTGAGTTCGGCGGGATTCACCCATTTGATGACCCCTTCCACGTCGCCATGACGAAAATCGTTCGCCATCGCGACGACGGCGGCTTCGATTTTTTCGCTCTCGCTCTCGACGAACTGATCCCAAAGCACGAATAACGGCGAGATTGCCACCGAGGCCAGCGCAAAGTACAAGAATTTCCGCCGCTGATTCGAACCATAGGCGAGCAGACAGGAGAGCGCAACCAGTCCGCAGAGCACGATTCCGGGCCAGGACGTTTCAGAGAAAATCATTTCCGTTCTCCCGTAAGAGGCGTAAGCCCCGCTCCGTGGAAGCACCGGGCGCCTCAGCAGAAGGGCATCATACCACGAAATGTTCAGCGCGAAGGATGATGAAAAGGACGGAGGCAAGGATCGGGATCGGCTCGAAAAATGAAAGGTTCGAACCCTGACGGAAATGAGAGCGGGAAATGACGATGTGCCTGCAACGGTTTACGGGGGAATGCGACAACCGAAAAAAAAGTAAAAACGGCTGCATTCGTCTCTATTACGAGCAGAACCGAGACAGCGTTGGAAAAAATCGAATTTCCGGCGGACTGCACAATTATACCAACCGGCGGCCGTGCACGAACAGTCCCTCGACCGAGCCGGGAAACGTCACCCCTTCGAACGGCGACCAGCCGCATTTGGTCTTCAGATCGTCCCGCCGCACGAGCGTCGGTTTTTGCAAATTGAGCACCGTCAGCGACGCGGTGTAACCCGCGGCGAGCCGGCCGAATTTTCGCGGCGCGGCATAGGGATTGACGAACGTTCCCGGATTCTCGCAGCAAAACCTCGCCGCCTGTTGCGGCGTGAATTGCTGCTCGGCGAGCAGCCACGTCACGAACGGACCGTACGTATCGAGATGCGGCTGCCCCGAGACTCCTTTCGCTTTCTCGGTGAGCGTGTGGGGCGCGTGATCGGTCGCCAGGTAATCGAGCGTGCCGTCGCGCAGCGCGTCGATCATCGCCAGCCGGTCGTTTAGACTTCGGAGCGGGGGATTCATCTGCATCAGTTGCCGGTTGGCGTCGGTGACTTGCGTGAGGTCATAATACAAATGATGCGGCGTGACTTCGCACGTGACGGGGAGTCCCTTCCGTTTTGCCTCGCGGATCAGCGGCAATCCCTCGCCGACCGAATAGTGACACAGTTTCCCGCGGAGTTCGTATTTCTCGATCATCGCGAGGGCGAACTTCGTCGCGGAGAGCTCGCACTCCGGCGGCCGGCGCTCTTCGTGCTTTTCCGCCTGACGATGCCGTTCGAGCAGCTCCGGGTCTTCGCAGTGAAAGCTGACGTCGCAGCCGCGGTAATGGGAGAGCGTTTCGTCCAGCTCGGCGAGAGTCGAGAAGAACAGTTTGCCGACGCTCGGCCCCATGTACGCTTTATACGGGACCGGTTTCGATAGCGGACGCGTCCCCGGACCGATGCCGGCGTATAACGTCACATCGATCGGCACGTTACGCCCGGCGAGCACCTGCTGTTTCTCGGCGTAGGAACGATCGTCGACCGGAGCTCTGGGATTATTCGGCATGTCGGCGACGTGCACCACACCGCCGTGCACCGCGGCCTGTCCCGCCGTCAGCAGGTCTTCCTTGTAGTTCTCTTCACCGCTGGCGTCGTCGCGGGCGTGGATGTGAATGTCTCCCATGCCGGCGAAAATCAGACAGTCGTCACCAAACGTGACGTCGGGCGCGCCCAGATCGCGGCCGGCTTCGACGATCGTCTCTCCTTCGATCCGCAATTGCCCGGCGGCGACCTGTTCGGCGTTGACGAGTTGTCCGGCGATGATCATTCTATTCCCTTTTCAGTTCGGCAGGTTTTGAAGAGAAAGATGAAGGCGGAAGGATGAGTCAGAGAAGACGATCATCGCATTTTTCTGACTCATCCCTCATCAAAGTGCCCTCACCCGGCCGCGAG
>JBBECD010000204.1:38165-73405 GCA_040881995.1 Planctomycetaceae bacterium
GGCCGACCTCTCCCGGAGGGAGAGGTGTGGATGCCCCTCATCCCTCAGACATGATTTTTAGCGATCAACGTGAAACATGTCATCCCCTCCCGTTGAAATCGTACGAAAACCTGCATAGGCTAATGACGTGTTAACAGCTTCGACAAACCACTTCAACGGATGAGGTCACCATGCCACGGGGACGAATCTCGGAAATGAACGACGAACAAAACCGACACCGGCTGATGCGGAACACCGCCCGGCGACTCATCGTCGGCGCGATGCTGGTGTGTTTCACGGGTTTGATGTCGGCGTATGCCGACGATGCGCCGATCGGGCGCGTGTTGCCGGCGGACGCCAAACCCGCCGATGCCCGGCTGGCGAAACTCCGTGAACTGGGCGATAAAGTGCATCCGTGGGCTCCGCCCGAAACCAAAACCGAATGGGAACAGCAAGCCGAACAAATCCGTCAACGATTGCTCGTCAGTAACGGCCTCTGGCCGATGTGGCCGAAAACCGAACTCACTCCGGTCGTTCACGGTAAGATCGACCGGGGCGATTACACCGTCGAAAAGGTCTTTTTTGCCAGTCTTTCCGGACATTACGTCACGGGAAGTCTGTATCGTCCCAAGAACGCCGAAGAAAAACACCCGGCGGTGTTGTCTCCGCACGGCCATTGGCCGAACGGACGGTTCTACGATTCGGGAGATCAATATCTCGCGCAGTTGACGCAGGGAGCCGAAGAACACGCAGCGGGAGCCCATTATCCGCTGCAGGCCCGCATGGTGTCGCTGGCGCGGATGGGCTGCGTCGTCTTTCATTACGACATGGTCGGTTACGCCGACAGCCGGACGATCACGCACCGCGAAGGGTTCACCGATCTTGAAGCGGCGCTTAAGATGCAGAATTTCATGGGACTGCAGACGTTCAATTCGATGCGGGCGCTCGATTTTCTGCTTTCGCTTCCCGACGTCGATACCAGCCGGGTCGGCGTAACCGGAGCGAGCGGCGGCGGGACGCAGACGTTTATGCTGTGCGCCCTCGATGACCGCCCGACGGCCGCTTTTCCCGCGGTGATGGTCTCGACCGATATGCAAGGGGGCTGCATCTGCGAGAATGCCGAATATCTGCGCATCGGCATCAACAACATTTCGATCGCCGCGCTGTTCGCGCCGAAACCGATGGCCCTCAGCGGTGCGAATGACTGGACGATAAATATCGAGACGTCCGGACTTCCCGAACTCAAGCAGGTCTACGACTATTACGGCGTCCCCGAACTGGTCGATGCGAAATGCTTCCCGCAGTTCGGCCACAACTACAATCAGGTCTCCCGCGAGATGATGTATGCGTGGTTCAACCAGCATCTGGAACTCGGCCAGCCCAACGAACCGCACGAGCAGGATTTCTGGCCGATCGATCCGAAAGAATTGAGCGTCTTTGACGCCGAGCATCCGCTTCCCTCTGATTCGACCGACGCCGCCGGGGTGAGAAAGTACCTCACGAAAGTCGCCGCCGATCAGTTTCAGTCGTTGTTGCCGAAGACCTCGAGCGACGTCGCCCACTATCAAGAGCAGGTCTCCGTTGCGGCTCGCGTGATGCTCGACGACGGCGTGCCCGCCGCGGAGCAGATCGAAAAGGACGAAACGTCGCAGGAACTGTCGCCTCAGTTGTCGCTCATTAAAGGGACCATGGGGCGAACCGGCGCCGGCGAACAAATTCCCTATACTGTCCTGCTCCCGGAGAATTTCAGCGGCACGGCGGTGCTGTGGTTCGACACCGCGGGCAAACGGCATCTGTTTGACGACGACGGCAAACCGATCGCCGCCGTGCAAAAGCTGCTCGACGAGGGTCATGCCGTCGCCTCCGCCGACGTGTTCATGACGGGAGAGTATCTGACCGACGGACAGGACGCCGCGAAGCAACCGGTCAACGAACAGTATCAGGGCTATACGTTCGGTTACAACAAGCCGTGGTTGTCGCAGCGTGTGCGCGATATTCTCACGATGGTCGGCGCGGCGGTGCATCATCCCGACGTCAAGCACGTGCATTTGGTAGGAACCGGAGATGCGGGCGTCTGGACTTTGCTGGCCCGAGCCTTGGCGCAGGACGCCGTTGCCAAAACGATCGTCGACGCCAATGGCTTCGCGTTCGGCAACGTCGCTTCGGCAGCCGACGCGAACTTCCTCCCCGGCGCTCTCAAATACGGCGGCATCGGTGGACTCGCGGCGCTTGCGGCCCCGGCTCCGCTTTACATCACCCAGGGAGAAAAAATTCCCGAGGGAGAACGTCAGCCGCTCGAACAGGTATATAAAGCCGCCGGCGGGAAACTGACGATGGACGGCAAACCGCTCACGTCAGATCAAGTGGCAAAGCTGTTGTTGCAGTAGGTCGTTGAGCACGAAGATGCAAACAGAGGGACGTACCAGTTTTGGCACGTCCCTCTGTCTTTATGGTAACCCGAACTTTATGGTAACCCGAAGCGTCAGCGAGGAGCTTGTTGGCGATCGAGTTCGCACCAGAACTCCCTCGCTGACGCTTCGGGTTACTATTCTTCGAACGGCGAGCACTCTTACCAGCCGAGCGACATGTTCGTTTCGATGGCCCGCTGGGCTTCGTGCAGGTCGACGCCGGTGTCGAGCATGTACAATCTGATCGCGTGCAGCTTGTCGCCGTGAGCGCGGGCGAGGCAGTCGCGGGCGGTGTCGCACGGCTCGACCGAACCGTCGAGTCCCAAAAGCCGCTTCGAAATCACCCAGATGTCGCGGGGACGCTTGGTGATCCGCACGATGTCTTCGTCGGGATAATGTTCCTTGGCCAGAGCTTGAGCCGCCGTGTTCGAATCGGCCCAACCCACCATGATATGCGCGTTTGTTTCAATCTCGAAAAGAGGCATCAATTCACCTCATCCTGAAAAAATGGTTTTAATGGCGATCCATTCTGGTGGAGAAACAAGGGACGGGCGTGAGAAATCCTGGAATTGTATCCAGTCGCCGCGACCCATATGAATTCCCCATGAACGTTCGGTGAATCTCGGCTTCATTCCTGCTGTCGATCCATCTGGCTCGATCGAATCGTCGGAGGAGCAAATGGATTATAGTCGAATTGACCAAAACGGGTCCAGAAAGGCTAGGGGAATTTCGTCAAATCTTTTCAGGAGTTTTTGTGATGAACGAATGAAACGAATTCAAAAGTGTTGTCGTCATTCCTTCGCGGCGAATGGAGTGCGCGGGAACGCCGGGTTTTCCTCGGCGGCTGGCCGGCGCAGATAAAACGGAACCAGCGTTTTCCAGTCGTCGACATGACCCTGCGACAACTCCCACTCTCCCCATCGGGCGATCCATTCGGCGTGCGGCTTCGCCATCGCTGCATCGAGGACGCACATTCCTCTTTGTCGAAGTTCGTCGTCGAAGAGCAAACTCGCCGGGCCGGTGACGGTTTCGCCTTCGGTTCGCTGCGACAGCCAAGCGGACCGAGGCTGGATGGTCACGTCCCTGATTCGCTGCCAGACACCGGATTCGTCGCGAGCATATTCTCCGATGAATAGATCGCCGCGAAGGGCGTCGCCGATAATGAAAAGATGAGCGACGTCAGCGGGAGCATTACTCGCGATGGCCCGGAACGTGTCGACGCCGATCAAGCGGCAACCGGTCACGTAGGCCCATGTCTTCGCGCACATCACGCCGACGCGCAGCCCGGTGAAACTCCCCGGTCCGAGACTGACGGCGATGGCGTCGATCTGCCGCGGCGTGAGATCGAATTCCTTCAGCCGGCGATCGAGTTCGCCAATCAATGTCTGCGCATGCCGTCGCCCCGGCTGAGCCAAGTCCCATTCGCCGAGCAGCTTGCCCGAGGCGAGCAACGCGAGACTGCCTGGGGATTCCGAGGTGTCGATAGCGAGGGTGTGCATGGTTGGTCGTTGGTTCTTTTGCCGGATGAACGATGTCACTTATTTGAGAGGGGGGAGTGGGGGAGGGGGAGGAGACTTGGAGACAGGAAAAACGCTCCGCTACGAAGCCCTTCGAATCACGGGCTAACCATAATTGGTCTCCTTGTCTCCTTGTCTCCTTGTCTCCTTGTCTCCTTGTCTCCTTGTCTCCATTCACTTCCCCAGCACAAACTGCACCCGCGCCGGCGAATCGGGTAACTCGATCAATTCCACGCGCAGCGATTCATCGCGCTGGGCCAGATCGACGGCGATGACGATCGCGTGCACACCGGTTGTGAAGTCAATTGATTCTTTCTGCCAGTTGAGCGGCGTGCCGTCGATCCAGGCGGTGAGGCCGCTCGTCGAGTTGGGGACGATTTTCAGCGGGCCCGCGGTGCTCACGTCGAGTTCGAAGCGAACGAACGCGACGCCTCGTTTCCCCGCTTTTGACAGCGCCGGCGTCGTAAAATCGGGAAGCTCGCCGACGGGCAATTCGCCGGTGACCTGGCTGTAATTCGGCTGCCACACAAACGCGGCGTTGTCGAGTGAGGCCGATTGGTAACTCGTCCGTCGCAGCACATACGCGGCCTCTTCTGTCGGCTGTAACACCTGCCAGCGGCGGGCCACGCGCGACTGTCCCACGGCGAACTCGCCCATCTTGCCGAGTTCCGACAAAAATCGCACGAGATCGACCAGTTCTCCTGCGGTGAGACGTTCGGTTTGACCGACCGGCATCAGCGACACGCCGTTGGCTTGTTCATCGATATCGGCGAGCGGAATCGCAATGTCGCGATCTTCGGGGTCGCGGAGAATCAGTTCGGTGTCCGATTGCCGCACTTTGATGCCGGTATGAACTTTGCCTTCGATCGTGAGCACAACGAGCGAGTTGAAATTCTCCTTGACCGTTTTATTCGGCACGAGCAGTGATTCGATGAGATAATCGATCTGCGCACTGGCGCCGATGCTGAGCAAATCGGGTCCGACGCGGCCTCCGGCGCCGGCGATCGAATGACAGTTCATGCAAGCGAGATCCTTGCGGCGGAACACCAGTTCGCCCCGATGGGCGTCTCCCTCGTCGCGAACTTTCTGCACCAGTTGCTGCAATTCTTCGGGCGTGAGCACCTTCGCTTCGGACGTAATGTTCCCCGCTTTCATCAGTGCATTGCTGAGATCGGGGAGCGTCAATCCCGAAGCAGCGACGGTCCGCAGCCCGATTTTGGCGACGTCGGCGGGCAATGTCTTCTCGGTGAGCGCGGCGCTCAGCACGGCGCCTCCTTCTTTTCGTTGCAGGAACGCGGCGTAAATCGGCGTCGGATCGACGGCGCTTTCCGGATCGCTCTCATGCCACCCGGACAGCAAAGCCACCGCCGACGTCGCGGCGACCGAGAGATCAACCGCCGTCAAGGCGGTCACCGCCCGCATGCGAATCGCCTGTGGAAAATTGGCACCGATGAGTTCGTTCAGAACATCAATCGTCTCGGCGCCGTCGAACGATGACAGTGCATCAATGGCCGTCAATCGCAACGTTTCAGGCGTCGCGTTGTCGCGCGCCATGCCGATTAACGGCTCGCGGAGCGACGCCAGTTGCCACGCACCGACGCAGCGGATCGTCGCGAGTTGCAATGAGGTTTCGTCTGATTCGAACAATGGTCGAATCCGTTCCAAGTCGGCGTTGGGTTTGACGTTTCTCTCCCCGGCGGCTTTTGCCAGCGTCTCGCACAACTTCACGCGGACATCGAGCGGTGTGTCGGAGTTAACGGCAAGGTCGAACATCAACTTCAATTCGTTCGGTCCGCCGAGTTGACCGATGAGTTGCAGCACCTGTTCGGCTTGAGGAACCGCGAGGGTTCCCTGCTCGATGAGCTGTGCGAGCGAACCGACGATCTCCGGCGAACCGACTGCCTTCGCGGCGAACACGAGATGATCGGCCCGCCCTTTGAAGTTGAATTCACCCGATTTCACCGCCGGGAGCCAGACGTCTTGCAGTTCGCGAGCCGTCAGCCAGACGGCGTAATCGAGATAGCGGTCGACGGGCCGATCGAGCGTCGTCAGGGCCATCTCCATCGCCGCCAGCGTGCCGACGTTCGCCAACGCGCGAGCGGCTTCGAGGCGCACGCGCGGATGGTCGTCCGTCACGAGCTGCACGAACCAACTCATGCTCTGCGGAATGTCTTCCCACACATGTCCCAGCATACGTGTCGCGGCGGCGCGAATGTGAAAATCGGACGATTGTAGCAACTCACCGATGAGTGGTGCATCGACAAAATCGAGCGACTGATACACCCACGCCGCTTCGAGTCGCAAACGGTCGTATTCCGGCGATTGCTTGTTGAGGTGTTCTACCCAGGTATTGACCGCCTCAAGTGCATCTTTTTTCGCCTGCTGTCGCTCACTTAATTCGGGAAACCCTAATGTTTCACTAATTTCATCGGCTTTACTGTTTTCATCGTATCGGCTCGTGCCTCGTTCAGCGAGCACGCGTTTTGCCTGCTGCCGTGTCCATTTTTCGAGCGATTTGAGTTGATCAAGTAACTCCTCATTGCTCGCCGTTCGCAACTGCGGCCGTTCGACGAGCGGGCGGTCTTTACACGTCACCCGCCAGATGCGGCCATGCACGTGATCGCGGCGGGGATCGCGGAAGTCGACTTCGCCGTGCTGAATGATCGGGTTGTACCAGTCGGCGATGTAGATCGCGCCGTCCGGGCCCATCTTCACGTCAATCGGACGAAACGCCACGTGATCGGAGACGATGAGGTCCGCTTCCTGCCGCGACGAGAACCCGGCACCGTCGTCGCTGAGAACGAACCGGCAGACGCGGTGACCGCGGAAGTCATTCGTAATGAGGTTTCCCTGCCAGTCGTCGGGAAAATGCCGGCTCTCGACGACTTCCAAGCCGCAATGTTTCGGACTGCCGGGGTTGAGGCCGGCAAGCACACGCTCGGCTCCGACGGCGGTGACGTAATACGCACCGGGGAGGACGTAGTTGATCCCCTCTCCGCCGGCGCCGTCGGTGGCGAATGACTGACCGAAGCGATCGAAATCGTGTCCCCACGTGTTGACGAGTCCACGAAGATAGACGTTGAGGTTCATCGAGTTTGGATCGAACTGCCAGATGCCGCCGCCGTTGAGCCGTTTGACGCCGCGCGGCGTTTCGATGTGGCTGTGAATGTAGATCGACTGGTTGAAGTAGAGCAGTCCTTCCGGTCCCCAACGCAGCGTATGCAGAATATGATGCGTATCTTCGGTGCCGAAGCCTGAGAGTACGACGCGCTGCGTATCGGCTTTGCCGTCGCCGTCGGTATCGCTCAAGTGCAGCAGTTCGGTGCTGTTGGCGACATAGACGCCGCCGTCGCCCGGTTCGATCCCGGTCGGAATCAACAGCCCATCGGCGAACACAGTCGTTTTCTCGGCGACGCCGTCGTGGTCGGCGTCTTCGAGAATCAGCACTTTATCGTTGGCAACTTCCCCCGGTTTGATGTGCGGATAAATTTCGGAACTGGCGATCCACAACCGTCCCTCGGGATCCCAATTCATCTGAATCGGCTTGGCGAGCATGGGATCGGCGGCGAAAAGATTGACTTCGAATCCCTCGGGGACTTGGAATGTTTGCCGTTCGAGTTCGGGATCGGGGGGCGGGATGTCCTTGAGATCGCGCTGGGCGACGGCGGAGGTGGAGAGGAACAGTACGACGGCGAACGCGATCATCACCCCTCGTTCCCAAGCTCCGCTTGGGAACGCACGTCTTCGAAGCTCCGCTTCGTTCTTCCTCAAATCTCCCGGCGAAAAAAATAAAGGCGAAGGCCCCTCGCTTGCGCTTCGGGCTAGTAAAGAAACGCTGGCGGGCAAGCCGCCAGTGGCACCCTTCTTCCCTCGGGCTCTTGTCTCTTGACTCTCGACTCTCGACTCACTCATTATTCTCATCTCGCAAGATTTCATATCGATGTTTAACCGGCTTACGGAGTTCGGCGATCTTTGCTTCCAACTCTTCAATCAGCGGATCGAACTGGGGCACTTCGACGGCGTTGTTGCCCTGTTCGTGCTTGCGGAAGCCGAACAGATACGTCACGTTCTGCGGCCGCCAGCGGTAAAAATAGAGGCGGTTTTTCTCGATGATGGCCTGTCGCAGTTTTTCGGTTTGGTCGAATTCGGGACCGGAATAAAACCAACAATTTTTGTTTTTCTCTTTGTCATCGAAAAAAGTATGGATCTCAGTTCCATCAATGTGCAGCGAGTATTCGCCGATTGGTAGGCCGGTCACTTCAACTACATGAGATCCGAATCCTTCCCGGGGAAGAGACATCCTCAGACGACCGTACAACGAGTCGAATCGTAAACCATTTGCCAGCGGTTCGACATTTTCGACGATTGTTTTGTTTGTTGTGACTGCGGAAAGGACTTTACCATCAGCATTGAGTTTCACGTGCCAAACGAAATATCGATCGTCCGTTGTGTCGCGGTCAGTATCGGAACCCAGTAAGAATTCACGAAATGGCGCTGCAATCCACCTATAACCTTCAGTTGAAAGATGAATACCGTTTTCGCACTTGACGTCTATATTGGCACTCAACTGTGAATAAAGGTCAACAAATTTGGCTTGATATTCGTCCGCGATTCGATGAATTGATTTCGAATACAGTTTGAGATTTCGATTGTTGACCTCCGGATCGGGCAGGGATTGTGCATTCTCAACATGCGAATGCGGCGAGACGAGTACGAACACGGGATTCCCCGCCGCCGTCGACAAATCGTCGAGCAGCTTCCGATAATCCTGCTCGAACTGCGGCAAGCCTTTTTCACCGGCGAACGATTCGTTGTTGCCGTAGAACAGCATGACGACCGTCGGCTTGCGTTCAGCCACCTGTTCCATCAGTCGTTGGTAGCCGACTTCCGGCGGGTCGAAGATGCCTCGCGATTCGGCGCGGATGGTGTCGCCGCTCCAGCCGAGATTGCGGAACGTGATGTGGCGATCGGGATAGTACGCGGTCAGAGCAGTTTCGATATACGATTCCCGCTGTTCGCGTTCGATAAACGTCCCGCCGATCATGACGACGCGGTCGCCGTCGACGAGTTCGAACGGCTGACGCACGTTACGCTCGGCGGCGAAGACGCCGGTTGCCGAAAAAAGCATCAGCGTGAGAGCAAGAAAGATTTTTGCAAGATTCATAGGTGGTCTGCCTGATTCGCGAACTCGCGAGAGGTTTCCGCGAGACTCTATTTTTCAGCCGTGTTCCGTTATGATGACACATTCGCCGTGCAAATTAAACGGACTAGCGTTTTTCGACACCTTGCAGAATAACAACGTCCCTCATGGGAGCAAAGCGAGACCGATCATGCCGACGTTTTCGAGCGATGCGATTCTGGAAATGGCCCGCCGCGTGCTTGTGGGACTCGGCCTGCGGCCCGATGACGCCGTCATCGTGGCGCACGAACTGCGCGACGCCAACCTCGTCGGGCACGACAGCCACGGCGTGATGCGGCTGATGCAATACGCCGGGTCGATCCGCGACGGACACATGCGGCCGGAAAGCCAAAGCGTCGTCCTCACCGAGACGCCGAGCTGGGCGCTGCTGGATGGGCAGTTTCAGTTTGGCCAAGTGACGATGACGCACGCATTGCGGCTCGGCATCGACAAAGCGAAAAAAACCGGCACGGCGACGGTGCTCGTCCGCAACTGCAATCACGTCGGCCGGCTGGGTTCGTACACCGAGCGAGCCGCTCAGCAGGGATTTTTCTGTCTGATGTGCGTCAACGCTCCGGGACCGGGAGGGGTGGCTCCGTACGGCGGATTGGATCGCATTCTGGGGACGAATCCGATTTCGATGGCGGCTCCGTATGGCGAAACGCAGTTCGTGCTCGACATGACGACGAGCATGGTCGCCGAGGGGAAGGTCCGCGTCGCTTTCCAAAAGGGGGAACCGATTCCAGCGGGTTGGATCATCGACGCGAACGGCAAGCCGACGACGAATCCCGCCGATTTGTACGGCGATCCGCCAGGAAGTCCCCCCGGAGCGCTGTTGCCGCTCGGGGGCGAACTCGGTTTCAAAGGATTCGGACTGTCGGTGATGATCGATCTGCTGGCGGGGATTGTTTCCGGCAGCGGGATTATGCGCGACGACCTGCCGCGCGGGGCGAACGGGATTTGGCTCTATCTACTGGATATCAAAGCGGTCATCCCCCCCGAGGAATACGACAGGTGGATCGAAAAGTACGTCGCGGGAATCAAAAACTCGCGAAGACAACCGGGCGTGACGGAAATCCTGATGCCCGGTGAAATCGAACAACGGCGGAAAGCCCAACGGCTGCAAGACGGCGTGTCGCTTCCCGAGGAGACCTGGCGACAGATCAATGAACTGGCCAAGTCGGTCGGTGTGAAACTGGATGACCTGTGAGTGTAGATAAGGAAAACGGGCGTTCGCAGACTGGCAACCGGACGAAGAATGTGTTAAAGAATTTGCATCCGGCGAGCCGTTTTTTGTGGATTGCCGATCGTTGAGTGTCAATTTGAAATTCGGGAGCGTAGAAGCGTGGAATCTGTAGCACAGTTGGCGAACAGTCTGATCGATCTGGTGATTGCGATCGGAAACGTCTTGTTGTCGGTCGTCGGTGTGATTCTTCCCTGGACGCCGCTGATCGTGTGGGTCGCTTTCTGGATGCTGGCGGTCAATTGGTCGAAACTTCGCCTCGTCTTGCTGCAAGGGGGCTGGATCGGAGTCGTCTTTATCGGACTGATGATGATTCTGATCTGGGGAATGATCGCTCCCCCGGCGGAAGGGTTTCATCACTTCTTCGGTCTGACCGTGAGCAACTTCGTCGGCAAGACCGTCTACGTCGCGATTCTCTTCAGCATCATGTTTATCTGCGGCACGGTGCAACTCGCCGGGGTGTGCGATTGCTGCGTCAGGTTCCCGGAAGACGAAGTCGAAGCGGTTGCGCATGCGTTGCACGGGGACGATGATCATGCCCCTGGCGATCACGGTCATTGAGAACCGTCGAATCTTGCCTTACGATGAATGTTTTTGGTCTCGCTGCGGCGGGCGGATCATCACGCGCGGTTTGATGCCCCAGTTCGCAAAATCCAACGCCTCTCGCAACTCGAATCCGTGCCGGCGATAGAAGTCGACGTTTCGTTCGAGCGACGTCTCCAGATAACAGGCGAGATTGTCGGCATCGGCGATGTCGCAGGCATGCCGCATGAGAGCCCGGCCCAAGCCCTGGCCTTGAAACTCGGGCAACACGGCGATGTTCTGACAGTACCAGTGCGGCTGGTTCTTCATCAAGCGGCTGCGATGTTCCTGCATCATTACGGTAAACTGCATCAGTCGCCGGTAACTGCTGAATGTCATGCGCAGGGGGGTCTGCCAGATTCCGGTGTGAATCAGCGACCAGAAACTCATGTCCCCTTCGCCCGGCTTTCGCCAGATGGCGACGGCACGGCATTGCGGCGTGACCCATATTTTGCCGTAGCGGATTGCCCAGCGCATCCAGCTCCCGAACATCCACGCCCCCAGACGCTCGTATTCGGTACGGTCGCGGAAGATGAAATCGAACATCGGTTCTTGGCGAAACCCCTCGATGAACGTTCGCGCGGCCAGCGGAATGTCCTCAGCCCTGAGATCCTGAACTTCCACGGACATAAGCTAAAATTCTAATGGGAAACGCTGAAGACAGCCCGCCATCGTCACGGCTCAAAGCCTCTCAAATGTATGGCGGGATCAGAAGAGGATCAAGCGAGGGCCGCGTCAACCACGGCGGGATAGGGGATTTACCGATGAAGGCGAATCGAGAGCCGTCAGAGCATCAATGTGGCAACCGCCGCGGTGAGCAGCATCGCGGTACCGGCGATTTTCACGAAGAAGGGAGACTGAAAGAGTTGAAAGCCTTCGAATCTGAAGTGGGAAACTTCGGGCATGGTTTCAGAAACGAGTTCGTTGGCGATAAAGAAGATCAGCCCGATAAAAGCCAAGACCGGCAGCGGCAGCAGGTCGAGCCATCGCGCCGCTGCGACGTACCGCACGACGGGAATCAGAAACAGACCGAAGGCGATGGTGTTAATCCAGTAGGTGCGGAGAAACGCTTTGAGGATTTGCATGACACGCGAAACGACAGAGACGGCGGATCGGATCACGAGAAAATGGGATTGCCGATATCAGTTTCCTCTATCCGTATTCTGCAAAACGTTTGACGGCGGTTTCGACAAATTTAATCAAACTGCGACCTTGCGTCGAAGATGTCAGTGCCGTCCAGGCATGAAATGGATATGTCGTAGGCGAGTGCTGAGGTGCCAAATAGGGCCATGGATATTCCGGATTCGGGCCATCACCTGCAAGAGCTGGAGCTAATCGTTCTAATTCGTGAATCAACGGAGTGACGTTGTGCATCCAACTTTCAAAATGCTCATGTTGCTTGAAGCCAAAAATTGCGGCGATTCGATTTCGCTCGGATTTCTTCAAACTTCTGCTGCCGAGCGAACGGAGAAAATCCACAAATCCAACATGACTTTTTCGAGGTGGTTTGCCGGTACGCCAGAAATAAGCTTTACTGATCTTTTCGGTTAACATCTGAAGGTAATGAAGTTGATGACATGGGCCGGCATCATTTGCATTCAATAAACTCCAGATGGAAAAATCGGAATTCGCCTGCTGCCACCACAATTCCTGAGATCTGTTCATTTTGTTCTTGGCCATGAAATAGCCTTTTCCAACGACCAACCCTCAGGTAATTGAATCTTCCCTTTCTGAATCCGATCCCATTGCTTGGGTGAAATATCGAGTACGGTCAACGTATGTTCGGTTTCCGTCCCCGTATCGACGCCAAAGTCGATTGGTTCGAGAGCATCATCGCGCATTTCGACCATCATGTCATTGACTTCGATGAGTCGAATTTCCCGTTCGGGCGAACGATCGGGAAGATAATAAACCCGGCAGATCCCGGGGTCGATCTTGCGATGCTGTCGGGCGTACCATGCCGCTATTTTTTTCGGGTCGAATATAGTTGTGGACATGCGAGATCCTGACACTGATCTGATGACGGATTGGCCTTAATACGAATATTTTAAGAATGCGAACGGCATGTGTCAATATGATCAGTTAATCAGGCCTGCGATTTTCCCCACCACTTCACACGACCGCTCCCCCGTCCCCACAATTTCCATCGTTCTCGTTTCCGGTCCTGTGATGACGACCCTGATCCACAGCACGTCGCCGCGGAAGGCCTCCGGGACTTTGTCGGCCCACTCGACGATGCAGACGTTGTCGGCGTGACATGACTCTTCGACGCCCAGGTCGAGGAATTCATCGACGTCCTTCATCCGATAGGCGTCGAAGTGGTAAATCACCAATTCGGGGCCGGCGTATTCGTGGATCAGCACGAATGTCGGGCTGGTGACGTCGACCTCCGTGCCAATGGCGGTGGCGACGATCGCCTGCACCAGCCGTGTTTTGCCGGCTCCGAGGTCGCCGACGAGGGCGATCACCAGCCCCGGCGTGAGCAGCCGGCCCAGCAACTCGCCGAACGCCGCCGTCTCCGCTTCGTTGTGCACGGCGAACTGATGGCGACAAGATTTCTGCGGGGACATATTTGAACTCCGGGAGCGATTATGACAGACTCTGATTCGTCGACAACCAGTCCGTGATATTTTTCCAACTCGAATTCGACTTTCATTGAACAGGCAGCGACCATCATGATTATCGCCAGCGGGGGAATCCAGCACGAGACCAATACCTTTTCCCATGTGCCAACGACGCTCGCCGACTTTCAGCGAGACAGCCAATGCGGGCCGAACTTCGAAGGGGGCGATTTTCTGCGGAAAATGTACTCCGGGACGGCGAAAATCCACGGCGGATATCTCGCCGGGGCGGAGGAGGCGAACATCGATCTTCGTCCGCTATTTTGCGCCCATGCACAACCCGCGGGCGCAGTGACGCAATCGGCGTTCGACACCATGACCGATATGTTCCTCGATCGCCTGAAGAAACTCGGCCCCGTCGACGGAATTCTGCTCGATCTGCACGGCGCCATGGTTGCGGAAGATTTCGAAGACGCCGAGGGGGAATTCGCCCGCCGGGTCCGCGAGCAGGTCGGCATGGAGATTCCCATCGTGATGACGCTCGATTATCACGCCAACATCACCGCCCAGATGGCGACGCTGGCGAATGTGATTATCGGTTACGACACGTACCCGCACGTCGACATGAATGAGCGCGGCCGCGAAGCGATTCTGCTGCTGAAGCAGATCATCAACGGCGAAGTGACGCCGTGTATGACGTACGCTCAGGTGCCGCTGTTGACGTTGCCGCCGATGCAGTGCACGCTCCGCGAGCCGATGCGGACGCTGATGAATCAGGTGCACGAACTCGAAAGCCGGCCCGGCGTGCTGACGGCGACCGTGGCGATGGGTTTTCCGTACTGCGACATCCGCGACGTCGGCGTATCCGTTCTCGTGACGACCGATCGCAACCGCGAACAATCGCAAACTCTCGCGAAAGAACTCGCACACCGGCTGTGGGAGTTACGCGATGCTCTCGATCCCGATCTGACGACGATTGAAGAGGTCATTCGCATTTCGCGCTCGCAACCACGCGGATTGATCGTGTTCGCCGATGGGTCCGACAATCCCGGCGGGGGTGCGCCGTGCGATGGAACCGTCGCGCTCAAAGCATTGATCGATGCGAAGTTCGATGCTGCGATCGTCGGCGTGATGGCCGATCCCGAGACGGTCGCGCAGGCACACCAGGCCGGAATCGGCGCCACGATCAAAGCCCGTATCGGCGGCAAGATCGACGACCGTCATGGGGCGACTATCGAGACCGATGCCTATGTGAAAACGCTCGGCGACGGCAATTATATTTATCAAGGGGACATGATGCGAGGCGTGCAGGGGGATCTCGGCCGGATGGCGGTCCTGCTCGTCGACGGCGTGACGATCGTCCTCTCCGAAAACCGCCGGCAACTGCTCGATGCCGAGATGCTGCGGTGTGTGGGAATTATGCCCGAGCGGTATCGGTTGCTGGTGGTGAAGAGCGCTGTCCACTTCCGGGCCGACTTCGGACCCTTGGCAACGGCGATTTTCGACGCCGATACTCCGGGGATTCACCGGCCCGATTTTTCGAATTATGACTATCGCCGGCTCCGTCGTCCCGTATATCCTTTGGATAGAACAATCGAGTTCTCCCCGCAGTACACGACCAACGAAAGTCCGACACGGTGAGTCTGGATACAACTCCCGCCCCCCCGGCTATACTCCTTCCTGCCGAACCGCCGATTGCCCTGTCGCCCGCGGATGCCGGGGAGATTCCCGCTGTTTGCGTCGCAGACGAACCGTCGCGCGTGCCGCTGTTGCTCGCGCTGATGTTTTCGCACACGCTTGTCGATACGTGCGCGGTGCTCATCGGTCCGTTGTGGGGGATGTTGCGCGAACGGTTCGGCTGGGGACAATCGGCGCTCTCGATTGTGCTGACGGTGCAGGCGTTGTCGCCGTCGCTGAGTCAGGGGGTCTTCGGCTATTTTCGCGACCGCCGCGAAGCGCGGTATCTGTTATGGCTCGGTCCGATGATGGCGGCGATTTGTGCATCGCTCGTCGGCTGGATCACGAACAGTTACGTCCTCTGCGCGTCGATGATTCTTGCAGGGATCGGCATCGGTGCCTATCATCCCGAGGCGGCGGTCTCGGCGAGCCGCATTTATCCGCAGTACAAAACTCGCGTGCTGTCGCTGTTTTTGTTCGGCGGCTGCGTGGGACTCGCGGCGGGGCCGGTGATCAGCGGGATGACGGTCGCGTACTTCGACGGCATGAAAGGGTTGATCGTCGTCGGTCCGATTTTCGTGGTGCTCATCGGGCTGACGTACTGGCTGGGGCTGTCGAAAATACCAGCGCAACCGGTGAAGGCCGCCGGCCCGGCGAAGAGTATTCATCAAATGCTCGAAGGCAAAATCGGGCTGGCTTTGCTTATTCTGCTGACGTCGTCGCTAAGGCTCGTGCCGAACATGGCGATGGATAAGCTGCTGGCGTTTTATCTGTCGGCGAAGGGGGCGAACCCCTTTGTGATCGGTTGTTATCAATCGGTCTTTCTGGCGTCGGCGAGCATCGGCATGTTGCTGATGGCGTGGCGTTTTCCCGCCGGCGGCGAACGCAAAGCGATGATGATCTGCCCGCTGATCGGTTTGCCTTTGATGTGGGGCCTCTCGCAAGAGAACGCACCGGCGTGGATGATGCTCGCGCTGCTTGTCCCCAGCGGTGCGATTCTGTGGGGGACGACGTCGGCGATCGTGTCGTTTGCGCATCAACAGTTTCCGCAGGGAGCGGGCGTCGCCTCGGCTTTGACGATGGGGGTCTCGTGGGGCGTCGGCGGAATTCTTCAAGCGCAGCTCACCAGCATCTTTGTCGCGCAGGGACATCCGCAGCGCGCATTTCTCGCGTTCATCCCGTGTTTGTTGATCTCCGCCACCGCCGCCTATTTTCTGCCCCGGCCTCGACGAGCGACGTAGCCATTCTTAAGGTTAGCCGCGACGCGAAGGGTTTCCGTAGCGGAACGCTTCATGCGCGATTGGCGAAGCGGGAGCTTCGAAGACGTGCGTTCCCAAGCGGAGTATGGGAAGGAGAATCCGGTCGCAAATTTTTCCGAGAAAAGTTTTCAAATTCCACATTTTTTTCTGGACAAACGAAAAACCCGTAGGTAATGTCTTCGTTGTTGGTCTCTAGCTTGCGTCGAGCGCTCTGCTCATTCTGATCGCAAGCACGAACTTCAAAATGGTATCTGTAAATTAAGAAATCCTAACATAACCTCTGTGCCTCACGATTTGTTGCAAACGTTCAAGCGTTTTCGAGAAGCACAACCGGTTATGTTAGAGTCTCTAACACGCCGGATGACGATCAGTCGTTCGCCTGGACCGAATGGATTCGGAGCCGGTGATGAAACAGGGATGTTCAAATTCTGCTGGAGTTTCGTTGCTCCAGAGTCTTGGCAACCGGGGCGTTTTGCCGTTCACGATTTCTGCCGATGACGTTTTTCCCTCCCTTTTATCTCCCGCGTCAAATCGTTTCGTTTGTGGTGAATTCGCGGTATGAGTTGTTGGTCTCACTTTCGCTGCTAACAGCCGCCGGGCTGAGGTCGCGGGAGTGGTTCGAGGGGTTTTTCTTTTCAGCACAGGAAGTGCGTTCTCACAGGAGGGATTCGTCATGGGCAAACCGTTTATTGGAATCAATGGGGATTTTCGTCCGAGCAAAAAAGAAGCCACGGCGTTGAGCTGGTTCAACACCGGTTATTACGATTCGGTGACGGCGTCGGGAGGCTTGCCCATTCTGATCCCCCCCTTCGCGAACGATGAAGACCTGAAGCAGCTTCTCAAGCAGCTCGACGGCCTGGTGCTCGCCGGTTGCACGATGGATCTCGACCCCGTCCGCATGGGCATGGACAAACACCCGCACACGCGGCCGATGCCCACGCGCCGCGAGGATTTCGATCGCCGATTATGCCGCAAGGCGGTGGAAATGCGACTGCCGATTCTTGCCATCGGTTCGGGCATGCAACTGCTCAATGTGATATGCGGCGGCACGCTGTTTCAGCACGTTCCCGAAGACATTCCGCGCAGCCTGCATCACAACGACGGCGTCGAAGCGAACCTGCGTCATATTATCGACATCGTCCCCGGCAGCCGCATGGACAAGATTTACGGCCCCGGTGAAATTCGCGTCAACAGCCAGCATCACATGGCCGTCGATCAGGTCGCCGGCATGTTCAGCGTGTCGGCCCGCTGTCCCGACGGAGTGATCGAATCGATTGAATCGACCGAAGAAAACTGGTACGCCGTCGGCGTGCAATGGCATCCCGAAAACGAGACGTCGTCGGCGCTCGATATGCAGGTCTTCGAGAATTTCCTCGAAGCCTGCCGGGAAGCGACCCCGCAAATCATCCCCATGCCGGTCCGCAAAGCGGCGTGATTCGGTTTTGCAGCGAATTGAAAAAAACGAGAACCCGGTTCCCATCAAGGGCCGGGTTTTCGTTTTCCGAAGCGGTGGGTCAGCGCGGCGTACCGTCGCTCGACGCCACCCTACGGAGACCTTGCGTTCCTCGGCGGAGTTTGGGAACGAGGAAGGAAGAACCCTCACTTGCGCTTTTTGAAGTTGCCCATTCCCAAACACCGATTCGACAAAACACGAAACATCAATTCCTCGATAAGGCGCCTGGTTGCGCGAAGCGCGGTCGGCACAGGCGCGGGGCGCGCTCATACTCATATGAGTGTTTATAAATGCTGCGAAATGGTCGCGAGATGGTGGTTTTGGGTGCGGAAGGCGCTGCGAGACGCGCGCAAGACGTCGATTTGCGCGCATTTGGCGCGCGTTTCGTGATTTACAAACACGTTTTTCAGCGCGCATTCGGCGTGGAAAATCTTCCCAATTCCACCGGGGCGCAACCGAGTCCGGAATGTTGAAGGCGGCGTGAAAATGCGGAAGGCAGAATGTTGAACTTGGCATGTTGACATGCCAAGTTCCCTCTGACTCATCCTTCATCCTTTCAATCGCCCCTCACCCGGCTGCTACACAGCCACCCTCTCCCGCGGGAGAGGGTTGGATCCCGCTCCCGAACTCCGAACCCCGAACCCCGCTCTGCCACTCTTGTCTCTCGACTCTTGACTCTGCTAATCTGTCCCCGTTTGCAGGCGTTCGCGGCGAAGTCGGGTGATTCAAACTGTGAGAGGTTCCAGTCTATCGTGTCTCTGATTGTGCAAAAATTTGGCGGAACGAGCGTGGCCAATGCCACAAAAATCCTGGCGGCGGCGGGGCGGGCGGTTGCGGCGAAACAGGCCGGACATCAAGTCGTGATGGTCGTCTCGGCCCGCGGGCACAAGACCGATGAGCTGATCGAATTGGCCCGCGACGTCACCAAATCGCCTCAGCCGCGCGAAATGGATATGTTGCTGGCGACCGGCGAACAGGAATCGGTCGCGCTAGTGGCGATGGCCGTGCATCAGCTCGGCGAAAAGGCGGTGAGTCTCACCGGTTCGCAGATCGGCATCGTCACCGACTCGACGTTCACCAAATCTCGCATCAAAAAGATTTCGACCGAACGCATCCGCAAGGAACTCGCTGCGGGAAATATCGTCGTCGCGGCGGGTTTTCAGGGAGTCGACGACGACTTCAACATCACGACGCTCGGCCGCGGCGGCAGCGATACGACGGCGACGGCGCTCGCCGCCGTGCTCGAAGCCGAGTTGTGTGAAATTTACACCGACGTGGAGGGGGTGTTCACGACCGATCCGCGGCAAGTTTCACATGCCCGCAAGGTCAATTCGATTTCGTATGACGAGATGCTCGAGCTGGCGAGTTCGGGTGCCGGCGTGATGCATTCGCGGTCGATCGAATTCGCGAAAAAGTACCGCGTGCCGCTGTGCGTCAAGCCGTCGTATTCGGAAGGTTCGGGGACGTTTATCGTACCGGAATCGGACGAAGTCGGGGCCGTCGTCTCCGGCGTGGCTCTGATGCGGAACGAAGCCCGCGTCAGTTTGTGCGACATTCCCGATCGTCCCGGCGTGGTGAGTCTGATCCTCTCGAAGATGGCGACTCGCAAAATCCCGATCGACATGGTCGTGCAGGATATCGGAACCAACGAACGCGCCGAGGTCTCGTTTACCGTGCCGCAGGACGATCTCGCCGAAACGCTCACCGCCGCGGAAGAAGCGGTCAAGGAACTGGGAACCGGACAGGTGACGCACGGGACGAATGTCTCGAAAGTCTCGGCAGTGGGCGTGGGAATGCGGACGCACTCCGGCGTCGCCGCACAGATGTTCGAAGCGCTCGCCGAGGCAGGGATCAACGTCGGCATGATCACGACCAGCGATATCAAAATCTCGGTGCTGGTCGACCGCGGCCAATGCGAAGAGGCACTCAAAACCGTGCATACGTCGTTCGGTCTCGAAAAAGAGACCGCCGCGGTGCCGCACATCGGCGAGCAGCGGAAATTTTCGGCCACGCAGCGGATGAACCGGGCTCAACTGGAACGGGACGTCGTCGCCCGCTTGAGCAACATGGAAGACATCGTCGTGAGCGAAGTGCATCTCGACACCGAACAGTCGCGCATCACGGTCCGGCAGTTGCCCGACGTGCCGGGGGTCTCGGCGTCGATCTTTACCGCGGTCGCCAACGGCGGGGTGATGGTCGATATGATCGTGCAGAACATCGGACACGACGGACGCGCCCATCTGTCGTTCACCGTGCCGCGGCAGGAACTCGACAAGTGTTTGAAACTCATCGATCCGGTGATCGCCCAATGGGCGGGATCTTATCTCACCTCCGACGCGGCGGTCTCGCTGTTGTCGGTGCGGGGCATCGGATTGCGCACGCACACCGGCGTCGGCGAAAAGATGTTCCGCGCTCTCGCCGATGCGGAAGTCAACATTCAGATGATTAACACCAGTGAAATCCGCATCAGCACGGTTGTTTCCGCGGAACTTGGCGAGCGCGCTCTCGCGGCACTCAACGCCGCGTTCGGATTGTAGGGCGGAGATGCCGGAAGTTCATTTACTGTCTCATGAATTTGCGCCGGCGGATGGGAATTGTTTTCCATTCTCGGTATAGTCACGTCGTTCGTCTTCAACAATGATTCGCAGTACAAGTAGGAGTACAGGCTTCAGCCTGCTCTGAAGTTTTCACAAACGACAACGCAAGCAGTCGGAATTCAGGGGCGGGCAGGAGACCGTCAACATGAGGTCCACGGAGGGACCAATTTTTTCGCGGTAACCTAAGGTGCCCGACAGGTGAAGTCCCGTGCCCGAAGTGCTGTATCTGATCGACACGTTTTCCCTGATGTTTCAGGTGTATCACGCGATTCCGTCGATGACCGGCCCGGCCGGACAGCCGACGAACGCCGTGTTTGGCTTCACGCGCGATCTGCTCAACATTGTACGGGATAAGAAGCCGACGCATCTGCTGTGCGCTTTCGATTCGCCCGGCCCGGGGACGCGCGAAGAGATGTATCCCGCCTATAAGGCGAACCGCTCGGCGATGCCCGAGGATCTCGTCCCGCAAATCCCCTTCATCGAAGACGTCGTCCGCGGCTTTCATATCCCGCAGATCAGCGCTCCCGGATGGGAAGCCGACGACGTGCTCGCGACGCTGACCAAACTGGCCGTCGATCGCGGCATGATGGTTTACATCGTCACCAACGACAAAGACGCCCGGCAACTGCTCGGGCCTCATGTCAAACTGCTGAATCTCCGCAAGAATATTTATCTCGACGAACAATTTCTGCTCGCAGATTGGGGAATTCGCCCCGATCAGGTGGTTGACTTCCAATCCCTCGTCGGCGACAGCGTCGATAACGTGCCGGGCGTCCCCGGCATCGGCCCGAAGACGGCGACGACGTTGCTTGCCCAGTACGGGACGCTCGAAGAGGTTCTCAAGAACGCCGACCAGGTGACGGCGAAACGCTGCCGCGAGAATTTAAAAACGTTTGCGGAACAAGCGTTGTTGAGCCGCGAACTCGTGCGTTTGAAGACAGACTTGCCGCTGGAAGTCGATTGGGACGCGATTCGCGTCTCTCCCCCCGATCATGCGAGACTGACGCAACTGTTTCGCGATTTCGGATTTCGCCGGTTTTCGGACGAAGTCCGGCAGTTATGGCCGCCTCCCAAGCTGCCGACAGTCGTGTCGGGGAGTCTGTTCACCGCAGAACAACTCGATCCCGGCTCGGTCGCCGCAGCGCCGTCTGCGAGGGAACCAACTCAAGACGAGACATCGCCGGCCATTTCATCGACGGCCGCGGCGGCATCGTTGAATGGAATATTGCACGTGCCGCCGTCGCCGCTCGCGCACCGCACATGGGAGACGATCGACACCGAAGAAAGATTCGCGAGTTTCTTGAACGAACTCAAAACTCGAAAAACGTTCTGCTTCGATCTCGAAACGACCAGTCTCGATGCGGTGCGGGCCAAGATCGTCGGCTGGGCTTTCAGTTGGCAGGCGAATTCGAGTTATTATCTGCCGGTGCGGGGGCCCGCGGGACAGCAGACGCTTAACTGCGGCACCGTCGCGGCGGCACTCAAGCCGATTCTCGAAAATCCCGACGTCGAGCTCTGCAATCAAAACATCAAGTACGATCTGCTCGTACTGCGCGGCGCGGGAATTCACGTCGATCACGTCGGCGTCGATCCGATGGTCGCGAGTTATCTGCTCGACGCCGGAGCCCGCAGTCACGGGATGGATGCACTCTCCGAGCGATATCTCAATCATCGTCCCATTCCGATTACCGATCTCATCGGCAGCGGCAAAAAGCAAAAAAGCATGGCCGACGTCGATATCCCCAAAATCGCCGAGTACGCATCGGAAGACGCCGACGTCACCTGGCAACTCGCCGAACGGCTGGCGAGCGAACTCAAATCGCAAGACCTGTGGGAGTTATATTGGGATCTCGAACGTCCGCTGATTCTCGTGCTCGTCGAGATGGAGGCCAACGGAATCAAAGTCGACCCCGCCGAATTGCAGCGGCAGAGTCTGGACGTGACGGCGCGGCTCGAATCGCTGCTGCACGAGATTTACGATCTCGCCGGGCGGGAGTTCAACGTCGATTCTCCGTTGCAGTTGCGGGCGATTTTGTTCGACGAGCTGAAACTTCCCGTCATCAAGAAAACGAAAACCGGCGCGAGCACCGATCAGGACGTGCTCGAACAGCTCGCGCCGATGCATCCGCTCCCCGCCAAGATGATCGAACATCGACAAATGTCGAAGTTGAAAGGAACGTACCTCGACGCGCTGCCGACGATGATCAATCCCGACACCGGAAAAATTCATGCGTCGTTTAATCAAGTCGTCGCGGCGACGGGGCGATTGAGTTCGAGCGATCCCAACTTGCAGAACATCCCGATCCGCACGCTCGAAGGCCGAATGGTGCGCAAGGCGTTCATTCCATCCAACCCGAGTTGGAAACTCGTCTGTGCCGACTATTCGCAGGTCGAACTGCGGGTGCTGGCGCATTTCAGCCGCGATGCGGCGTTGCTCGAAGCGTTTCAAGCGGGGGCCGATATTCACACGGCGGTCGCCGCCGACGTGTTCGGCATCGCTCAAGCCGACGTCAACAGCGACATGCGCCGCATCGCCAAGGCGGTGAACTTCGGCGTGATCTACGGTCAAAGCGCGTTTGGACTCGCGGCGGCATTGGGCATCGATCAAGGCGAAGCGGCCAAGTTCATCGAACAGTATTTCACCCGCTACGCCGGGGTCGACCGCTATCTCACCGAACTGCTCGAAGAATGCCGCCGGACCGGATACGCGAAAACGATCTGCGGCCGCCGCCGCGCCATTGAAGGGGTTCGCCCGGTGATGAGCCGGCAGCGGAATCTTCCCGAGCGGACGGCGATCAACACGGTGATACAAGGTTCGGCCGCCGACTTGATCAAGCGGGCGATGATCGACATCCACAATCGCTTGAAGCGCGAACGCCGGCAGACGCGGATGCTGCTGCAGATTCACGACGAACTGGTCTTCGAAATCCCGCCCGATGAATTGCCCGACCTCGTGGGACTCATTCGCGGCGATATGGAACAGGCTCTGCCGCTGAATGTGCCGATCGTCGTCGATGTGTCGATCGGCGAGAACTGGCTCGACGTCGAATCGTGGCCCGAAGAATAAGCTGGTTTATAGCGCCATCATCTCAAAAGTCCCATGGCCGTGGTGGTTATTGCCAAAAAACGCATCATTTTTGCGTTCCTTCAGTTTCGGGATGACTTTTGAGATTCTCGGTGCGAAAATGCGGTTTTAGATTGACAGACGACTATCGATACGGCACCATAATAAGGAGCACGCCCCGATACATGTCTGTGATTCGAAAAATCTCCGCAGGAATTTTCCGTCTTTTTATTCATGGTTGGAGATGAAGCTCGGTGAGCGAACCGGCATTTTTCCTCTTGCCATTCCCATTTTTCCACATTAAATAGTTCTAACACCACCTCTGTGCGTAGCGATCTTCCGCTGAATTTGAGGCATTTTTTACAGACACAACCGGCTGTGTTAGAGTCCCTCAGTAAATCGAACAAAACCCTGTGGACGACAAAGTTTAATTGAAAAACTGAGCGCGTACGGAAACGCCAGCCGGGTTTTGTTAGCGATTCTCAGTTTTCCCGCAGTCCATATCGTGCGCAGGAATGCACGTCCTCAACCGATCGGCGACAACGGATTGAACAGCCCCTTCAACAATTTCCTAGTCATCCTACAATCGTGCCTCACGCGTTTGTTCCCATAATCGCCGTCGTCGGTGGTGTCGGTTCTGGAAAATCGTCGTTAATTCGCGCGACGGCCGGTCAATTGCGGGCGGTCGTGATCGACGGCGACCACATCGGACATCAAGTCTTAATCCGTCCGGAAGTCCGCGACGTATTGGTCGAAACATTCGGCAAAACGATTTTGAACGAAGGAGGAGAGATCGATCGATCCGCACTGGGGAAAATGGTATTCGGCACCGATCGGCAATCGTTGCAGAATCGAGCCCTGCTCGAGCGGATCGTTCATCCGTTGATCAAAAAGGAGATGCAGACGCAAATCGACCGCGCCCGGGAGCACGCCGGCATCGACGTGATTTTGCTCGATGCGGCGGTGATTTTGGAGGCCGGCTGGCGCGAAATCTGCGACGCCGTCGTCTTTTTGGAGACCCCGACCGAGTTACGCCGACAAAGAGTCCAGCAACAGCGCGGCTGGAGCGACGCAAAATGGCAAACGCGAGAAGCCAGCCAGTTTTCGCTGGAGGAAAAACGAAAAGCGGCGGATTTTATCGTTACCAACAGCGGAAAGATCGAAGACGCCGGCCTACAATTACACCAGTTTATCCGCCGCCTGCAGCGGTCCAAGACAGCAACGCGGCAGCCAACCGTCACACCCACGCCGCCGCGACGATCCCCATGAATGACCCAATAAACGAGGAACGGCTTCCGGTTCCCGTTACCAAAACGTAATTCCCGGCGATTCACTTCATCGACCCACTCAATAGCGTGAAACAAGACATCGATTGCCTCGTTCTCCACCCGTCGCTTCGGCATCACGGCCGGACGGTTCCGGAATAACGCTCGATCCTAACCCTTTCTCGATGAACTGTCCGCGAAAACATCCCGCCTCGAGTTCCAGGAACGTCCCATCATGGCAAAATTAACTCGCCCCCGTTCGCCTCAATCGGTCGACGGCCATCATCTCGATCCGTCCGAATTGCCCTCACCGGATTCCGATGCCGCCGACGCCGAATTGTCAACCGCGTTTTCGTCCGACGAGCGGTACGAAGAAATCAAAAAGGGCGACATCCATATCGCCGAACTGCAGCGGATGACGATGAAGGAACTGCTGCATCTCGCGCGGATCGAAAACGTCACCGAATATACCGGGCTCAAAAAGCAGGATCTCATCTTCAAAATCCTGAAAGAACGGACGAAGATGAACGGCCTGATGTTCGGCGAGGGGACGCTGGAGATCCTCCCCGACGGATTCGGCTTTCTGCGCAGTCCCGATTACCATTATCTGCCGTGCCCCGATGATATTTATGTCTCCCCCAGCCAGATTCGCCGCTTCGGCCTGCGGACGGGCGCGACGGTCGCCGGACAGATTCGGCCCCCCAAAGAAAACGAACGGTACTTCGCGCTCTTGCGCGTGGAGGCGATTAACGGTGAAGATCCGAATCTGCTCACCGAGAAAGTCTTTTTCGACGATCTGACGCCGCTGCACCCCGAGACGCGTCTCAAGCTGACGACCGATCCGCTGGAACTGAGCACCCGCGTCGTCGACATCGTGGCACCTATCGGCATGGGCCAGCGCGGCCTGATCGTCTCTCCGCCTCGCGCCGGCAAAACGATTTTGCTGCAAAAAATGGCCCAGGCCGTGCTCATCAATCATCCCGAGGCATACGTGATCGTTCTCTTGATCGACGAACGCCCCGAAGAAGTGACCGACATGGAACGGCAAGTCAAAAGCCGGAATTGCGAAGTCATCAGCAGCACGTTCGACGAACCCCCCAGCCGGCATATTCAGGTTTCGGAGATGGTCATCGAAAAGGCGAAACGAATGGTCGAGTACGGCCAGGACGTCGTCATCTTCCTCGATTCGATCACCCGGCTGGCCCGTGCGTGGAACACGGAAACGCCGCACTCCGGTAAGATTCTCTCGGGCGGCGTCGACGCCAATGCGCTGCAGCATCCGAAACGATTTTTCGGCGCCGCCCGCAACGTCGAAGAAGGGGGGAGCCTGACGATTGTCGCGACCGCTCTGGTCGACACCGGCAGCCGGATGGACGAAGTCATCTTCGAAGAATTCAAAGGGACCGGCAACACCGAATTGCATCTCGACCGCCGCATGGTCGAGAAGCGGGTCTGGCCCGCGGTAGACGTCAACAAGTCGGGCACGCGTCGCGAAGAATTGCTGATGGACGAAGACGAATTGCGTCGCGTCTGGATTCTCCGCCGCGTCCTCAACGACATGAACCCGGTCGAAGCGATGGAATTGCTCACCAGCCGTTTGAAGCGCACAAAGACCAACGAAGAATTCTTAATGAGCATGAATCTGAGTTAAAATCGGAGGACAGGCTTCAGCCTGCTTTTCCCTGGTGCTGATTTCCGCGTGCCACTGGCGGCTTGCCCGCCAGTGCGATGGCAGAGAAAGGCACCCTCACCCCGGCCCTCTCCCGGAGGGAGAGGGAGAAAAATACACACCATGATTCGACAACTGGAAGGCAAACTGTTGGCACCGGCGGGCGCGTACGCGATTGTCGTTTCGCGTTTCAACAGTCTCGTTACAAAAAAACTGCTCGACGGAGCGATCGACACGTTGCAGCGTCACGGCGTGAAAGACGATCGGATCACCGTCGCCTGGGTGCCAGGGGCTTTTGAAATTCCGCTCGCCGCCGATCGTCTCGCCGCGACCGGAAAATTCGCCGCCGTCTGTTGCCTGGGGGCGGTGATTCAAGGTTCGACGAGCCATCACGAATATATCAATCAGCAGGTCGCCGCCGGTCTGATGAACGCCGGTTTGAAGCACGGAATCCCCGTCACTTTCGGCATCTTGACCTGTGCGACGATGGAACAGGCCCTCGATCGCGCCGGCGGAAAAATGGGAAACAAAGGGGACGAAGCCGCCCTCGCCGCGATCGAAATGGCGAACCTGTTGCACACTCTTTCGGAGGCCTCGGCCGACTAAATGGCAATCTCCTCTCTTCACACCGCATTTTATCGAGTATAATGCGAAAGTGATTATGACGGGAGAGATTTGCGGAGTAACGCCGCATCGCCGCGGGCGATAGAACTTTCCCGAGAGGCCGCGCCGCCGGCTCGATGATCATCCGCCGATTTTCATCATCCCACATTTTAAGAACTGTCGATATCGATCGACGGTACGATCGATATCAGAAGGACCAGCGTAAGTATGGCAAGGCGAAGCAAGGCGCGGGAACTGACCGTGCAGATGCTCTATCTGATCGACCTCAACCCCGACGTGGACGCGAAAGCGGTCCGCGCGATGATCGAGGAACAACTCCGCGATATTCACCTCGCCGATTTCGCCTGGTCGCTGTTCATCCGCGTGCGCGAAGTGCGGCCTCAGCTCGATGCCAGCATCGAATCGGTCGCCATGCACTGGAAGATCTCGCGCATGCCCCCGACCGACCGCAACATCATCCGGCTGGGAACGTTCGAGTTAATGTTCACCGACACCCCGCCCAAAGTCGTCATCGATGAAGCGGTCGAACTCGCCAAGCGGTACGGCACCGCGCAGTCGTCGCAATTCGTCAACGGCATTCTCGACCGGTTGATTCCCGAAAGCAAACGGACCACGCCATCGGGCGCGCATCCGGAGATTCCGCTCAAGCTGAAAGATCATCCGCCGCCCGATGCGGCGGATGTCTCGATCGAGAAAGCCGCACCGCTACCGAACGAGATCGACGATGACGACGAGACATGACCCGTCACATCTGCTTCTCGTTCCCAAGCAGAGCATGGGAACGAGAACGTTCTTTCTGGCTCTCGTCCCTGGACTCTGGAGACGGGACTACTTCCCAATACAAAACTGGCTGAAGATCTGGTCGAGCACGTCATCGGTATAAACCGCGCCGACGATCCGGCCGACGTGGTTGAGGGCCTGCCGCAGTTCACCGGTGATGAGTTCATCTCCCAGGTCTGCATCGACCGCGGTGAGCGCCTCATCGATCGCCTCGATCGCCGCCGTGAGACTGTCGTGACACCGCGCGGCGGTGCTCCCCAGCCAGAGCGATTCGCCGGCGGCGCTTCCGGTCAGTTCGGCCGCGATGGCTTGATTGAGGGCCTCCAGTCCGCTGCCGAGCAGGGCGCTGACGGCGAGTCGATCATCATCAGCGCGCGGCGCCGTCGCGGCGAGATCGCTTTTCGTGCGGATGCGAATGACCGGCCGGCCGCACAACGACAGTTGATCGCGCAAAAAAGCGTCCACGGTCGAATTGTCCGCGGGCTCGCAGAGCACGATGACGTCGGCGCGTTGCCATTGATCGGTGCGCAGTCGTTGCGCGTGACCTTCGATTCCCTCATCGGACTGTTCCCAGCCCGCGGTGTCGATCAGTTCCCATGAAGAGTTCCGCCACGTGATCACGTGACTCAAATAGTCGCGAGTCGTGCCGGCTTCGTCGGAAACGAGCGCCGCCTGTGCGCCGATGAGGGCGTTGAACAACGTGCTCTTGCCGGCGTTGGGCAGGCCGGCCAGCGCGACTCGCGGCCTGCCGATCGACTGCATGCGGTTTTGTGATTGCCGCTCGATTTCGAGCAGTTCGCGGCGTGCCAATGTGAGCCGATTCTGCACTTCGGCGCGAGAGACGAATTCGATGTCCTCGTCGACGAAATCGAGTCCCGCTTCCAGATCGGCGAGCAATTCGAGAAGCTGTCGGCGGATGTGCGTAAATCGTCCCGAAATTCCCCCCGCGAGTTGTTCCAGCGCGATGCGAAATTCGTTCTGCGAGGCGGCGTCGATCACCCCGAGCACCGCTTCGGCTTGTACCAGATCGATCTTCCCGGCGAGAAACGCCCGCAATGTAAACTCTCCCGCGCCGGCGGCACGGGCTCCGGCGCGAAACAGTTCCGACAGCACGGCATCGACCAGCGGCGGCGATCCCGACAGATGAATCTCGGCGAGCATCTGACCCGTGTAACTACGCGCATTTGGCCAGAAATAGACCGACGAAGATATCGGACAGGGCAGGCTCGAAAGAACAATGCGGCCGGCGTGGTTCTGTGCTTTGACGGCGGAGTCCCAGCGGTCACGATCTTCAGGGTGAAACAGCGAACCGACGATGTCGCGCGTCCGCGGACCGCTGATGCGAATCAGACTCAACCCGCCCGGACCGGGGGCCGAGGCGAGAGCGGCGATCGTGTCGTCGAGTCGAAAGTTCATGTCGCGGGCTCGACGATTACAACGTACGGAGAAAAGAAATCAAGTCGCGAAGTTCGCCGTCGCTCAGCGCGTCACCGGCGACCTTGTCGGGACGATGGGCTCCGGTGAGCACTTGCTCCAGCGTCTCGGCCCGGCCGTCGTGCAGAAAACGCCGGCGATGCCGCAACCCGCGCAGCGACGGCGGATTGTATCCCTTGTAATAATCGCGAGTCGTTTCCAGCCCGACCGTAATCGCCTCAGGTTTGGTGAAATACGTTCCTTGATGACAGCTCGCGCAGCCCCCTTTGCCGTTGAAAATGTTTTGGCCGCGCGCGATTGATGCGGTGAGTTCATCCGTTGCCGGCGAATCGTTTTCACCGGCAGGATGCAGCGTTTCGAGAAACGCATAGATGGCGGCGAGGTCTTCTTCGGTAATCTCTATTTCGGAATTCATCGTGTCGGTGAGCGACTTGCGAATGGAGGCGGTGAGATCGTGTTGCCAGCCGTGCCAGGTCCACGGTCCGGTGTGGGTGACGCCGCGGAGCGACGGGACGAGTTTGAACGTATCGAGCGTGCCGTCGTTGACGGTGTCGAACGTCTGGCCGCTGGTGTGGCCGTCTGTGTGACAGGTATGACAACTGAACCAACTGTTAAGCGTGCGGTCGGCATCGTAAAAAATCGCTTCGCCGCGGCGTGCCAGACTGGGCGTCTCCGGTCCGCCGAGCGAGAGTGTCTTTATCACTTGCGCAGAGTTGACGTCGACGATTTGAATGGCGTTCGACAGAGAATTCGTCGCCCAGATCGTGTGATCGTCCACAAACTTCAGGTCACACGGCCGCCCGCCGAGTTCGACGCGCCGTAACATGTCGGGTTTGTACTGAAACAACGGCGGAAGAAAATCACCCGGATCGGCCGACGGCCAGACCATCGCCTCGTTGTTGAGCAGCAACAGTTCATGACTTCCGCCGCACGTCACGCCCCACCATTTTCCGCCGGGGCTGACGGCGACGGCGTTGGCATCGCCGGCGGCGTTGCCTCGCGGGTCGAGGCCGAGTTGTTTCTGCTCCCAGTACGGTCCTTCGGGGAGCGGAATTTTCGTGAGCCGATTGTCGATCGCCCAGCCCCACTCGATGTTATCGGGATGAATCGGAAACGCACGATTGATCGCGCCGGTGACATAGACGTGCGACGAGTCGGGTGCAATAAAGGGCTTGCCGAGATTGAACGCGCGGTCGAACACGAAACGTTTTTGCTTCAACTCCTTCGTCCGGGCATCGTGGACGAAGACTTCGCCGGGAGTCGAGCAGCACGTCACCAGCCATCGCTGATCGGGAGAGACGGCAATCGTCCGCGGATGACCGCCGACGGGAATGCGATCGCTGATCTCCCCCGCAGGCCATGTCACGGCCGCGACGGCGTCTTCTTCGGTGAGACAGACGAAGATGGTCTTCACCGTAGCGGCATCTTGCGATGTCGCGAGCGCCAAGCCGCGCGGTTCGTCGCCGACGGGAATCCGTTGCTGCAACGCGAGCGAATCGGAATGCACTTTGTAGATGGCCAGTTGATCGCTGTGCGTCAGCGACACTGCGATGTGTTGATCGTCGATCCACACGATATCCCACGGGCCGGTTCGCACTTCCAAATCAACGGCGGGGGAAACGCATGGCGACTCGAACAAAAGCTGCGCATTGGCAAGCGACACGATCGAAATCGAATCGGACGTGTGATTGACGACCGCGACCCGTTGCCGATTCGGCGAGATGGCCAGCGCGTTGGGGCTGCGATCGACGTCGGCGGGAACTGCCGTTGCGGGCGGACCAGAACGGGGTGGTGCGGAGTTTCCGGCGTTCTCGTGCATCAGCAAAACCGCCGTCGCGAAAACGACGCCCAAGGACGCGATGTACAACGGCCTGATGGGACGACAAGACATGGCATTCATGTGAATCTCACTTCGAACGGTTGCGAATTGCTGTTGATTCATCGAGCTAAAGGAAAAGTAACGTCCGTCCGCATCCCATCTTAACAGAGTTTGAGAGATGCGAAACCCGTTTTGGCGGCGACAAACGCCAGCCGATTGTATTTTGGGGGAAAGTCAAAGCCAATATCGGTGTCGAAAACTGATTTTTTCTCAAAAATGAGGATTCTCTTCGCGGGTTTCGGAATTACAAACTGCTGGCATAGCACGGCTTGCACGCAAATCGGTCATCGCATACCATGCCGGCTCCTATGCGGACGGTCGGCAGCGGGATGCATTGGATCGATGGCGTCTCCCGCTACAATAGACATTGAGGAAACTCGACAGAATGGACAGTGAACTTGCGACGTTTCAGCCCGTGCTGATCTACATCGTCGTCCTGATCGGGTTCGTGATCACGAACCTGATTCTCGCGCACACGATCGGTCCCCGCAAGAAAACGGCCGTCAAGCAGATGCCGTACGAATCGGGAATGGACCCGATCGGCGACGCGCGTCAGCCGTTCGACGTGAAGTTCTATCTGGTCGCCATTTTGTTTCTGGTTTTCGACGTGGAACTGCTCTTTTTGTATCCCTGGGCGGTCAGTGCTTACGCCGGTCCTAACGGCATCGATCCCGCGTTGGGCGATCTGGTGTTCGGCGTGATGCTGGTGTTCATGGCGACCCTCATCATCGCCTATGTTTATGCATGGCGGAAGGGAGTCTTCCGATGGCGGTAGAACTGCCGGAAAATGTGTTTATGACTCAACTCGACGCCGCCGCCAACTGGGCGCGCTCGAATAGTTTGTGGCCGATGCCCTTTGCGACGGCCTGTTGCGGCATCGAACTGATGGCGACCGGCGCATCGCGGCACGATATTGCCCGCTTCGGCGCCGAAGTGATGCGATTCAGTCCGCGGCAGTGCGACTTGCTCATCGTCGCGGGACGGGTGGTCATGAAAATGTTGCCGGTGCTGCAGCGCATCTGGCTGCAGATGCCCGAGCCGAAATGGTGCATCTCGATGGGGGCCTGTGCCTGTACGGGCGGGGTGTTCGATACCTACGCCGTCGTGCAGGGGGTCGATCGGTTTATTCCCGTCGACTTGTACGTGCCGGGATGCCCGCCGCGTCCCGAGCAACTGCTGCGCGGGCTGATCGAACTGCAAGAAAAAATCATGAAGACCGGCACGTTCACCGGTCACGAGTTCGCCAAGCGGACGTTGCCGGAAGGCCCGCTGCCGATGGAAGCGGAGGAGATTCGCCGCAGCCGGGAAGAGCAGAGGCTGACTCAGACGGATGAAAAGTAGAACGGACGTTAATTGAGATGCTGTGAGTCTCTTCGTCGGAGTACAGCCTTTAGGCTGTCTTGAAACAGGGTAAAGCCTGTACTCCGACAATTCGAAGGATCATCGTTGATGAACATCGAAGAACAACTGACGGAGAAATTCGGAGCGAATTCCTTCGAATTCAGTCAATTTCGCGATAACCGCCGTGTGGTCGTTTCGGCGGATCGTCTGCTGGCGGCTCTCACGTACCTGAAAAACGACGCCGGTTTCGATCAACTCACCGACATCACGGCGGTCGATTATCTCGAATTTCCCGATGCCGTCGACCGATACGGCGTCGTCTATATTTTGCTCAATACGCAAACCGGCGCACGGCTGATCGTCAAGACGTTGATCAACGAGCCCGACCCGCAGTTGCCCAGCGTCTATTCGCTGTGGCGCGGAGCGGACTGGCTCGAACGGGAAGTCTTCGATATGTTCGGCATCGCTTTCAAGGGACACCCCGACCTGCGGCGAATTCTGATGCCTGAAGAATTCACGGCGTTTCCGCTGCGAAAGGATTACCCCTTGCGAGGGCGAGGCGAACGGCATAATTTCCCCGTGATCACCCGCGCGGAAAGCTAAACGCCGTTTCGCGTTTTGACCATTGACATTTTGATTTTGACAGTGCGACATCATCTGAAGGCTCGCTGACATGCCTTTCACAATATCGGAACTGGCGACGGCCAACGCGACGGATAAGGAGTATCTGTGGACGCTCAACTTCGGGCCGCAACATCCCGCGACGCATACCACGCTGCGGTTGATTCTGACGCTCGACGGAGAGCGGGTCGTGCACGCCATTCCCGATATCGGCTTTCTGCATAGCGGTTTCGAGAAGCTCGCCGAAGATCTCAGCTACAATCAGTACGTCACCATCGTCGACCGGATGAACTATATTTCGCCGCTGGCGAACGAAGTCGCCTGGCATCATACGGTCGAAAAACTGATGGGGATCGAGTTGACTCCCCGCTGCAAATACGTGCGGACGATTCTCGCCGAACTGATGCGGCTGCACGACCATTTGCTGAACGTCGGCACGACGGGGCTTGATCTGGGAGCGTTTACCGTCTTTTTGTACGCGTTTCAGCAGCGGGAATTGATTTACGATATCTGCGAATATGCCTCCGGACAGCGGTTTCATTCCAGTTTTACCCGCGTCGGCGGCATGCTCTACGACGTCGACCTCGACTGGGTCGATCGCGTTCGCGATTTCATTAAACAGTTTCCCAAAACGCATGCCGAAATTCATCGCCTGCTGACCCGCAACCGTATTTTCATCGACCGGACCAAAGGGATCGGCGTGCTCAGCCGCGAGGACGCCGTCAATTACAGCGTCACCGGACCGCTGGCCCGTGCGAGCGGCGTCGTCCGCGATCTGCGGAAGGACGATCCGTATCTGGCGTACGCCGATTTCGATTTTCAGATCGTGTGTGCGAAAGAGGGGGACTGTTATGCCCGCTACCTGGTCCGCATGCAGGAGTTGATGGAGAGCGTCCACATCATCACGCAGGCGATCGAGAACATTCCCAGCGGGCCGATCAACGTCGATCCCGAGGGGAAAGCCGTGCTGCCGGCGAAGACCGACGTGTACCGCAGCATCGAAGGGCTGATTCAGCATTTCGAAATCATGATGCCCAACCGCGGTTTCATTCCCCCGATCGAAGAACTTTACGCCGCGACCGAATCCCCGAACGGCGAACTGGGATTTTATATCGTTAGCGACGGCAAGCCGAATGCCTATCGGGCCCGCACACGGCCGCCGTCGTTCATTCATTTCAGCGTTTTCCCGCACATGATGAAGGGGCACACGCTGAGCGACGTGGTCGCGGTTCTGGGGAGTCTGAACATCATCGCTGCGGAGTTGGATCGATAAGACAACAAAAGATGAGATGTCACGAAAAGGCGCGAAAGCGCAAAGTTGAATTGAAACGATCGGAATGGTTCGATTTTCTTTTTCTCGCCTTGGCATGAAAAAATGATTTCATTTCCGCGTATCGGCGGTCATGGAATCGAGATCATAGTGGAGTCGTATTAATGAGCGTTTTAAGCGACGAAATCAAGGAGCGGATTCGGGCGGAGTTTCCGAAGTATCCGAACAAACGGGCCGTCACGCTGCCCGCGCTGCACATCGTGCAGGATGCCATGCGGCAGGTGTCGACCGAGGCCGTTCGCGAGATCGCCGCGATGCTCGAACTGCACCCCGCGGAAGTGCACGACACCATGTCGTTTTACGGATTTTTCCGCGATGAGAAAGCTCCGCTCGGCAAGAAACGAGTCTGGGTCTGCCGCAGCATTTCATGCATGCTGCGCGGCGGCGAAGAACTGCTGGCGGACGTCTGCCGCGACCTGGGTCTGAAGCCGGGAGAAACCAGCGCCGACGGGTCGGTAACTTTGGAGTTCGCCGAATGTCTCGGCGTGTGCGAAGGCGCTCCCTGCGTGCTGGTGAATGATGAGTGTTACCCGAACATGACGGCGGAAAGCACAAGAGAATTGTTGAAGAAAAATTGAATTGTAGGGTGGTGTCGAGCGACGGAACGTCGCGCTGACCCGCCGTCGAGGTTTTATTGCGGTGGGTCAGCGTGGCAAGACTGCCGCTCGACACCACCCTACAAGACGAGGAATAAAGGCACCCTCACCCCGGCCCTCTCCCGAGGGCTGCACTTTACGAGAAAGTTTTGAGAAAGAGGGCTTGTGAATTTATGCTGAAT
>JBBECD010000205.1:0-14713 GCA_040881995.1 Planctomycetaceae bacterium
GAGGGTGCCTTTGAAGAAAAGGATGAAGGATGAGGGAAAGCCAATCACATTTTTTTCTGACTCATCCCTCATCTTTCAAACTCCCCCTCACGCCGGACCTCTCCCGGAGGGAGAGGGAGAAAAAACACAAGGACTATACTGAATGGTACGTTTAACCCAAGCCGATTTGGCCGACCTGAATACCACCTTCGAGGAACGCACCCCGCAAGAACTCATCGAATGGGGCGTCTCCGTCTTCGGACCTCGGCTGGCCGCGTTATCCGCCATGCAGGAGGCGGGGACGGTCATCTGCCACATGCTGCACAACCTCGGCGTTAAAATCAACGTGCTGTTCGTCGACACCGGCGTCTCGTTTCAAGAAACGCTCGATACCCGCGATCGCGTCATCAAAGAATACGGCCTCAACGTCGTCACCTTGATGCCCGAGAAAACGATGGAAGAGCAATCCCGCGAATTCGGCATTCTGTACCTGACCCCCGAAGGACAGAAAGAATGCTGCCACATGCGGAAAACGATTCCCATGCTTAACGCCAAAGGACAATACGACGCCATGATCGGCAGCCTGCGCCGCAGCGAAGGGGGAAAACGCAGCCAGTGCCCGATCCTCGCCGTCGATCCGCAGATGAACTGCGTCCGCATTAATCCGCTGGTGAATGTGAACGACGAACAACTCGCCGAATACATCAAAACGAACAACGTCATCGTCAATCCGCTGCACGAACAGGGATATCCGACGATCAGTTGCAACCGCTGCACGACGCCGGTGATGCCGAACGAACCGAGGCGAGCCGGCCGCTGGCGGCACCTCGGCCCGTGGTCGGTGTACTGCGGCATCAATCCGACCGACCTGGCCAGCGATACCGCGACCGCCTGCGAATTCCCGCAAGATCTCATCGACCGCATCCTCGGCCGCGAAACCGATTTCGTGATCTAAAGGTCGAGGGACCAGAGTCCAGGGCCAGAAAGGCTAACCGTCCCGACCAGTATCTGCCTCTGGCCCTCGACCCTGGACTCTGGACTCTGGACTCTGGACCCTGGACTACCCATGGCGCGATCGGCTACAAATCAGTTGCCAGTCAACTTCCCTCTCCCATAACACCATTAGTAAAGGATCCAAACATGACGAACGGCAAGGGCGCACAGAAGACTCATTACCTCGCGGTGTTATTCGGTCTGTTGGTTGCCGGGATGGTCGGCTGGAATTCACAGGCCGACAATATCGAAGTCGGATTCGGCCGCACCACGGTCGATTTCGGGATCGTGGTCAGCGATATCGACAAGTCGGTCGCGTTCTATAAGGACGTCATCGGCGCGACCGAACTCGACGGCTTCGACGTCCCCGCCGAGTTCGCGGGTGCAGTCGGCCTGTCGAACAATAAACCCTTTCATGTACACGTGCTGGTGTTGGGTGACGACGAAACCGCCACCAAGATCAAGTTGATGCACTTCCCCGATGCCGCCGGCAAGAAAATCAACAACGATTACATTCACTCGTCGTACGGCGTGCGTTATCTGACCGTCTTCGTCACCGACCTCTCGGCATCGCTGAAACGGGCGGAAAGCCACGGCGTCAAGCCGATCGCCAACGGCCCCTCCGGTCTCCCCGAAGGATTCCCCCAAGAAATTTCCCTCGCCTGCGTCCGCGACCCCGACGGCAACCTCATCGAACTCGTGGGGCCGTTGAAATAGTCAAGAGTCGACGGAAGCCCTGCGCGTCGCGGCTAATCGATTTCCAGCGGATGTCGGCGCTCCGCCAGCGGCAATGCTTGCCGCGCTCCGCCGGCGAAATGCGACGCGTATGCCCCTTGAATCATCTCCGCGATCAACCGGGCGTGATCGAGCGACGAGAGCGGGGCGCGGTCTTCTTCAATCGCGTCGAGAAGATCGGCGACGAGAATCTTGTTGCCGCGGTCGAGCCAGTTGTTCAAGTTCTGCGGCTGATGTTCGGGAGTGAAATGCCACTCCGGAATCCAGATTTTCTCCCACGACCGTTTTTCGTCTTCGGGCAGCACGAGCGGAGCGGGGTAGACGAATACATCGCCCAACCGGCGAATATGCAGCAATGCGTTCTCACATTCGAGCAGCAATCCATAATACGACTCACGGTCGGTGCGATGCTGATTCGCGATCGATTCGAAGAACCCGGTCACCCCGTTGTCAAAACCGAATTGCACCGAGCAGGCATTCCCGGCGATCGGACCGACCGGCTCGGCCCCGGACCGCGCGTCGCTTTTCACGACGTCCCGTTCATCCATCGTGATTCTTGCGGAAACCCACGCCGGCCGACCGGCGGCGGCGATCATCAGGTCGAACAGATGCGTGCCGTGTACGATCAACTCCTCACCGCCGCCGCGATGATCGTCCTTGGGCCGGGCGTGCAGCCGCAATAGCTTTCCGTATGTTCCTTCACGAAGATTCGCCAGCGCCTTAACGACCGGGGGCATGGCGCGAAACTGATGCGCCATTTGCAGTTTGACGCCCCCGGCTTCACACGCCGTCACGATGGCGTCGACGTCTTCCAGCCGGCCGGCGAACGGTTTCTCGCAGTAGATGTGGCATCCCGCGTTCGCCGCGGCGGTCAGCATGTCTACGCGGTTGTTCACCCATCGCGGGCCGATCGCCACGAGATCGGGCTGTTCCTGCGCGAGCATCTCGCGATAGTCGGCGTAGGTGCGTGAAATCTTTAATTTCGCCGCCGCTCGTTCGCGCCCCTGCGGATCGGCATCGGCGACGGCGACGAGTTCGACACGCGAGTTTTCGAAAAACGCGGTGTCGAGACCGTGCCCGTAGTCCCCCCGTTTCGTCGCACCAATCACCGCGGCCCGATACGTTTTCGCCATGTTTGACCCCGCGCGAAATTCTTGTCTTTCCCGTCCGGCTCCGGACTCGTGTCTCTCGACTTTCGGCTCGTCCACCATACCACGTTCGGTGCCGTCACAACAGCCTTTCGCCCCGCGAGCCGGTTACAAACGACGCGACAATCTGTTATTCTCGACGGCACAAATCCACCCGTCGATTTTCTGTTTATCGAGACCAACAGGAACTGCCGCTGATGAGTTCAACCCCCGTGGATATCGACGCACACGAACATTTGAAGCCCGGCCGACTCCCCGATTGGGGGAAGGCGGAACTCCCCGAACCGCTGCCGTATTCGTTCCGCAACGTGATGCGCACGATCGGCCCCGGTGCAATTCTGCTGGCGGCGTCGATCGGCGGCGGCGAATGGCTCGCCGGTCCCGCGGCGACCGTCAAATTCGGCCTCGGCATCTTGTGGATCGCCACCGTCAGCATCTTCTTGCAGCTCATCTTCAATCTCGAAGTGATCCGTTACACGCTCTACACCGGCGAACCGATCGTGACCGGCATCATGCGACTCAAGCCCGGCTCCCGCTTCTGGGGCGGGCTGTATACGATCTTGACGATCGCTCAACTCGGAGCGCCGGCGCTCGCCTCGGCGGCGGCCACTGTGCTGATGGCGGGTTATCTCGGTGCGATTCCTGCAGCCGACCAGCAATATATCGTGCACATTGTCGCGGCCGTCATTATTCTCGGCACCGCAACTCTCTTGTTATTCGGCGGGACGATCGAGCGGATGCTCGAACGCATCTCGTGGGCCATGATCGCGTACATCTTTATTTTTTTGATTGCCGTCAACATCCGTTTCATTCCCGCCGCGCATTCGTGGGAGACGTTTCAGGGATTTTTCCAGTTCGGATATCTTCCCGATACCGTTGACTTGCTGCTGTTGGGGACGTTCGCCGCCACTGCGGGATCGGGCGGGATCGGGAACCTCACGATTTCGAATTGGATTCGCGATAAAGGCTTCGGCATGGGAGGAACCGTCGGGACAATTCCCAGTGCCTTCGGCGGAGAGCACGTCAAACTTTCGCACATCGGCAACGTCTTCCCGATCACCAGCGAAAACTTGCGTCGCTGGAAAACGTGGAATCGCTACGTCGTCGCCGACCAGGTCTGGTTGTGGGGACTCGGCTGTTTCGTCGGCATGTACCTCAACGTCAATCTCGCCACGGAAATCATGCCCGCGGGGAGCAAGATGGACGGACTGGGCGCGGGAGCCTATCAGGCCAAGTTTCTCGCCGACAACTACTGGAGCGGACTGTGGTATCTCGGCCTGCTCAACGGATTCTGGATTCTCTTTTCGACCCATCTCGGCAATACCGATATTCTGGTCCGCACGATGACCGATACGTTGTGGGTCGCCAGCCGCCGTGTGCGCAACTGGAAATCGGGCCGCATTCAAACGGTCTACTACGGCCTGCTCGGCATCTGCACGGTGTGGGGATTGCTCGTCTTTCGTTCGGGTTCGGCGATGGATCTGTTCAAAATTCTGGGAACTATCGCGGGATTTATTCTCACGCTGGCCGCCGTGCAGGTCTATCGGGTGAATACCCGTTTGCTCCCTCCGGAACTGCAACCCGGTTGGTTCCGCCGCCTCGGCTTGATAACATGCGCGCTATTCTACGGCACGTTCACCGTCGCCGTGGCGTTCGATTTCGCGAAAAAACTGATCTAAAAAAAGGATGAAGGATGAAGGATGAGTCAGAGTAAGAGATGCGAACCCGGTGTATTGCATGTCTTACTCATCCCTCATCCTTCATCCCTCATCCTTAAATTAAAAAGGATGTTCGATGATTGACAAGTCATCCCTCGCCGATAACCCCCTCATGGTGCGCAGCGGTTTGCCGCCGTTTGATAAGATTACGCCCGAGCATGTCGTTCCCGCGGTGCGGCAGGTGCTGGCTGATGCGGAAAAAACCCTCGCCGAGATCGAGCAGTCCGCCGAGCCGACGTGGGCGGGATTAATCGAACGTCTCGAAGCCCTCGAACTGCCGTTCGAGTATGCGTGGGGACCGGTCGGCCATCTGTTCGGGGTGAAGAATTCGAGCGAACTGCGCGAAGCCTACGATACGGTGTTGCCCGAGGTCGTTTCGTTCTGGCTGAAAGTGAAGCAGAACGAGAAATTGTTCCATTGTCTGAAAGAACTGCGCGAATCGTCGGAGTGGGATTCGCTCAACCCGACGCGCCAACGGATCATCGAAAAACGCCTGCTCAACGCCGAACTCGCGGGCATCGGGCTCACCGGCGAAAAGCGCGAACGCTTCAACGCCATCGCGCAGGAACTTTCGAAGATCAGCACGACGTTCTCCAATCACGTGCTCGACGCCACCAAAGCGTTCGAGCTGATTTTGACCGATCCCCAGGACGTCGACGGGATGCCCGACAGTCTCAAGCAGCTCGCGGCTCAATCGTACAACGACGCTCAACAGGATCAAGCCGACAAGGAAGCGGAAGAGAAATCCGCCGCCCGGCAATCGAAACGCCAAAAGCCGCATAAACCCGAACAACGGGTCGAAGCCACTCCCGAAAAGGGTCCGTGGCGGTTCACGCTCGACAACCCGAGTTTCGGCCCTTTCATGCAGCATTGCCGGCGTTCCGATCTGCGAGAAAAAATGTACCGCGCGTTCATCACGCGGGCTTCGAGCGGCGAATTGGATAACACGCCATTGATCACGAAAATTCTGACGCTGCGGCAAGAAGAGGCGTCGCTGCTCGGTTACCGCAACTACGCCGAAATCAGCCTCGCGACGAAAATGGCGGGGACCGTCGACAAAGTGCAGGAGATGTTCGAAACGCTGCGCCAGGCGTCGTGGACGTCGGGACAAAAAGATCTCGAAGAAGTCGCCGCGCTGGCCCGCGAGAACGGCGTTGCCGAAAAACTCATGTATTGGGATGTTCCCTTCTGGGCCGAACGTCTGCGCGAATCGCGGTATGCGTACACCGACGAACAACTCCGGCCGTATTTTCCGTTGCCGCGCGTGCTTGAAGGATTGTTCGGGCTCGTGCACAAGCTCTTCGGCATTACGGTGACCGACGACGACGGCGAAGCCCCGATCTGGCATCGCGACGTGCGGTTCTTCCGCATCGCCGACGAGAGCGGCGAACCGATCGCCGCATTTTATCTCGATCCCTATTCGCGTCCCGCCGACAAACGGGGAGGCGCGTGGATGGATGATTGCCTTGGGCGCCGGCGGATCGACGGCAAGGTCCGCCATCCCGTGGCCCATCTCGTCTGCAATTCGACGCCGCCGGTCGGCAAGAAGCCTTCGCTGATGACGTTCCGCGAAGTCGAGACGTTGTTTCACGAATTCGGCCACGGCTTGCAGCACATGCTGACGAGGGTCGATGAACCCGACGCCGCGGGAATCAGCGGCGTCGAATGGGACGCCGTCGAACTCCCCAGCCAGTTCATGGAGAACTGGTGTTATCATCGCCCGACGCTGATGGGGATGACGTCGCACGTCGACACCGGCGAGCCGCTTCCCGAAGAACTCTTCGAAAAAATCGTCGCCTCGCGGACGTACCGCGCGGGGACGATGATGCTGCGTCAACTGCTATTCGGCATGACCGACATGGAACTGCACACGACCTATCAACCGGGGGGCGCGGAGAGCGTGTTCGATGTCGAACGCCGCATCGCCGAGAAGACGTCTGTCTTGCCGGTGCTGCCCGAAGATCGATTTCTGTGTTCGTTCCAGCACATTTTTTCCGGGGGATACTCGGCGGGCTATTACAGCTACAAATGGGCTGAGGTGCTGAGTGCCGATGCGTTTGCAGCGTTCGAGGAAGCGGGTCTCGACAACGAGGAAGCGGTGCGACAGATGGGCCGCAAGTTTCGCGACTCGATTCTCGCGACGGGGGGCAGCCGGCATCCGCTCGAATTGTTCCGGGAATTCCGCGGCCGCGACCCCCAGCCGCAGGCGCTGTTGCGGCAGTACAATTTGTTGTGACGTCCGGCTCCGTCGCGAGCGGGCGGTGAAGACTCTCGCGCGCGGTCGCCGACTTTACTCGTCGTTTTCTTGCGGCTTCCGCTTCCGCGCCGGTGCCGAGAACGGTTTGATTTGTTTGGGCGTTTCGCGAAGTTTCTCCAGGAAATTCTGATAATACGAATTGCCGTTGCGTTCGTCGAACTGCATCGCCAGTTCGCGGGCGGCGTCTTCGAATTCCTGGCGGAGTTCGCCGGCCGGGTACACTCCCTCGGCCCGCGTGAACGACGAACCGGGCGGCAGACGCAGCTTGACCGACTCCTGCCCCTTAGCTTCCAGCGCCAGAAAAGCCTGCACCGTCGCGAAGAAAAAACGCAATCGCTTGAGCAGCGACGGATTCGCGAGCGCCGCCGGCAGATGCCGCGAGATCAGTTGCAGGGCCTTGCCGTCGTTCCCGGTCATGACGAGAAACCGCAGATGCTCGGCGACGGTGTCGATGAATTCCGGGTTGCGCGCGACGAGTCTGTAACCTTTCAGATGCGTCGTCATGGCTTCATCGAGGCGATCGAGTTGAAACAATGGACGCAAAACGCCGCCGTAGGTGATCTCGGGGATCTCGCTGCACCCCATGCGGCCGCTGAGAATCGGCTCGGCCGAGCGGAGGGCGAGTTTCGGTTTTCCCAGCAGCATGTAATGTTCGACGGTGCAATTTTGCACGCAGGCTTTGCAGTCGCTCAACGCGTCGCGGCGGATCTTCCGCGTGCGTTCGTAGATTCGCTGCATCTCATCGTGATCGCCGAAATCCATCGCCAGTTTCCAGCGCATCGTTTCCACCGCATGACGCGTGTAACCTTCATTGACGGTCCGCTGTTCCATGTCGTTCGCCGCGGCGTCGATCTGCTCGCGCGTCAGTTGAGGAAACTCGGCGAGCGACGCCAGAATCCATTTGTACTTCCAGAGTATGCCGTGTGCGTCGTAGTCCTGCGGATTCTTGTCGAATTGCGCCAGACACCAGGTGAAGGCGACCAGCGCCAAATCGGGGCGGCCTCCCATCGTCGAGGCGTCGATCAGTTCCTGACGGATTCCGAACGCCAGATCGGGATCGCCCGACAGATCGGCCATGCGCACCGCTTCTTCGATGAGCGCGATTTGCGTCGAGCCATGTTCGAATTCGTACGCCTGCTCCATCAATTCATCGACGGCGGACCGCGGATCGTCGGGAAGTTCATCGTTCATAATCGTTCTCAAAAAAACTGGCTCGTGACGAGAGGGTGATTTCTTACGTCGACAGTCCCGATTCGACGAATGTCAGCAGGCCCTCGTTGAAGAGCTTCCATTCCTTCGAACTGAGCGGCTGATGCGCCATCAACAGCGCCTGCACGTATAACATCTGCACGGCGGGGCGGACGGCCGGCTGTTTTCCCAGCGTCACCAGCCGTTGAATGAGAGGGTTCGCTTGATTGAAACAGAGCGTGGCCCGCGATGCTGCCGATGCCGACGACGAACCGGCGAGATTGTTGAGCACGCCCGACCACATCGAATCGGCCGCCTCTTGCGATTGTTCGAGCGACCGCAAGAATCGCCCTTCCGAATTGATGCTGTATAAACTCGTCAGTTCGCTCGGCCGAAACTTGCGCAAATCGACCGCGCAGCGATACGAGCGTAATGCCGACTCGGCCGTCTGCAGAAAAACTTCGGCGGCATCCTGTTCGGCTTCGGTGAGATCTTCGAGGGCATGAGCCACTTCAGACGATTCGACCGGTATGACCTGCACGTCGGGATTGAGTTCGGCGAATTTTTCCAAGAGGTCAGTCGAATACACATAACCGCCGTTGACGACGCCGATTCCCTGCGCGGCGGCGATGCGCGATATCTGCCGGAATTGATCGAGGTCGGGAATGTAACGCACCACGTCGTGCCGCGCGAGATATTCGGGGAGCGTCATCCGGCCTTCCGCCGTTTCGAACGGCAGCCATTCGATGAACAAGCGGAAGCAATCGTCATCCGCCGCCGCCAGGGCTTCGATGGCGAGTTGATGCACGCCGAGCAGCTTGCGGAATTTCTCTGGCTGATTTCGCGAGAGGTCGACCAGATATCGCCGCAGACATTCGCCGAGTTCTTCGCGCGCCTGTTCGAGTTTTTGATCTTCGTAAAACGATTCTCGCGACGCGGTTGGCCGTAAGTCGTTGGCGTTGACGATCGCTTTGACGAAGAACGCCCAGTCGGGGAGCAGCTTGTCGGCCGATTCAGAGAGCAGCATCCGCTTGAGATACACGCGGTCGCTCCTTTTGGCCGACAGGCTCGGGCTGTGCGGCAACACGAAGGCCAGACCTTCCGCTTCGCCCGCTTGCGACATCAGCGGAATCGCATCGAGGAATTTCATGCCGAATAAATCTTGGCCGAACTTCATCCAGTTTTTCTGCCGCGTCCGCGGATTGGCCGACGATTCTTTCCAGGGGAGTTCGTCGGTGTTGATGACGTCTGACCCGCTGTTGCTGACGACGGTGATGGGGAACGGCAAAAGTCCGCCGTAATGCCGCGCGAGTTCCGTTAATCTCTCGGCGTCGAAGAATTCCTCGGAGCCGGGTTTGCAGCGGAGAAAGACCTGCGTCCCCGCGTCGAGATCGGCGTCGAGGGTTTTGAGCTGATACGTCCCATCAGGCTTGCCGCGCCATTCGACGGCGGGAGTTCCGGTCATCGATCGCGACACGACGACGATCTCATCGCTGACGAGAAAACATGACAGGAGCCCGATGCCGAATTGCCCGATGAAATCGGTCGGCCGTTCTCCCGCATCGGCTCGCTTGGAACTCTCGCCGATGATCGCGAGAAAGCGGTGCACTTCGTCTTCGGTCAGTCCCACGCCGTTGTCCATGAAGGTGATGGTGGGGACGCCTTTGACGGGCTTGCTCAATTCGAGCGTCATTTTGCCGGCAAATCTCGGTTCTTTCAGTTGCCGGGCGCGAATGGCGTCGACGCCGTTCTGCAACAGTTCGCGAACGAAAACTTCGGGCCCGCTGTAAAGGTGATTCGAGAGAAGATTGATCAACCCCGAGAGATGGACTTGAAATTTATGCGACACGAAGGACTCCACAAATTGGTATTTTTCCTCGTTCCCAAGCTCCGCTTGGGAACGCAAGTCTTGAAGCTCCGCTTCCCCGACGCGCAAAACAACTAACAATCCGGCAGTCACTTCCAATCAGTAATCACATCAATCAGTCCCGGAAGCCTCGCGTAATTCCGTGCGCTCGACAAGCGCCAATGCAAGGGATCGTCGACATATCCAGCCGTTAATCGTACAGGTCATGAAATAGGGATATTCCATCTCGACGATTTTGTAGCGTGTTCGCGTCATGATTGTCTACCTGCGAATGCGAAGCGGAGCTTCGAAGACGTGCGTTCCCAAGCGGAGCTTGGGAACGAGGGGGAACGAGGGAGAATTCGATCACGAACTCGCGGGGCGGGCGGCTTCGGCGGGGGCGTAGTCGAGGATGTGAATCTTCGATGAGCCTCCCTGATATACGCCGTCGACGAGTTGGCGGCCGTTGCCGTTGGGGGAAACGGAGACCAACAGTGCCAAGCGGCGGCCGTCGGGATGCAGGCTCAGGCTGCGGCCGTTGGGAATCGCATTGCTCTGATAGAACGGTTTTTCCTCGCCCGGCTTCCAGAACCAGACGTGTCCTTTTCCGGGAAACGCACACGACGTCGCCATCACGAACCCGGCGGGATGAATCAACGCATCGTAGGCGATGCCGTCATCGTTCGCGCCGACCTGCATCTCCTGAAGGAGTTGCCCCGCCTCCCAGTCATAAAGCAGCGCACAGGGAAACCCCGTCGAAAATCCGCCGCCGGGCGTTTTTTGTCCGGCACAGACGAGCTGTTTGCCCGCGGCGCCAAATGCAAGCTGCCGCACGCCGCCGCATTCCTGAATGCGATCGAACTGATACAACACCCTGGCATCGAGTTCGCGCTTGACCGTCCCTGCTGCGATGTCCCAATCGCGGATGATCCCCTTCAAATCGCCGGAGGCAAGCGACATTCCTGCCGGATGAAACGCGAGACTGAAAACTTTATCGGGATGCGGCAACTCCTTCTGTAGCGAACCGTCGTCCGTCGACCACAAGCGGACCGTTAAATCGTTGCCTCCCGTCGCGATCGTTTTTCCGTCGGGACTGACGGCGAGGGCGCGAATCCAACCGTCGTGAGCCGTATCGTTTTTCCAGATCGGCGCGAGGGCTTCATCAATGTACGGCCAGACGGCAAGCTGTCCCCATGAATCGGCGGTGACGATGCGTTCGGTGCCGGGGACGAACGCCAGACATTGCACCCACGCATGGTGTCCGAGCAGGGGATTAAGCGGTTTGATCTCGTCGCCGGTGATGTCCCAGCGCTCGACGGCGGCGTCGTAGCCGCTGGCGATAAGATACTTGCCGCACGGGCTGATCCGGGCCTGAAAGAGTTGTCGCGGGTGCTCCACGACGATCCCCGTCGGTTTAGGCTCAAATTGTGCGAGCAACGCCGCGCCGTCCATCAGGTTTTCTCCCGCAAGTCTTTTGAACATTCACACTGGCGGACAAGCCGCCAGTGCCACCCGCCGCGAGGCTGTACTCCTACTTTCATCTCTTCACCGATCAAGCGAGCAGTTCTTCAATCGGGCCGCACGTTTCGTTGGCGACCGGCAAGGGTTGGCCTTGGTTGTCGTATTCCATCTGTTCCGGAGGAACGCCGAGCGTCTTGAACCACGTGTGAAACAGATGGCCGATGTCGTGTTCGGGGCCGTCGACGAACGTTCCTTCTGCGTTCGTCTTGCCGGAGACGATCCCTTTCTTGATGCCCGCTCCCCCCATCGCGATCGACCACGCCTCGGGCCAATGGTCGCGGCCGACGTGCGAGTTGATCTTCGGCGTGCGGCCGAATTCGCTCATCACGATCACCAGCACTTTTTCCATCATGCCCCGTTCGGCCAAATCTTCAATCAGCGCGGCGAACGGCTTGTCGAATTGCGGAATCAAGCTGTCGCAGGCGTTGAAGTTGTCGCCGTGACTGTCCCAGTGATACGAATTGACTTTGACGAACCGCACGCCCGATTCGGCCATCTTGCGGGCGAGCAGGAGATGCCGGCCGAGTTCGTGCGTGCCGTAACGTTCGCGGTCGCGGTCGCTAAGGGTCGATTCGTCGAAGAGTTCTTCGCGGCGCATTAGCGTTTGTGCAAGGTCGTAGACGTAGCTGTTCGCCTCGGTCCGTTCCTTGCGGCGGCCGACGGCGTAGCGCTCGTTGAACCGCGCCCGGAGTTCGTTGCGGAGTTCGTTGTCTGCGACGGAGATCGACGCGTTGAGCAATAGATTCTCGGGCGGTTTGCCGTCGCCGAGCGCGAGGGCTCCGTACTTGGCGCCCAGGAAACCGGCGTCGCTCGCTTTGAATCCGCCGCTGTACGGTTTGATCCAGATGTAAGGGGGCATGCCGCTGCTGGTCGGCCCGAGCAGTTTGGCGACGGCGGACCCGAGAAAGGGGTACACGACGCCGCGGTCTTTCGGATCGCCCCGATTGATGCGGGCCACCCCCGCCGAGTGGCTGTTATCCTGCGTGCAGACGCTGCGGAGCACGGCGAGATGATGCATCTGCTTCGCGGTATTCTTCAGCAGTTCGCAGACTTCGATGCCCGGGACCGACGTCGGGATCGCCCGGAACGGCCCGCCGAATTGCGTGTTAGGCTTGGGATCCCAGCTTTCGAGCTGGCTCATGCCGCCGTCGAGCCAGATGAGAATCACCTGCTTGTCGTTTTGGCGCAATTCTTCGGCGACGGCGGGTTCGAGCAGGCGACTGAGACTGAGTCCCGCCGCTCCGGCGACAACGGTTCCCAACATCCGCCGGCGCGAAAGCCGATGTTCGCCCGGCCGGCATAATGCTGTATTCTTCAGGAATCGCGGGTTCATGATCATGTCCTTCGAGACTATGATCATAACCGGATCGGACCCCGTCCGGCTACCCTTTTTGAGTCGAGGGTCCAGAGTCCAGGGTCGAGAGCCAGAAAAAGTCATCGATTCAAGACCGATTTAGTCGCGCTCGTTCTCATGCTCCCATTGCATACGCACTTCTTTGAAGCTTCCGTTTCGCGGGGTATGGGTGAAGGGCTATGCTTCGCAAAAGCCTCCGCGGCTCGTCTAAGTTCTTCCTCTGGCTCTGGACTCTGGACCCTCGACTCTGGACTATTTCTCCGCGATCAGCGTCGATCTCACGAATTTGTGGCATTCGATGCAGCTCATCGTGGCTTGCAGCCACGCGAGGGCGGAGCCTTCGAGGTTCCCTTCCTTCGCCTGCTTCTGGAGCTGAGCGGCGATGCGGCTGAATTCGGCACTGTGCTGCTTGTACATCACGTCGTTCGAGATGCGCCATTTCTCGGCCTGGCTGAGTTCCTGCAGCTTCGCCGCTCCTTCTTCGATCAGCTTGAAATCCTCGGTGCACATGCCTTCGAGAATTTTGTTCGAAGCGGCGAGTTTTTCTCGCATGAATTCCGACAGCGCCTTGTCCTCTTTTTTATCGGGCTTTCCGTCGGCGGCATTGAGGTTCAAGAAGAGAAATCCACCGGCGAAAAGCGCGATACCGCACAGGAGAGCGATTCCGTTTTTGTTCAGACGACGGGCCGACATATCATGCTCCCACAAAAAAACCTCACACCGCTGCAATCAACGAGGTGAGGCACACATGGCCGAATTTGTGCGGCCCGACATCAGACTGCACGTCTCTTCCGCTGGACAACCTAAGACCTGACACGGCGGGTTGTGCTCTTCGAAAATGTTACGATCGTCGCAAAAAATCCGCCGCACAGAGGCCGTGTGAGTTGATGTTAGTCACAAGGGCAAGAACTGTCAAACCCGATTCGCGACGCGGGCGCGCGAGGGTGCATCCTATGGCGGGTGGCTGTGGTCGGTCGCTTCGACCGCCCACAGCGATTGCGCGGAAAGCTGGGGGCTCGAAGACTCGATCCCAGCCATCGCGGCTTCCCCACACAGTTTGTTCAATGGATCTCGGCGTCTTGGGACGCACTCTAAAATTTGCCGAATTTGCTTTTTTCTTTCACGATTCGGTTTCACAATTTCGGTCTATTATTGGTACGATGGAATCATATTGACGAACCCGATATATCCCGCCGGACGTCGTGCCTGTCATTCATTGAACTCGTCTCGTACTTTCGCTCAGTTCCGAAGGGTCTGCGTCGCGAATTTCTCGCCGCGCGACATCAGCACTTCAATCCCAACCCACAACCTTGTCCGGCTCGATGAATTCGAGCGACGCGAATTCATCACCTTTTCAATCGTCTTCAACGGATGCGTCTTCGATTCGGGAGGAAACTTATGCCACATCAAAACTGGTCTCAAGCCGACTCGACGCCCGATTTCGAAGTCGTCAAGGAAGTCATCGGCCGACCGATGGAACTCCTCCTCATCGAAGACAGCCTCACCTCGGCCCGGCTGCTGATGGGCGTGCTCAAACAGCAGCAGTTGCAACATCGGCTGACGTGGCTGACCGACGGTGACGAAGCGGTCGAATTTTTGTGGCGACGCGGGAAGTTCAGCAAGGCACCGCGCCCCGATCTCGTGCTGCTCGATCTCGGCCTGCCGGGAAAAGATGGACGCGAAATCCTCGCCGAATTGCGGCGGGACGAACAACTGCATGCTCTCCCCGTGGTTGTGATGACCGCGTCGACCGACGAAACCGATCGGATGCAAAGCCTGAGCCTCGAGGTCGAAGCCTATCTCGTCAAACCGATCGACGTTAAAAATTTCAGCAAGCTGTTGATCGGACTCAAGAGTTTCTGGCAGAACGACCAGGTTCAGCCGATGGTGAATGGATTGTATGACCTCCCGGGAATCTGACGAGGCGGCGGAATCGGCGCCGCAAAAAACGGTCCCCGGTTGTGCCGGCGCCGG
>JBBECD010000206.1:0-14696 GCA_040881995.1 Planctomycetaceae bacterium
TCCCTCTCCCTCCGGGAGAGGGCCGGGGTGAGGGTGCCTTTCATTTCCCTCGTTCCCATGCTCCACTTGGGAACGCAAGTCTTCGCAGCTCCGCTGCGCCGGGCGCGTGTCACCATCGCGAACGCCCCGATTGACATCGTCTCACGCTGACCGTATGAATGACGGAATGACCAGCCATTCCGCTCAAAGACATCAGGAGAGCAAGCGATGAACGGACAAGGCTCCGGAGGAAACGTGATCGCGGCGTTGTGCAGCTTCTTCATCCCCGGCCTCGGCCAACTGCTGCAAGGCCGCTTGCTCGCCGCCCTAATATTCTTCGTCACGGCGTCGCTGCTCTGGATCGTCTGGCTCGGTTGGATCATGCATCTCTGGTCGGTCCTGGACGCCGCGAAATTCGTGCGGCCGGCTGCGATGCCGTGAATCGTTCAGTGCGTCTCCTCGTTCCCAAGCTCCGCTTGGGAACGCACGTCTTCGCAGCTCCGCTGCGCCGATATTGCCACTTCGATTCGCTCATTCGGTTCTCCGTGCTAAAAAGGTCTTGGCTTCGAGGAGATAGAATTCCACTGAGGCCGAGGCTTCCTGATGCAATTTCCCTGTCTTAACTCCAGCACGTATTATCACTGCCAAGGTTTGCATTCGCATCAGATGATCCTGCGCGGCTGTAATTCGTCCGTCTTGATTATTCGCGATCTTTTGCTCAATCTCCAATATACGCCGCGACCACTGATAGCCGTGCTCTGGATCGTCGGAATGTCCAACGCGTAAGTCTTTTATGAATGCGTTGTAAGCATCGAGAGCGGCTGCGAGTAGTTGCCGTTGACTTGGCATATCCTCGTTATGATCGCTCTCGTCAGCGGACGGTGCAGATGTCCCAACCGTAGCGAGCATAATTGTCATCGCAAGTATACCCAATCGAGGGTACAGACTTTTCATAAGAGAACTCCTTTCGTGTCGGAACCCGGATTCTGTTACAGATTGTCATCAGATGTTTTTTGTGCTAGTTCTGCGAACAAAAAGGATCGCCGCGGCAATGAGCACGGCACCGACGTTCAAGGCAACTAACCATGTAAGGGTTCGGTTAGTCTTTCGCGGTGCCGGCGGATTTCGCGATGTCGAAAGATCAGGGCGCATATCCTCGGATGCGAATGACCTCAGCTTGTCGACGTCCTCCTTCCCTTCGACCACGAGTTGAGAGTATTGAGCCGCCTCCCCGACCGCTGACCCGAACACATAATGCGTATTGGAAATCTTGTCATACACTTTCGTGCCTGACGGTATTTCGAGAGCGAATGCTGAGTCAGAAACGTCGATGTTAAATCGTGAGCGATTCAGGTCGACCGTTTCTACGGTTCGCTGCGGCTTAACCACCGGCAACTCGCGACGTGGAACGGGTGGAAAAGCCAAATTGATCGATTCGACCGGCGCCCACACGCCGGGCTCGATTTGCTTAACGGTGGTATCGTTCTGCGAGCTGATGATTTCTTCACCCGAGATGTCCAGGAGGCGCTGTATCCGCACAGGCATAAAGTTCTTATCCGAGTCTAACCAAACCCGAAATCCAAATGGACTGAATTCATAGTTGCCCAAAATGGGGGGCGTGTACAGAATAAAGCTCGACTTTTCCTTTCCTTCGACGATCAGTTCAGGCCGCTGTCTGAGGGCGTCCATAAAGGACATCGTCCCGGTGAGGTTTCGATAGAGCCCCTCGTAGTCAATATAAACCCCCATGTAATTCAACGTCGGTTCGAGACGGAGTTGTTTTGCCTGTGAATTATACGTCTTGGACAATTTACCATCCCATATCACAACGGAAGGCGCCGTTTGGCGTGGCACTTCAATGTCAGTTTCGATCCGACGTTTCTCACCGGAAAGGATCTGATGCGAAGCACTGTGACTTTTGAGGGGCTTCTCGCGAAGCTTGTATCCATTTCCGACATCCAAGTAGGTTTCTTGATGCATGTCCACAAAAACGTCATAAGAATGAATCGCTTGGCATCCCTGGTCCCAATACTTGAGCAATTCTTCAACACTCGGAGATATGTCGCCGCCAAGAAATACATCAGCTTTTGCCCTGTTCACCACGTCAGCAAACGACTGATACGCAGCACGATCCAACAAAAGCACGGTAGCCGTCAACAAAACCGTCGCGACGACCACGATGCCCGATGCCCAGACGCGGACGCGGGAGATTCGCCATCCTCGCACGTTGTAATCGCGACGTCGCGTTACGGTTGCATTTGACGGAGCGGCTAACTGCTTCGCTCGTAACTTCACACGCTCAACGACATCTTCCGGGAACGGTTCGGCCAATACCGCTTCGACAGCGGCCTTCAAGGGCGACTGCGGATCGACTGGATCGTGAGAGGAATTTTCAAGACTCATTTGTTTTCTCCTCGGTGGAACACGGCCAACTGTGACAGTAAGTCTTGCCGTGCTTTGTAGAGAGCCGTTGAGACCGCCTCCGGGGAGATACTTAACGCCTCGGAAATGTCGTCGCGCGAGAGTTGCTCGAAATACGTCATCGCAAAGACCGCTGCCTGTTGATCCGGTAAATCGGAAATGGAAGTTCGCAGCCAGTCGGCCAACTCGCGAGCCGCCAACTCATCGGCTGGTTCTATACTCGATATCCTGTCATCAATGCGCAATTCCACGAATGAGTGACGACGCCGCAGGCAATCCAGCGACCGCAAAGTTGCCAGCCGCACGAGAAACGCTTCCCAATTCTGAATATTGGTTGTTTTTTTGAGTCGAAAGGCTTCCGCGAAGACATCTTGCGAAACGTCTTCGGCGTCCTGCACCGATCCCAGAATCCGAAGCGAAACACGAAGCACACGTTGTGCGTTGAGTTCAACGATTTGATCCCAATCGAGTGGTTCGCCGTCGGTCATCAAGCGGTCCTGCATCAGTATGTGTCAGCGGGTGTCATATAGTAGTCGGTTGCCGCGTCTCCGCATGACCTCGAAAATGAGATAATTCCGCCGGAAGACGAAATCCCTCTCGATTGCGTTTTTGAACTTGCGCTCTTCAGTACTCTTACAGGAACGCCTTGTCTTCCCCCCCGAAGGGGCACCACAAATTAGCCCAGGGCAAAGTGAACGGCGACAGCCGTGAACGACGCCCTGGGTCAGCCGGTCCGCAGAATTTCAAGCCCTGAAGGGGCGCAACATCGATTGCCAATCGAGTTTGTTTCGCCCTTACAGGGCTCTGCGATCACGAGGAAATCGTTTCCCAGGGCGTTGCCCTGGGCTAATTTGTCGTTGGCCTTTCAGGCCGGAAGAATCAGGAAATCAAGGTCAAACACAAGATAACCATGAAATAGCGCAACTTCAAATAACGCAAGCGAGGGTGCCGCAATCGCGGGGGGCGGGCGGTGGATGATGGGGTGATCGGGAGATGGGGTGATTCTCATTTCGCTGGCTTCCTTGCACATTCGACATTCACGTTCGCCCTGCACCCTACCGGACCTGGTTGCGCGCCGCTGAAATGTGGGGAATTGGGCGGGGTTTTCCACGCCAAACACGCATTGAGAAATGTGTTTGGTAACGCGCATCCATTTTGGCATTTACAAACACCGATGTCAGCGCGACTCTCATCCCTTCCTCCTCGTTCCCATGCTCTGCTTGGGAACGCACGTCTTCGCAGCTCCGCTGCGCCGGGCGCGCCTCGACCGAGCGAACGCCCCGATTGACCGTCTCTCACGCCGCTCGTATAAATTCTATAATCGCAACTCATTCAGCAGAAGACATCAGGAGAGCAAACGATGAACGGACAAGGCTCCGGAGGAAACGTGATCGCGGCGTTGTGCAGCTCCTTCGTCCCCGGCCTCGGCCAACTGCTGCAAGGCCGCCTGCTCGCCGCCCTAATATTTTTCGTCACGGCGTCGCTGCTCTGGATCGTCTGGCTCGGTTGGATCATGCATCTGTGGTCGGTCCTGGACGCCGCGAAATTCGTGCGGCCGGCGGCGATGCCGTGAATCGTTCAGTGCGTCTCCTCGTTCCCAAGCTCCGCTTGGGAACGCAAGTCTTCGCAGCTCTGCTGCGCCGATCGCGCATTAAAATGTCGCGTGCGCCGATGACATCCATCGCGGTGAGGACATGAATTCTTGCGTGCCACTGGCTGTCAGCCGTGGCTTCGCCCTTGCGTCGCCGAAGGGGAAAGGCGCCGAGGAAGCGGTGCCGGCAGGATAACGCCCACGCATAACGCATACTCGCACGGCTGACACAGCCTTTGCACACGGAAACACGGCGCTGTTTCTGAAAAAGTAGCAGGGCCACCCGGCGCCCTGAAAGGCCATCACAAATCAGCCCCGGGGAAGCGGTACGTCCCCGATTGAAGACGGCGGATCACGTCACGGTCAGTTGGCTTGCCTGGCGAGTCAGCACTCCGTCCTCCATTTCGTAGATCGTGTCGAACACATCCAGAGCGCGCTGGTCGTGGGTGACAACGATGACCCCGCCATTCTGTTCATGGGCAACCATGCGGAAGAGTTCCATGACCTGTCGGCCGCGCTGTTTGTCCAACGCTGCCGTTGGTTCGTCGGCAAGGATGATGCCGGGCTGGTTCGCGAGCGCACGCGCGATTGCTACCCGCTGCTGCTGTCCACCGGAGAGCGCGGAAGGCATGTGGTCCGCACGGTCTGCGACGCCGAGGTAGTCGAGCAATTCGAGAGCACGGCGGCGGGCAACCGACGATGATTGACCGTCCAGTTCAAGGGCAATCTGCACGTTCTCTACAGCGGAGAGGAAGGGAACCAGATTCGATTTCGGGAAGACGTAACCGATGTGCTGACGGCGGAATCTCCTCAAGTCTGTAAATGTTCGCGGACCATCCATCACCAATTGGCCGTCGAGGAAGATTCGCCCGGCGGTCGGCGGGTTAATCAAGCCCACGGCAGCCAGGAAGGTTGATTTGCCGGAACCGCTCGGGCCGAGAAGGGCGACGACCTCGCCGTGCCTGATACGAATGTCAGCATCACGCAGGGCCACAACTTCCGTGTTCCCGCTGCCGTAAATCTTGGTGAGATTCTGCGTCTCAATTGCCCATGTCTCGTCCACCGATTCCACTCCTCAAGATAGGATCTCATTGGGGCTCACGCGGGCTGCCTTCCACATGCCCAGCAAGCTCCCCAATAGACATATGCCAGCGACGATCCCCGCCAGTTGCAGTAGATCATAGTCGACCAGCACGACCCGGCGTGGGAAGTAGGGCAGAATGACTTGGCCGAGCAGATAACCGATCCCGTAACCAACCCCTCCGATGAGTAAGGCTTGCTGGAGAACCATTCCGAGGATGACCCGGTCGGGGGAACCGATCAACTTCAAGAGTGCGATGGCTGTCGCGCGTTCCAGGGTGAGGGTGTAAATGATAAGCGTGAGGACGACGGCCGACACAATGAGTAGGAGACTGGTAATCATTCCGATTTGCCGCCGCGCCTTGTCCACGGGACCGGTAAGCATCAGTTCCCGTTGCTCTACATGGGTTATGACCGAAACGTCAGGCCAGCTCGATAGCACGGCTGCAACTTCGGCAGCGCTGGCGTTGGGTTCGAGCGTCACCATAACCGCGCTGATCGGGGGCGAGCCGAGCGCCGGGATGTTCGACACCGGACCTGCGGCCCGATCCAAGATAAAGGGCTGTGTTCTGCCGATGTCGTTTCGCGTGGCACGGGCAGACCGTGCCGACCGTTCGAGACGCATGGCTTCGCCGGGAACGTCCTCCTGAATCGCCTGGGCGTCACGGATGGTCACGAAGCCGAGACCGTCTCCGGCCTGAGAAACCATGCCTTTCGTGATGCCTACCACGGTATAGGCGTCCTTGCCGAGTTTGACTTGCTCCCCCAACGAGAGTCCCAGAGCCTTGTCCGCGAGCATCTCGTAATGGTTCTGACCGAGTGATCGCCCGGCAATCAGCGGGAGCCATTCGCCCTTTTCGACAGGCCAGTCCAGCCCGAAAATGGACATGCGCAGGCTTTTACCAGCGTGCCGGCGTTGCACAGTGTAATAAACACATCGAGTTGCTTTGTGGATGCCAGGGACAGCAGCAACCCTGTCGCTCAGATTGTCGGGGATTCGAGACAGTTCCGCAAACGGCCCCTGTGCTCGCCCTTGCACCACCCAGAGGTCTGCGCCTACATTGTCGATCAGAAAGGTAGCGTCTTCCTCGATGCCGCGATACGCCCCACGCATGCCCATGACGACCATGAGCAAGAGGCCGACGCCCACCGTGGTTAGCACAAACCGCCCGAAGCTGTGGCGAATATCTTTGACGGCAAGGTTCATGGCAATGTCACTCTTCGTCCGTCCGTCAACGGCCCGGCTTTGGGATCGGCGGGCGTGACGACGATTTCGCCCGGTACTGCGCCATCGATGACTTCCACAGTCTCCCGGCCCTGCAAACCGAGAGTTAACACTCGCCACTCTGCATGTCCTTGGACGGCGACGAATACACCTGTTTTGCCCTCGCGCTTCACCAAGAATTGCGAAGGGACAAAGGTGGTGGTGCTCGTGCGTGCCGTCTCGATGTACACTTCCGCCCGTTGCCCTACGCTCCATTGTTCGGGCAACTTCTCTGGCTGCACGTCCACAAGGAACTCACGAGTTTCGGGATCTGTCTCCCGACCTATCCTCGCTACCGCTCCGCGGTAATTTACACCCGGTTCCGAGCGAAACACGACACGGGCGGCCTGGCCCGGTTTCACCATTGCTTGCTTCGTCTCGTCAACCCAAGCGTTGACCCACACTTCCTTGAGTGAAACGAGGTAGAGGACCGAAGTCCCAGGCACGACCACATCACCCGGATCACGGTCACGGCGCACGATCAGCCCGTCAAAGGGCGCGGTAATCACGGTGTAGGCCAGTCGCGCCTTGTGGAATTCCAGCGTTTCCTCGGCGGCGATCTGCAATTTCTGGCCCTCCACCAACGCCGCTTCTGCTCGCTCCATGCCTGCGTTAGCCGTGGTGAAAGCATCAAATCTGATGTCGTAATCCTCCTGGGAGATCGCATTTTTACCGAGGAGCGTCTTTGCACGCTCGTAACTCTTCGTAGTCAATTCAAGCAGGGATTTGGCCGAAGTCCTGTCGGCGATCAACCGATCAACCGTGGCTTTGCGGGCGCTGACGTTGGCTTCTTCAACCTTGACTTGGCGTGTGAGGTCGCGATCGTCCAGACGCGCGACAACCTGCCCTGCTTTGACCTGATCCCCCTGGTCGAAGAATACCTCCGAGAGCAACCCGGTAATGTTGGCGCTGATCGTCACCTTGACGTGCGTTGCCACGGTTCCGGTCCCCATGACCTCGGCAACGATTTCTCCCGAAGTCACTTCGTGCGACCGGACGTCGACGGGGGCGAACATTCGCCAGAAGAGTAGAGTCGTGACCACTGCCGCCACCAAGAGGCCAACCCCGATCTGCCAGATGTGCGCCCACAATTTTCCCCAGAGGCCGGACCAGAAAGGCCGAGCCGACAAAGGCCGAGGAGTCGGGGCAACCTTGCCTCCCATCGGTGCTGTTCGTTCATCGGTGGTTGAATTAGCCATGAAACTCTTCTCGCCGGGTACCTCTGGCTTTACCAATGGTCTTGGCTTTCTTAGTTCGGAACATCGGCAGAAAAACGGAGCATAAGAGATGAAATACCAAAGACCCACTGGCAGAGCCAGTGGCAAACAAGAAAAAATAATTGCGACAGAGGCACCTATCCGCCACCACGCCCTTCGCCAAGCCTCAGGGCGTGCCATCCGAATCAAATCCCTCTCGCTCGCGCTTCGAGCTAGTGAAGCCAAAAATCCCGCTCCAACTCGTGACGCCGCTCCCTTTTCCGGTTAGAATGGCGAACTGGCCCTGCCCCTTCCGAACCTCACAAAGATTCGATAACCAAGGAGTCCCTCGTCATGCAGCTTCCTCTTCCTCCTTCCGCTTCGCGGCGGCAATTTCTTAAACAGTCGGCGACCGTGGGGTCGGGGCTTGTCATCGGGTCGGCTTTGGCTTCTCGGGTGTTTGCGGCTGGGGATGATACGATCAAAGTCGGGCTGATCGGCTGCGGCGGGCGTGGGACCGGGGCTGCCGTGCAGGCGCTTTCGACGCAGGGGAACGTCAAGCTCGTGGCGATGGCTGATGCGTTTGCTGATCAGCTTGACGCCAGTCATCAGAATATCTCGGCTCAGTTCACGTCGCAGCCCGGGCGTGTGGCCGTTGATGAAGACCACAAATTCGTGGGTTTCGACGCCTATAAGAACGTGCTCGACAGCGATATCGATCTGGTGATTCTCGCCACGCCGCCGGGGTTTCGGCCGATTCATTTCGAGGCGGCGGTCAACGCGGGCAAGCACATCTTCATGGAAAAACCGGTGGCGACCGACATCCCTGGTGTGCGGAAGGTGCTCGCCGCAGTCGAGATCGCCCGCACGAAAAATCTCGCCGTCGGCGTGGGATTGCAGCGGCATCATCAGTACGAATATCTCGAAACGATGAAACGCCTGAAGGACGGGGCGATCGGCGACATCATCGATATGCGGGTGTACTGGAACAGCGGCGGCGTGTGGGATCCGCGCCGCAGCCGGGAGGAGTGTAAGACCGAAATGGAATACCAGATGTGGAACTGGTATTACTACACGTGGCTTTCGGGCGATCACATCGTCGAGCAGCATATTCACAATCTCGACGTCGGCAACTGGCTGAAGGACGCCTATCCCGTGCGGGCTTCGGGAATGGGCGGCCGGCAGGTGCGGACCGACAAGAAGTTCGGCGAGATTTACGACCACTTCGCCGTCGAATACGAATACGCCGACGGCACGCGGATGTTCAGCCAGTGCCGGCATATTCAGAATACGTGGAGCAGCGTGTCGGAGTACGCCACAGGCTCGCGCGGCTATGCGAATATCAGCGGCGGACAGATCACGTCGGGCGACAACGTCTGGAAGTACGACGGCAAGCGGACCGATCCTTATCAGGTCGAACACGACGACCTCATTGCGGCGATACGCAACAACACGCCGTATAACGAAGGGGAGAACGGCGCCTTGAGCACGATGACGGCGATTCTAGGCCGGCTCGCGGTGTACAGCGGCAAGGTGATCGAAACCGAGCAGGCGATGAATTCGGAGATCAGCCTGATGCCGTCGGAGTTTTCGTGGGAGGGAATTCCGGTGACGGTGCCGGACAAGAACGGCGAATATCCTATTCCCGTTCCGGGCATTACTGAGGTGATTTGAGCCTTCGTTTAGCCGCGACGCGGAGGCTCTGCGTAGCGGAGCGCTCTCACAGCGTCGATTCGATTTCGTCGCGCGTTTCTTTCGACTTGATGTGCGATGCGATCAGGTCGTCGTCGAGCTGGCGGCCTTTGGGGAGCGACTTCATCGCGGTCATGATCGCTTCGACTTCGGCGTCGGTTGCCTGGAGACCGAGTTGTTCGATGCGATGCAGCACGGCGCTGCGGCCGCTGTGTCGGCCGAGGATGAGTTGAATCCCCGGTGCGCCGATTTTTTCGGGAGCATAGGGGAGATAGGTCTCGGGATTTTTCAGCAGGCCGTCCTGATGGATACCGGCTTCGGTCGCGAAAATGTTGCGGCCGCTGAGCGGTTTGTTCGGCGAGATCGGAATGCCCGTCAGGTCCGACACCAGCAAGCTGAGTTCGTACATTTTCCCGAGATCGATCGTCGACGTAATGCCGTATTGATCGTGATGCAGCGAGAGCGCGAGGGCGATCTCTTCAAGAGCAGCGTTGCCTGCCCTTTCGCCGATGCCGTTGATGGTTCCCTGGACGACGTGCACTCCTTCATCGACGGCGGCGAGCGTGTTAGCGACGGCCAGTCCGAGATCGTTATGAAAATGAACGGCGATGAGGGCGCGGTTGATGTTGGGGACGCGATCCTGAATCGAACGGATGAACTCGCGCGATTTCTCGGGAGTCAGCCAGCCGACTGTGTCGGTAAAGCCGACGGTCGTCGCACCGGCGTCGATGGCGGCTCGATAGACCTGATGCAGAAACTCGGGTTCGGTGCGGCTGGCGTCTTCGGGGCTGAAGGCGACGATGTCGAATCGCTCGGCGGCGTAGGCGATCGCATCGGTGATCGTCCGCAGAATTTCGGCCTCGGTCATCCGTAGTTTGTCCTGCCGATGCAACGGACTGGTTCCGCAGAACAAACTGACCCCGCGCTTGTGAAACGGCTGTCCCGTCAACGCGACGGCGGCGGCGTCGATATCCGAATTCAGCGTACGGCACAAGGCCGTAAGAATTGGTCCTTTGACGACGCCGACCATCTTCCGGATGGCTTCGACGTCGGCGGATGACGACGCGGGAAAACCGGCGTCGAGCGAATGCACGCCGGCTTGTTCGAGGGCGAGGGCGATGCGGAGCTTGTCGTCGGGATCGAGCGTCGCTCCGGGCATTTGTTCGCCGTCGCGCAGCGTCGTATCGCTGAACATCACATGGCTCGAACGGCGATGATGCCGGATCATCGCTTGTTTGACCGCGCCTTTGGCGCGCTTGCCGATCCACGACCACAACCCCGGCATTATCGCGACCTCGTTAGTATTACTTCGCTTTGAGAATGTCGGGCAAACCGGTTTTCAAATCGCCGACGGAAATGCCGCGGTCGATGACTTTGCCGTCCCGGCCGACGAGAAACATCGTGGGGACGGAGATGATGCCGTATTGGGCGGCGAGCGGGCTGTCCAGTCCCCCCGGTTCGAAGAGCTGCGCCCAGGGGACGCGATGTTCTTTGAGATAGGGGCCGATCATTTCCGGTTCGGTGTCGAGGCTGACGCCGACAATCTCAAACCCCTGCGAGCGATATTGTTCGTACAGCGCGCGGATTTGCGGGAGATCTTCGGTGCAGGGCTGGCACCACGTCGCCCAATAAATCACGAGCAGCACGCGCCCCTCGTATTGAGCCGCGCTCAGCTTTTCGCCGTTCAACGTCGAACTGCTCAGTTCGAAGGGCGTCCCTTTTAAATTGAGACGGCGGATCGCGCCGGCGGCCCGTTTGCCGGCGGGGGCATCGGGATGATCGGTCTTGAGCGTGCTGTACCACTTCAAGGCATCGGTCATTTTGCCGCTGAATTCGTGCGCCATGGCGAGCTGCAGTTCGGCGTCGGGGACGTCTTCCGCCCCCGGATATTTTTTGACGAACTCTTCGAGCGAAGCGAGCCATTGGTTCTGGACTTGCAACAGCAATTTTTCGTCGGACGACGATTTCTGCAATTGGAGATTGTACTCCACGAGATTGATGCGATAGACGACCGATGCCGCCATGTTGGCGGACTTTTTGTCCTTGCTCAATTCCAGTTCAAGTTTTCTCAACTGCGGCAGCGCGTCGGCGTAGGCTCCGGTTTGCGCGGCGGCGGTCAGGCCGTCGATCAATTGGCGCATCCATTGTTCGCGTTCTTCGGCGGTGGTCGATTGAGCGATGATCAACCGCAGCAACTCGACGCGCTGGCTGTTGTACTTCGAGAGTTCGGCCCGGCCGGCGGCGGGACTGGGGCTGTTCTGATCGAGCTTCTGCAAGTCTTCGAGCAGCTTCTGCATTTCAGCCGACAAACCGGCCGTCGACGGCGACGTGGCGTTGGACGCAACCGCCCGCTGCATCAACAGACTGCTTTCGGCGACTTCGATGGAGTCCCCTTCGACCGGTAACGGCACTTGGGAGAGCTTCCAGACTTCGCCGATGCGAATCAGATCGCCGAAGCGGACGAACCCTTGTTTTCCGGCCGTGTCGACGATGGCCAGGACGTTCTGATAGAGCATGATGTCGTTGCCGCCGGTGTCGTCATCGGCGGGAATCGTATGCGGGAACGAGCCGTCGAATCGCAGCCATTTCGATTGCGGAGTGAGGCTTTTGGCCTCCGACAGGGCCGCGCGCATTTTCTGTTCGGCCCCGGCCGTCTGTTCGGTCAATCGACCGGCGACGTCTTCGGGTAGGCCGAGCGAGCGAATGTCTTCCGGCGTCAGCAGCAACGCCGAGAGCAAGTCGGCGTCGAGATTGACCATCGCGCGAATCGCTTCTTGCGTCGCTTCTTCGGCAGAGAGAACTTTCCAGCCGTCGATTTTGCCGTCTTCGTTCCGGTCGACGCCCCAACGCGTGCCGGCGGTGTTGATCCAGCGAGACTGATCGACCTTGCTGTTGAAGTCGGTGTCCTGATCGCGGTAGACCTCAATGCCGTTCTGATAATAACGCCATTGATCGACGACATTGTCGTTGTTGGTATCGATAAACCGCCGTAGCGACTGTCCGGCCTCGCCGAGAACCACCCATCCCGACGTTTTCCCCCTGCGTTCGACTTTCACCTGGCATTCGCCGTATTTTTCAGGCTCGGGAATGTCGTAGTCGACGTTCTTCTGCACCGGCTTGAACGAGAGCGCCGTTTTGACCGAGGGGGCATCCGCGGCGAACGTCGCAGCGGACCACATTCCGAAAGCCAGGCTCCACAGGCAAAAGACCGGGAAACGGCGGAACATCGCGATCATTCCAAAACTCCTTTTTCACCAAGACGACAAGCCCGGGCCGTCAATTCTCCGAATTGAGACATAACAGGGGGGCTCAATTGTAAACCGATCGGCGAATTACGTCATCATCAACTTGGGCGAGAAAGGCGAATTCGAGGCATGGCCAGGGCATTTTGTATCCCTCGATTTGGACCGCTTCGCTGGAAACACCAACATCGGCAGCGATGAATCGCGGCGGTCGGCATGATACAATGCCGATGAGCGGAACCCGCCCTTCTCTCTCCATCGGGGCAAGGCCACACCAACGATTCGAGATGAACAAACGACAGGAGCCGGCAGATGATATACGTTCTGGCAACCATTGAATTGGCCGAAGGAACGCGAGACCGATTTCTCGAGGAGTTTTCGAAGATCGTTCCGCTGGTCCGCGAGGAAGAGGGCTGCCTCGAATACGGCCCGACGGTCGATACCGTCACCGATATCGCCGCTCAGTTGCCGCTGCGGTCGAACGTCGTGACGGTCGTGGAAAAATGGGAATCGCTCGCGGCTCTCAAGGCGCATCTGGTCGCGCCGCACATGCAGTCGTATCGGCCCAAAGTGAAGGAGTTCGTCGTCAAATCGCAGTTGCAGATTCTCGAACCGTGCTGAGCAGCAATTATATTTTTCCACATCGTTCATCAAGGATCATCATCATGGCAAGTCAATCGTCGAATGCGGTGTTTCGAACGGTCGGTCATTTACTGGCTGCTTCCGTCATCATCGGCCTTTCAATCGGGCCGAACGCATGCGCGGATGAAAAATCGCCGGACTCCAAACCCTATCCGCTCGCAGACGACGTCCGCGCCAAATGCCTGAAGGTGATTCGTGCGGGGATGCACTCCGACGAATTCTGGCCGTCGATTCATGCGGCGGAGGCGCTGACGGTCGCCGGTTTTGGCGATGAAGTTCGCGAGTTTCTCGAACCGATGCTGGAAACCGAAACCGACGATCAGAAGCGGTGCGGACTGGCGCGGGAAATCGTCCGCACCGGCGACCGAGGACGCGACCGCATCATGTTTCGCATTCTCGAAGACCTCGATTCGAACGGACGAATTCACGCGGCGGAGAGCCTATTCAAAATCAAGTCGATCGGCGACGGAGACGCCATGCGGCAGGCGTTTGCCGAGGGGAAAGAGGAGTCGTTGCGGCTGATGGCCGCCGCGGCACTGGGTCAAAGCGGAAATTCCCAAGCCCTGAATTATCTGCGAGAAAAATTGACGGACGGCGACCCCGACGTGGCGATGATCGCCGCATGGGTGCTGGGCCGGCTGGGAGATGCCCGCGAGACATCGGCGCTGCGCACCGCGGCTGAGATGGTCGAAAAGCCGCTCTCACGGGCGTTTTTTGAATATGCGCTCTCGCAGTTGGGCGAGGAAGAAGGACGACGATCGCTGCTGAAAAATTTGACGAACGACGACGATATGATCCGCACGTATGCCGCTGAAGCGGCCGGACCTTCGCGATTGACCGCCGCCGCGCCGGCGTTGGTCAAGCTGCTCGACGACCAGGCGGTCGACGCACGGATTCGCGCGGCCCAATCGCTGCTGATGTTGGCCGACGAACCGGCACCGCCGCCGCATGAGGACATTTCGGTGATCGTCTACGAAGCGACAAAGGAGCATCCTCGTTACACGGAGGGTTCGGTCATCGAACTCAACAACGGCGATCTGTTGAACGCCACGACCGAATTCAGCGAAAGTACCGACGATTTTGCCCGTGCGCGGATCATCGGCAAGACGTCGAGTGACGGCGGTCGAACCTGGGGCCCGCCGCGGGAATTGCAACGGGATATCGGTAAACTCAACGTGCTGGGAACGACGCTCCGCCGGCTGCCGAGCAACGATGACGGGCCGCACCGGCTCGGAATGCTCTATTCGGTGACGCACGGTTACGACAACCTGCAGACGTTTCTAAAGACCTCGACCGACGACGGCGAAACATTCAGTGAACCGCTGCTGGTGACGAATCATCCCGGCTACAACATCATTGTGTCGGACCGCATGACGATTCTCAAATCGGGCCGAATTCTTCTGCCGTGCAGCTACACGACCGACATCGTCAAGGTCAATCACATGGTTTGCTTCTGTTATTACTCGGACGATGAGGGGAAAACGTGGCATAAAGGAGACGGCGAGGTCGATCTCCCGCAGCGCGGTGCGATGGAACCCGACGTGGCCGAACTCCGCGACGGCCGCATCATGATGATTATGCGCAACCAG
>JBBECD010000207.1:0-14654 GCA_040881995.1 Planctomycetaceae bacterium
CATCCCTCATCCCTCATCCCTCATCCCTCATCCCTCATCCCTCATCCCTCATCCCCCGTTCCCCTCATTGCATTCCTCCCACGACTTCGAGTAATGTACTTCGTTATGTTGTTTTGATGTAATTGCATTTGATATGTGATAAATCGGAGTCCGGGAGACGTCCTTTGTATTTCTTGTTGGCGGTCTATTGTCTGCTGATCGTCGGGGCCTCGCTCGCCGGGGGATGGCTGCCGTCGCTCATCAAACTGACGCATACCCGCATGCAGATTTTGATGAGCCTCGTCGGCGGGCTGATGCTGGGGATCGGCGTCTTTCACATGTTTCCGCACGCGGTGCTCGAATTGGGACCGACGCAAATCGACCGTGCCGCCTGGTGGATGATGTGCGGGCTGGTGACGATGTTTTTTCTGTTGCGCACGTTCCACTTTCACCAGCACGATCACGACCTCGAACCCGAATTTCCGGCTGCACGTCATCCGGGGCATGATCACGACCACGATCATTCGCACGACCACGATCATCACCAGCGCCCCCCGTCGGATGTCCATCATTTGAGCTGGGTCGGCGTGTTTACCGGTCTGGCGATTCACACGCTGATTGACGGCATGGCCTTGGGCGCCAGCATGCAGTCCGATGCCCGTCACGTGGGAGCGGGGTGGTTGATCGGACTGGGGACGTTTCTCGCGATCATGCTGCACAAACCGCTTGATGCGGTATCGATTACCTCATTAATGGCAGCGGGTGGCTGGACGAAATCGGCCCGGCTGTCGGTCAACGCCACGTTTTCGCTGATGTGCCCCCTCGGGGCGGCGATGTTCGTCTTGGGGGTCGATCATCTGTCCGCGGCGGAACACGTTGTTATCGGCTGTGCGCTCGCCTTTTCGGCGGGTGTGTTCTTGTGCATCGCATTGAGTGATCTGCTCCCCGAAATGGAATTTCACTCGCACAACCGCCTGCAACTGTCGCTGGCCCTTCTCCTGGGATTAGCGATCGCTTATGGAATCCATTATCTGGAACCGGAACACGTGCACCAGCATGTACTCGACGCCCGCCGGCAAATCGAAGTACAACCTTGAGGCTGATCGAAGCCCTCGAAGGCCCGTCCTCTTCATTCACAACGGCAAAAATTCGCCTTTGCGTAACGACTGGTGATTGTTATATTTCCGGCTTCGTCGCGAGGCATGACAGACCGGCGGCGGATTTCTTACGAAGAGCGTCGGTCGTCGCGGTACGTTTCGTCATTTTCGCTCGCGATCATACCGGCCGAATATGAACTCATGATGAGGCAAGTTTCGCGATGGATCGCACTTCCTGTAAATTCTTCTGCGCCGGCTCGGCGTCGCTCCGCTTGTTCTTCGCTTGTCTGTTGATCGGTCTGATTCTTCCCGGATGTGGCTGGTTCGGTTCGGAGGCCGAGGAATCGGCAGAGAACGATATCAGTATTCCCGGACTCGACGACCTCGGCGACGAGGCAGCAGCGGACCCAGACGGCGAAGCCGTCCCCGTGGCCGCGGAAGCCAAGAACTTGTCCCTCAATCTGGCGGTGGGCGATCGGTTTCCGCTGATCAAGACGGTGCAGCAAATCGTCACGCAGTCGTCCGGCGGAGAGACGATCACCAGCAATTCGCTGTTGAAAATGATTCTCGAAATCAACGTCGAAGAAGTGAAAGACGATCGCACGCGGTTGTCGGTCCGCTATCACCACATCAACTACACTCAAGACGTCAACGGCGAACGGCTGTTCTACGATTCCAAGCAGGGCGGCCAACAACTGCATCCCAGCGTCGCCGCGTATCAGGGAATGGTCGACAACGAGTTTTCGTTCTGGGTCGGCCGGCAGAACGGCATCGAAGAACTCGTCGGCTTTCAGGATTTTTTGCAGCGATGTTTTCGGCACGTTCCCCCCGCCGAGCGGCAGGCGACCCTCAATCAGATGACGAGCGCCTCGGGGGATCAAGGGGTCGCCAATTTTATCGATGACAGTATCGGGTTGTTGCCGTACGGCGCCGAAGAGGAATCGGACGGCAAGAGCGGGTTATCGCCCGGCGACGTCTGGAAGCGCGACCGCAAAGTCGAGTTGCCGGTGCCGATGCAGATTTCGGATAAATGTCTGTTGTCCGATCTCACCGACACAGTGGCGACGATCGACATCCACGGCATGATCGGCCCGGTGAATTCGGATGCATACCGCGCCTCCGAGCGTCAACAACTGCAAATCGAAGTCCGCGGCGGGTCGTCGACGGGACGCTGCGTGATCGACCGCCAGAGCGGTCTGCCGATTCAATCGAAGATCGAACGCCAGATCGACATGACCGTCCGCATGCCCGACGGTCAAAAATTCGATCAACAAAAGCAGATTATTACGACGATTGCCGCCTTTCCGACGAACAACGTCAGCGAACCGGTTCGCATCGGCCGTAATTCGCCCGCATCTGAAAGCGACGGCGCGAGTTCAACGGTCGGCGACGCCCGGCAAACGGCCCGCACCTACGAACTCAATGACGGCGACGAGGAGTTGCCCGAAGCATTCGCCGAGCCGGATGACGTCAGCCCGATTTCGGAACCGCGAGTCCGTCGCAGCAATACGCTCGGCAATCGCCGCTCCACGAGGCCGGTGCGGCAGATCGATTTTGAAGATGCCGAATGACCACGCCGTTCGAAGACTTAGAGTGTGCCACCCGAGCGGTTCATCCGCGTTGGCATTTGAGCATCAGGGCTTTGATGTACGGGATCGGTTCGACGCCCAGGGCTTTGAGCAGCGTGCCGCCGGCGGTAAAACTGTGCGTTACCCAGCGTTCGTCGCCGTAGCGGGTTAACGCCGCACCTCCTTCGCCGCCGCCGACGTAGACTTGCACTCCGGCGTCGTGCATCCGCTTGAGTTGCGCCATAAATTGCCGCGTGCCCTGCGAGAACTGGTCTTCCTCGAACTTGCCGAATACGCCGTTGTGGAAAGCGAACGCGGGGCCTTTGCCGTCGGCGACTTTCGTGTCGTGATACTCGATGAACTCGCCGACGACCTGCTGATGCAAGGCGATCGTTTTCGGACCGACGTCGAACTGTGCACCGTCGGCGGGAATCGTTTCGCTCGCCGTGCCGTCGCCAAGAATGAAATCGGCGGGCAACACGAAACGGACGTCGTTTTTTTGCCCGTGCTGCAGCATCCGCTTCGATTGTTCCCTCCGTTCGGGCGGAATGTAAATCTTCTGGCTGGGGTCTTCCGCTAAACCAACGCTGAATGTTTCTCCGCGCAATTCGGCGTCGGCCTTTTTCAGCGACATCGCCAGCGACCCGGCGGCGATCACGATGCGGACCTGTCCTCGCTGGAGAATCTGTTCGAGGTCGTCGAGCTTGTTGATCTTCATGCCGCTGAAGATCACGAGTTCCGACTGCCGCGTTTTTGTGGTGTGTTCGCGCAGTTCGCGGTCGATATAGGCGCCGAGGGCGACGCGGTCCATCGTCAGCGGGACGACCGTCGACGACAAGTCGCGATTCGACGCGGCGAAGCCTTCGTTGATATGCACCGCCGCAAATTGCTCGCGCATGCCGTTGGCGTAATTCTTCAGTTTTTCGGCGACTTGCGGCACGTCGGCGGGTTTGATTTTCCAGAGGGCTTGTTCCAGCGAATACTTCCGAGTGTTTTCGAGCACGACGAGAGATTTCGCGGCGAGCCGCCGCACGGTCGCACCGGCTGCCGGGTGAATTTGGCCGGTGACGTCGTCCATCCAGTCTTCGATAAAGCAGAAATCGGTCGGGACCAAGCCCCCTTCAATCATCATCGTTTTCAGATACTCGGCGACCGGCGCCAGCGACAATTGAGGATCGCGGCCGCGGTGACCGTACACGATCGGCACCCAGCGTTTGTCGAAACAGAATTTGAGCGTCTCCCATAGCGAGCGAAGTCGGACGTCTTCTTCGATCGTGCCGTCATCGGCGACGACGACGTCGGTGTCGCCGCGGATCAGCACGCGGGTTCCTTCAGGCAGGTCGCTGAGCGACGAAAGCTCGGGAATGACGTCGAGGCACGCTTCCAACAGCGGGAAATCGGGCGTTTTTTCGACGAGTTTTTGACACCAGGCGGTGGTTTGTTCAACAGTGACCGACACGTCTACCTCTCCTGCGGCTGCGAGTGCACGTTGTTCGACCGGATTGTAGTCGTTTGCAGAACGCAGTTCAACGGGCATAAACCGCGGCATTTCTGCGAGACTGTTGGACCATGCGCCAGGAAAACTCACTCAATTCAGACGTTTTCGGCGGATGCGAGCGTCGGAATGTATAAATCCTCACAGTTCCACGGGATGGAGACGCCTGCGAACGTGAATATTCTCAACTTTCTGCGGTTGAACACTCACAAAATGCCTGTAAGTTTCGTAATATTGATACCTTGCCGTTTTCGGGCTTCCGCCGGTTTTGAAGATCGAATGATCCACCGACGAACTCCGATTGCAGAACGTCGTTGATTCATCTCCGCATTCCTACGTTGTGAAGTCGATCGTGTTATTCTTCGGTATCCGCGTTACGCATTGTCCCGGTTCGCCCCGGTCGGTCCGGCGACATTGCCGGTTTCTGTTGATCTTTCCGAGCATCGTGACGCTGCTGATCGGATTACCGCCGTGCGCGCCGTCGATGGCCCGCGCGCAAGACTCCGCTCCCGCCGGAGTGACGATCGAAACGGTCACCGTCGGTTTTCAAAATCGCATCCATCTCGGAAAATGGACGCCACTGGTCTTAAACGTCACAACAACCCGGCCGGTTCGCTGTTCGCTGTTCGTGACCGCGACAACGCCGGATGGCAACCTTGCCACGTTTCCCTCCGACGAATTTGATTTGCCCGCGCCCGGGCCGCACCGCCTCGAATCGACGTTTTTGGCGGGCCGCGTGGATGGTGAAATTCACGTCGCCTTGCAGCTTCACGACGCCGCGACATCGGACGCCGCCGGCGCACGCATCGAGAGGACGCTCTTACCGGAAAACGGGCCGGTCCCGAACGACTTTCGCGTGTTGTCGCCCGATCAACTCTTGATCGTCACGCTCGGCCATCCGGCGGGATTCGCGGACGTCGACGCTTCGTCCACTCATCGCGCCCGTCCGAACTCCGGCGGCACGGCTCGCGCCGCCGATGCGCCGGCCGCGAAAACGTTTGCCGTTAAAACCGTGGGGGCGAAGCCCGATCGCGAGGTCGTCGCGCTCTCGTCACCTGACGAGCTGCCGGCACGCCCCTCGGGGTACGAGTCGTTGAGCGTGCTCGTGGTGGCCGGTGATTATCAAATGGACGCCGCGCATAACGCCGCGGTCCGCGAATGGGTTCATGGCGGGGGTCACCTCGTGCTGTCGGTGGCGACCGAACTCGAAGAATACCAATCGAGCCGGTTCGTCGAATGGGTTCCGTGCCGCGTCGCCGGGGAAATGATGTTGAGGGAACTGAGTTCGCTCGAAACCTACACGAAGGCGCCGGGCCGGCTGCGAATCGACAACCGCGTGAAGGCCGTCCGGCTCGAGCCCGTGCAAGGCGTGACGCTGGCCTCGAGTATCGACGGTCCGATTCTCGCCCGCGTCCCGTTCGGCCTGGGGCGCGTGACGATGCTGGGGCTGGATCTCAATCGGCCTCCGCTGTCGGAATGGGAGATCCTTCCCGTTTTTGTGGAACATATCTGCGATTTGTTTAAAAGCGATCTCAATCAGACGACGGCCGACCGCTTTTCCCGCATCTCCACGTCGAACATCTCCGATCTCTCATCGCAGTTGCTGGGGGCTCAGGAATATTTTCCGCAGGTCGAGCGCGTCGCCATCTGGATGGTCATCGGCTGGATGGCGGCTTGTCTAGTCGTCATCGGTTTCGGCGACTATCTGCTCGTCAAATATGTGTTTCGCCGTCCTGAGTGGACGTGGTTCACGCTGCCGGTGATCGTGCTCGTCAGCGTGTCTCTGGCTGCCTGGGGAGCCGCACGGACGAACGGCGATCGCGTGCAAGTCAACATGCTCGACGTGGTCGATCTCGACGCCGCCTCGCAAGTGATGCGCGTGCAGAACTGGTCGACGATTTATTCTCCCGAAACGCGGCGCTACAAGGTCGACGTCGAGATTCCCGCGGAGAAGGTTCGGTCGCTCGTCGCCGCCGGCTTGCCGCAGGATGCCGCGGCCGATGAATTGAAAGCGGTCAAAGCGGGCTGGTACGGCACGCCGGAATCGAGTTTTGGCGGCATGTACCGTAGCGGAGGCTTCAACCTGACTCAGGCTCGTTATTCGTTTTCGCACGAGGCGGGGCAGGTCGACAATCTCCCGATTCCGATCTGGTCGGCCAAAACGCTGCACTCGCAGGCGCGGCTGCCGGTCGTGAACCTCATCGACAGCCAACTCACGAGCACCGGACTCGGCCAACTCAGCGGAACGATCGTCCATCATTTTCCCGCGCCGCTGGAGGAATGGTTTGTCGCCTACGGAACTCGCGTCTTCCGCCCGCGCGTCGGCGTCGGTTCGTCCGAACTGCCTCCCGGCAGACCGTGGGATCCGAACGGCGTCGGCGTCTTTCAGCGTGAACTCAAAGGGTTTCTTACCGGAACGATCGCCAGCCGCTCGTCCGCCTCGGGAAAAACCGATCATATTATCGTCGAGCAGACGCCTTACGACCCCGACAGCCACGATGCCTTCGAAATTCTCAAGATGATGACGTTCTACGAGACGGTCGGCGGCAAGGATTACACGAAATTGACGCACAACCTCTTCGGCGACGGAGACTTTACTCACGTGATGAAATTAAATCGTGCCGTGCTGTTCGGCCGCATCAAAACGCCCATCAGCTCGCTCGCTCTCGACGGCGACGCCGTAACGCCCCAACGGCAGACAACGGTCGTCCGCATCGTCCTTCCCGTCGAGCAGAAGATTATCGAGCGACGCGAATTGCCCCGCTTCGATCCGAACGCCGCCCCCGCCCCAAAGAATATCTTTAAGAAATAAGAGACTCTGACACAACCGGTTGTGCTTGTTAAAAATGCTTCAAATTCAGCAGAAGATCGCTGTGCACAGAGGTTGTGTTAGGACCATTAAGAATGCTGAGACCGGAACAGTGGCCCGCACCAGTTCATTGAGGTAACAACGTTGATCGAAACGCATAATCTGACGAAACGCTACGGCAACCTGATCGCCGTCAATCATCTCAATCTGCGATTGGAGGAAGGGGACGTGTTCGGGTTCATCGGACCCAACGGCTCGGGCAAGACCACCACCATGCGCATGCTCGCCACGCTCCTCAGCCCCGATTACGGCGAGGCGTACGTCTGCGGCAAATCGATTTACACGCACGCTCAGGAAATCCGCCGGCTCGTCGGCTATATGCCCGACTTCTTCGGCGTGTACGACGACATGACCGTGATGGAATATCTCGAATTCTTCGCCGCCAGTTACCGCATCGACAGCCATGCCCGCCGCAAGGTCTGCGAAGAAAAGCTCGAACTCGTCGACATGACCTTCAAGCGGGATGCAATGGTCAATCAGCTTTCGCGCGGCCAGACGCAGCGCATCGGCTTGGCCCGCGTGCTTTTGCACGAACCGCAAGTGCTCTTGCTCGATGAACCGGCGAGCGGACTCGATCCCCGCGCCCGCATCGAAATCCGCAATCTGCTGAAACGGCTGGGAGAACTCCACAAGACGGTGATCGTCTCCAGTCACATTCTGCCGGAGTTAGCCGACGTCTGCACCCGCGTCGGCATGATCGAAAAGGGAGAACTGATCGTTGACGGCTACGTCGACGAAGTGATGCGCAAGGCCCGACAGCGGATCATGCTGCAGATTCGCGTGAAGGAAAACCTCGACAAGGCCGCGGCGCTGCTCGAATCGCACGATATGACCGAGAACATCTCGATCGTCAAAGGGACGATTCACGCCCAGCTCAAGGCGGAAATCGAAGATTACAGCGAACTCCCATCGCTCTTGATTTCATCGGGTTACAAGATCGTGATGTTCCGCGAAGAAGACGTCAACCTCGAAACCGCCTTCATGGAACTCACGAAAGGGAAGCAGCAATAATTGATAATGGACAATTGAAAATGGACAACGCTCAAACCGCCCGCCTGTTGTCATTGCCTTTCATTATCAATTGTCAATTATCCATTATCATTTATTATCCGTGCGGATTTGCACTTGCAGGGCGCTCAGCATTCTGGTGATCTGCTCTTCTTTGGAATTGATAAAAGGGACGTTCTCCAGCACGATGGCTCGCGGTTCGTTGCTCGGATGCAGAATCAATCGGCCCGAACGAAGCAGCATGTATTCGAAGATGTCGGTGATTTCCTTGTCGATCTTCAGATGGGGAGCCGAAAACCGTTCCATGTCGCTCAAGACGCCGTGATGGTGCAGCAGTTCGTTGGGACGGACTTCCCAGTAATCGAAACGCACATTGACCAGAACCGCGAGATAAATCACGATCATGAACAGCACCACGGCGAAGTAGAAGTGGGCGTTGGCCCAGGGCCTGAATTTTTTCAGCCAGTCTGAAACGATGGGAAGCAAGTCGGGATACACGCGAAACAACAGGGCCAGTCCGATGATCAGCGCGACGGCGAAGAAGAATACGGTCAGCGACGTCGTTCGCGGAAAATCGAACGCAAATACGACGAGATTCAGGCCGGTCACCAACAGGAAACAAATCGCCACGATCTCGGTGATCGGCCGATCTTCCCCCGAGGCATTCTTCGTGAACCACATGACCAGACCCGCCACCAAAGCGGCGAGCAGCGTGGGATACAGCAGCACGATTTTCGGATAAGAAATCAGAAAAATCCTCTCGGGAGCCGGAACCGCACCGGCGGGGGATGTCTCGGTCGTGGACGGTGACGAAGAACTCACAATTCTGCTCCTGTCGGTTTATCGTCTGATGGTGTGGAGGTTCCGGTCTTGAGGTCCAGAGGCCGGCCGGTGTTATGACCGGGCCGGCGGAGACTGGTCACGAAGAGGATTTATGGAAACAGAACAATTCGTTCCTCTGCGCGGACCGATGCGGTCTCGCACACTTTATCGCCCTTCGCTTACCATTGCCAGTGAAGCGGCGAGAGACGAGGGTCCGGAACAGGGCTCTGCTCCGACACGAAGTCCGCAGCATCAACGGCGGCGAGCGGAGCAAGGTTCACGCCGATCGGGAGATTTCCGCGGCATCCCGCGAAATTTAGCCGGCAAGGCGCCGTCGACGCCGGCGGGTGGCTGTGGTTGTCGCTTCGCCCCCTCACAGTGACTGCGCGGTAAACTGGGGCTTGAAGACTCGACCCCAGCCACCCCGACTTGCCAACATACGATTTAGGTCGTGACGGCGAGGGCCTGACGGCAACGGGGCGACAACGGAAATTCGTTGTTCACACCCATTCCCGTTTCTTCGTGCAGGCGGTCGACTTTTTCGCAGAGCGCCGGCAGATCGAACGCCGGCCAGATGTCCTGGAGTTGAATCAGCAACGCAAAGCCGTTTTCCTGCTGTTTCATCTGATCGGGCAAGAGCGCCGACAATGCCACGGCGGCAGCGGCCGTTCGCTTGAGCTGGGCGTGCGCGAGAATCTGCAGTCCCCAGTGATGAAAGAGAATGCAGCAGATCAGTTCGTCGGGCAACTGCCAGCGGGCCGCCAGCGAGGCCCCGGCAAGCGCATGATCCCAGCCGAATTGCCTCTGCTCGTAATCGCAGAGGCAATCGGGTTGCCCGACGCGATGTTCGAGGAATTGAAAATACGGCTCGGTCAACTCGTTGGTGATGACGGGGAGCAGGTAATCTTGCAGCAGCGCGCCGGCGAACGCCAGGTCGAGATCGGTCTTGAGCAATCCGGCGATTTCGCGAGCGAACAAGGCTTTCTGCAGGCTGGTATTCCAGAACCCTCCCTGATGAATCAACTTCGATTTGCGCGCCTGAATCGCCGATTGCATTCCGGTCGTGATCAGGAACAACTTGGTCGGGCGGATGCCCAGCAGAGAGATCGCCTGCTGCACGCTTCCCGCGCGGTGACGCAGACCGACCAGCGAAGAGTTGACGTATCGCAGCAATTCGACCGTCATCCCGGTGTCGGTTTCGACGATGTGCGCCAATTCTTTGACTTTGGCGTCCGGGTCGTTCGCCTTCTGGGTGAATTGCGTGACGGCAACGGGAAGAGACGGCAGCCGCACGGTCGGAGGCAGGTCCGACAACGTGAACTCTTTAAGCGCATCGCTGTGCAGCGCTATCCAATCGATGTCCGGCATGTCCATCCTCATCGAGTTGCAAATCTCATGTGCTCGAATGGGCCGCATTCTTCGCCATAACGATCGGCCCGGCCGTTACCCGCGCGTGCATTCGGCCTCGGCCGCAGGCCGCAAATCGTCGGTTTTCGTGATTCTCTGGTACAAACTGAAATGATGCCGCGGCTTGTTCACCGAGACGTTTTCCAGGTCGGCTTCCACGTCGCGCGCGGTCATCAACAAGTCGAATTCCGGCCAGATGACCTCCAGGTGGCGCAGGTTGTCGAGGCCGTCGGGCACCTGCCGCAGAACGTCGGGCAATTGGCCCGCGACCGCGACCGCCGTCGCCGCCGTCTGGCTCAGCAACGGATTTTTGAACAATGCAAAGCCGGCGTGATGCATCAGCACGCAGACGATCATTTCATCGGGAAATTCCCAGTCGAACAGCAGCCTCGCACCCACGTACGTGTGGTCCCAGCCGAAATGTTGATGTTCCGCGGCGACGAGTTCGGCGGTATCGGTTTTGCTGCGGCTCATGAACTCGGAGTAGAAATCGGTGTGCTCGTTGGTCAGCGCCGGGAGAATGAAATCCTGAATCATCGCGGCGGAAAAGGCCAGTTCGGAGTCGACGTTCAGCCGCTGTGCGATTCGCCGCGCGAGAAAAGCGCGTTCGAGGTTCGTGTTCCAGAACGTCTGCAGATTGATCAGCCGCGATTCTCGCTGCGTCATCGTGTGTTTGATGGCTTCGGAGAGGAGCAGCAGTTTGGCGTTTCGCAGCCCGAGCAGCGAGAGGGCCTGGGAGACCGTTGTGACTTTGGCCTTCAAACCGTAACGTGACGAGTTGAGCGAACGCAGCAACTCGCACGTCAGCCCGGCGTCGGTTTCGATGATCGATCCCAGTTGCTGAAACGTGCAGTTTTCGTTTTTCGACCGCGTGAGAAACTCCGTCAACACTTTCGGCAAGACCGGTATTTTGATATCAGGCGGCAAAACCGAATCAACCCGATCCCCCAGCAAAGTCTGTCGCACTGTTTTCCAATTGATCATGATCGTCTCCGCAAATTCCCGCGATCAGTATTTCCGGCGATGCGAGGTTGATCACGACCCATAGTAGCGAACAGCCCGGTCGACCGCTTTCACATGCACATTGATACCAGCGGGAATGAACGCCTCTTGCTGCCCGTCGAGAGTTCGTCCGAGGTAAGAATACGTCATGAATCGGCGTTCATTCGTGCATCGTGTGAATGTTTTAATTCCTCGTGAAAAGAAAACTCCGATTGTCAGAACCTTAAGGGAACTCGCGTTAATTTTGTCACATTCGTCTCGCGAATTTATCGGCTCGATATGACGGTCCTCCCATCCTCAAGCCTTTGATTGACTCTGAAATCTGATATGATGGAGGAAACGACCACGTCGGAGTCCGGCAATCGGTCGACAATAATGCGCGAATGATGCAAAATGGATTTCGGCTTCCCGAAACACGCGGCGGCTTTCCGTGACGCTTTTCGCGTGCAGCAGTTATAATTAGCACGACATCCAGACGGGACGTTGACAACGACATGGCCAAACCGACGTTATTGGTCATTCAAGGAGCGAATCAGGGCGCACGGTATGGTATCGAGACCAACAGCCTCGACATCGGCCGCGGCGTGAGAAACACCGTCCGCATTCACGACACCGAAGTCTCGCGCCATCACGCCACCCTCGAAGCGAACGAGGGCGTTTATCAAATCATCGATCGCAACAGTTCCAACGGCACGTTCGTCAACGGCGTCGCCGTGCGCGCACGACGCCTGAACGACGGCGATCTCATCCAAATCGGCCGCACGATTCTGCTGTTCACCGAGCAGTCGGCGAGTCCCGAGATGTTCGATGCGTCGCATCTCGTGAATGTGATCGACCAGGCCGGCGCCGAAGACCGCTCGCACATCGTCGAATCGATCGACGCGAGACAGGAACGGCTGCTGCTCGTCAAGGGGCTGGAAACGACTTCCTCCATGCAGGCGCAGACGCTGGCCCATTTGCAGGTGCTGTATCGCATCTCCGAAGAAGTCGTGCGCCCCTCGATGTCGCTCGAACAAATGCTCAAACGGATTCTCGATTTAACGATCGACGCCGTCGGCGCCGATCGCGCCTGCCTGCTCTTGTCCGACCCGCAGACTCAGCAGTTAAGCCCGGTGGTCTACACCCATCGCCACGGCGTGCAGGATTCCGGCCGCATGCCTGTCTCTCAAAGCATCGTCGACGTCGTGTTGCGGGACGGCCGGGGGGTCCGCACGACCGATGCCCAAACCGACCAGCGCTTCGTCCCCGGCCAGAGCATTTTGCAGGCCGGCATTCGGGAAGCGATGTGCGTCCCCATGAAGGGACATTTCGAACTGATCGGCGTCGTCTATGTCGACATAACGACCCCCGCCGAACGCGTGCTCGCCAACAACGGGAATTCGCGGCACTTCGAAGACGGTTTGCTGAGTCTGCTCGCCTCCATCGGCCGGCAGACGGCGTTGGCCATCGAGAACAGCCGGTATCAGCACGCTCTCATCAAGGCGGAACGGCTGGCAACGATGGGTGAAACGATCGCCACGTTGAGCCATCACATCAAGAATATCCTGCAAGGCATTCGCGGCGGCAGTTACCTCATCGACATGGGGCTCAACGACCACAACGAAGACGTCGTCCGCAAAGGCTGGGATATCGTCGAGAAGAATCAGAACAAAATCTACAACCTCGTGATGGATATGCTCACGTTCAGCAAAGAACGGCAACCCGCCTGGGAACCGGCGAACGTGAACGACGTAGTGAACGACGTCGTCGAATTGATGCAGGCCCGCGCCGCGGAGAAAAACATCCGCTTCGAAGCCGAACTCGATCCCGACATGCCCGAGACGACGTTCGACCCCGAGGGAATCTCGCGGGCGATCCTCAACGTCGTCACCAACGCCCTCGACGCCGTCGAAGACGTCGAAAACGGGGCCGTGCTGGTGCAGACCAATTTCGCGGAAGACACCGACCACGTGCAGGTGCTCGTCACCGATAACGGCCCCGGAATTCCCGAGGATCAATTGCCGCGGATCTTCAATGCCTTCGAATCGACGAAAGGCGCGCGCGGGACCGGTTTGGGTCTGGCGGTCAGCCGGAAAATCATCATGGAACACGGCGGCCGCATCACCGTCGACAGCAAACCCGGCAGCGGTTGCCGCTTCACGCTCACGTGGCCCGGCATGGAAGAAGAAAACCGCGGCCTCGACGGACAGACGCAGGCGTAACAGGTTGAAACGTCGAACGATAAATTCAGCAAAAAAGGTCGCGTGATGCGAGTCGCCGTTTTTAGCACCAAGTCGTACGATCGAACGTTTTTCGAGAAGGCGAACGATCGCTTCCGGCACGAGTTGACTTTTTTCATTCCGCGGCTGACGTACGAAACCCGTGCGCTCGCCGGCGGATTTCCCGGCGTCTGCGTCTTCGTTAACGATCGCATGGATGCCGAGATGCTGGAAGCTCTGGCCGCAACGGGTACGCAAACCGTCGCGCTGCGGTGTGCCGGCTTCAATAACGTCGACCTCGACGCCGCCGAACGCCTCGGCATCAGAATCGTCCGCGTCCCCGCCTATTCGCCGCATGCCGTCGCCGAGTATACGGTCGGCCTGATATTAACGCTCAACCGCAAAATTCATCGCGCCTTCGCCCGCGTCCGCGAAGCGAATTTCTCGCTCGAAGGGCTGCTCGGCTTCGATCTCTTCGGCCGCACGGTCGGCATCATCGGCACCGGCCAGATCGGCACTCTCGTCGCCGGCATCATGAAAGGCTTTGGCTGCCAGCTGCTCGGCTACGATATGTACCCCAATGCCGCGTGCGAATCTCTCGGCCTGACGTACGTTCCGCTCGACGAGTTGTTGTCGCAATCGGACATCATTTCGCTGCACTGCCCGCTGACGCCTGAAACGAGACACCTCATCAACTCCCAAACGATCGGCCGCATGAAACCGAATGTGATGCTGATCAACACCAGCCGCGGCGCAGTCATCGACACCCGCGCCGTCGTCGACGGCCTCAAGAACGGCAAGATTGGTTCGCTGGGGATCGACGTCTACGAAGAAGAGGCCGATTATTTTTTCGAAGATCTGTCGCAACATGTGATGGCCGACGACGTTCTCGCCCGGCTGCTGACGTTCCCCAACGTTCTCGTCACCGGCCATCAAGCCTTCTTCACGCAAGAAGCCCTCGCTGCGATCGCCGAGACGACGCTGCGAAACTTGCAGGACATAGAAACGACAGGATGCTCGGATAACGAGGTGTCGAGCGCGCTGCTGAAGCGGAAGGGGTAGCCGCATCGGTGCGGCCCCCAGCGAGCGGGGAGCGTAAGCTCCCTGAGATGAGCCGCGACGCGAAGGCTTTGCGCAGCGGAGCGCGAACTGTACCCCAACAACCGACCCCCGTTTCACGTGAAACAAGCCGTCTGAAAATCGCAAGGC
>JBBECD010000208.1:0-11356 GCA_040881995.1 Planctomycetaceae bacterium
GAATATCGAAGATGCCGAAGTTGTTTCGAATCGGCGGTTCTTGATACTGAACCATGATCATGGACTCGTCCGGCGACCACGCCGCCGCCGTATCAGTGGTCGCAGCCGGAAGTCGCGGGGGCGTGAGACGGCTGGCGCTCATGATTATCCACCCCGTGCACCGCCTGATTTAGGCAGTTGGTTGCCATCGGCTTTACCAAGATAATTTTTATTGCACCGGGACGTTAAAGCGGTACGACTGATCCTTTCCACTGGCCTTGCCCGAGACGGTTCCGCCATTCAGATGCGCGTTGATCTGAAAACTCTCTGAGCCGATGTGCTTTCCGCGCGCGATGACGTTCACATCCCCGCCGCCCCTGAGAGTGCCGGCTTTCTCGTTCCCTGTAAAGCTCCCATTGAATTCTCCCGCGTAAGCAGTTGACGATTTGCCACCGGGTCCGCCGTTGAATGTGGCAGAAAACGTCTGGCGGTCGACGTCAATCGTCACCGTGATGGTTCCATTGGCAGACCCGCGCTCGGCACGCCACGGTCCCTCGGCAGTGATGATCGCCGGTTGCGGTGTCGGCTTCGTCACTTCTGCTTTATTTCGCCGAGGTTTCTCTTTGTTCTCGGCGATTTCCTTTTGCCGAGCGGCCAGACGATCTGCGATTTCAGCCAGTTCGCCCTCAAGACCCTCTAATCGTTGAATGAGGTGCGATTCCCCGGCGAGTTCGAGAAGTTCCCGCTGCTGCAAGTACCGTTCGACCATCGGGCGGGCGTTCGAGAATCGATTGTTTTGTGCATCGCGGAGCGTCGACAGCAAGAATGATGTCGCTTGCTCAGACAGTTGCCGCGCTTGAGCCACCGTTCCCCGCACTTCCAAGCCCTCTCGTTCGAGCACCCGAGCGGCCTCGGATCGCGCCAAGAAGCCGCTCTGATCTTTCGCCACGAGTGATCTCAAGCCCTCCAAGGCCTTAGCGGCTGCGGCGTCGGCAAGATCCGGCCGGTGTTGTTTCAGAAACGCATTCGCTTCGTCAACGTTCATGCGGACCGCCCCCAATTCCTGCTCGGCAGCTCGCTCTTCCAGGTACGGCTTGCCCAGCCGATTATACAATTCATTGGCGGCGACCGCCGCGACTGCGCCGACCAGCAGCGTACCGCCGCTCGTGGTGGTGCCGACGGCCCAGACCGCCAGCTCGGCAGCCCCTGCTGCGAATGTATCGGCAAATACGGTATTGGCGGCTATTGCGCCGGCGTGATAAGTGTGGCCGTTGGCAAACGCCCCGCGCGCATCGGACAATTGGTTGAGTTTATCGGCGGCACCATACACACGGCCCATCCGGTTAAGTTGCGTCAGCTTGTTGCGTTCTGCATGAAAGCGATTAGATGCACTCCGGGCATCTTCCAGCGATGCACCCGGACGAAGTTTCAATCCTTGCTCGGCGCGTTTGATGCCATTGTCGCTTGCCAGTCGCGAGGGACGCTCCCGCCCGGTGGCCCACCAGCCGAACATATCCGACCAACTCGATTCTTGCGGACCGGTTGATTTTCCAGAGTCGGATTCGTCCGTCAGGCCGATCGATGATTCAGCCTGGCCGGCGCGGTACGATTGCCCCTGTTGAGCTTCCACCGTGGCACAGAACGTAAGAGTCAAGACCATGAACCAGACAACAAGCCGCGACGATATCATGGGAGTCTCCCACCGGCGTGTGCCGGCTGTTTGGATGCGTTGCGTAGCGCATAGAAGCCGCGAAAGATGACGACATCGACGCGTGTCAGTCGCTGCCGTTCCGGCTGACCTTCGAACAATAGACTGAAGCAGCGATTCGGAGCCGTGGGCGAAAACAAGAAGATGAGACTAGCTTGCTCGTCAGTGACCGTGCTGACGACGTGCAGCGTTGAAAACTCTTTGGTGGGGAGCTGTCTTAGCAGCTTTTGGCTCGCCGGCAGCGTTTGGTCGGCAATGGCGAGCAGTTGTCTGATTTGGCCGTCTACGGCCAGTGTCATGGCGCTGTCGGTCTCGTTGCGAAGCTGTTCCCAACCGCGATGCTCGCCATCCTGCGAGAGGTGATACGCCAGGAAGCGGTTCAGTCCATCTCCCAGCAGTACCGCGACGCCGTTATAGTTCAGATCTTCCAGGATCTGCCGATCCTCGAGTGGCGACAATCGCGAGCGCCACGCATCCCCCGCACTTTCGGCGAACAACTGCTCGAAGGCGAGCAGAGAATCGGCCGTCGCTAACCCGAGGGCGACCGGTTTAAATTGCTCTTCGCGAATCCACAGGGGGACCGGCTCGCCGACGGCTCTTCCCTGCGTGCGGACCAGATCTCCGATCAGCAGTTCGGCATCCGTTATCCGAAGGCCGGTTTCCTGATGCTGCCAAGCCGTGATGAGAAACACGTCGCACCACGGGTTGTAGAAGGCCACGAGAGGTCGATCCCCTTTTTCATTGACGATTGATACGACTGACGTGCTGAGGAGATATCCCCAGCCGAAGGCCGGCTCGCTTTGCAGCCATACTTGACGATCGATTCGCTCAAACTTCTCGCGTACCGGTTTCTCGGCGTGATTTCTAAGGGCTTCGGCGGGATTACGCTGCATGTCACTGCGAAACCGCTCGACGGCATGCAGGAGTGAACGCAGTCGACTTTGCTCCACGACGGACTGCTCGATGACGCCGAAATCCTCCAGCGGCTGCACGCTGATATCATCAATCCAGACCTCCCCCTGGTCCTCGCTCAAGAGGCGCACTTGTGTTTGGCCGTCGGTCGAAGTGAAATCCCCTTGGAATTTCGTCCAACCGTAAGTCCCGGCGGGCAGTTGGATCGGCCGGAGGGACCAGGCTTCATCGACGATAACGCTCGCACCGCCCGGAGATGCGAGATGGCTGGCCCGGGCCCAGATCGTCACGCGGTATTTCCCGCCGGGCCTCGTGGGAAATGCCTGCTGCGTCGTACCATACACGTTCGGTGCACGGCGGGAGCGATTCACGATATGCACGGCCCCTTTGCCCGAGCGAGTCTGCTCAGAATCGATTTCAGCAGAGGCCAAGCAGTTGCTGCCGTTCCACCATACCGTGGTTGCATGAAAATGCTGGCCCGTCCCCCACGGCGTCGAAAGGCCCTGCTCGAAACCACCGTTGGTCACCAGGAAACGAGCGTCGCCCTCGTCCTCGGTCGGGCTGACAGGGTGGCGGTCCGAAGTGATCTGCGGTGATGAGAGCTCTTCCAATTGGATGTCGTCCAGCCAGACTTCACCCTGGTCCTCGCTGAGAATACGGATCTGCGTCGTTCCGGTCATCGAGGAGAATTCTCCGATGAACTGCGTCCATCCGTACGTCCCTTGCGGAAGGAGTACAGGTCGCAGGCTCCAATCTTCGTTCACGATCAGGCTCACGGCACCGTGCGACGCCAAATCGTTGGCTCTCGCCCACATCGACAGGCGATAGCGTTTTCCCAGGGTGGTCGAAAACGGCTGTTGCGTCGTGCCGAACACATTGGGAGCCCGCGCGCTCTTGTTGATGATATGCAGGGACTGAGAACCGCTTCGGCTCCTCGTGGCATCAATCGTCGCCGACGAATCGCAATTGTTGCTGTTCCACCATGCTGCGGAGGTATTAAATCGCTGTCCAGTCCCCCAAGGGGCCACCAGTCCCGCCTCGAATCCGCCGTTTTCGACAACGAGCGTCTCTCCTTGTACGGAAACCGCGAGAGTTGTCAGGAGCAACACGGCGGCAAGCCGTCGACTCGGTAGTTTCATTTTGACGTCCTTTAATCAGCTTCTAGCGCCGCGGCAGATTCACTCCACGGGCGTGCCGTCAGTGCCGCGACGATGACGAGCACGACGGTGAGAAAGAGTAATAACGCCATGACGACGTCGGAGCCCGTTGGGCTCCCGTATTCGTCGTACGCCATACGCACGTTCTGGGGGACGGTGAACCATTCACTGCCGATGCGCTGCTCGAAAACCTGATGAACCACCGTTCCAAACAGGCTCCCCGGAACAGGACTCTCGACATAGAAGACAACGTCCTGGCCACCGTGACGCGTGTAGTACCCCAGCGCGCCAAACAGCGGCGTCACCGGTGTTCCCGATGCTTTCATCTCCTCGGAATAACACCCGACGGCGCGCCACCCGACATGCAACAGTTTTTCCTGCGAGAAGTCGACGGGCCGCGACAACTCAATCCTGCCCGTCGATGAAAGCGCATTGAAGGTCGCAGGGCTGTCATACACGTCAATTCGGCCCGGGACCGGCCATGACGGATCGCCGTCAGCTCGCACGTCAATTGGCCTGACATGGTCTTTGGCCAGAGGAGAAAAATGCCAATCTCCGCCGGCTGTCGCAATTGCCAAGGCCGACAGAAAGAATGTCACTTTGTACGCTCGTGCACACATACCTGCTCCGGAGATAAACCTGTATTCGGAACCATAGCACACACTGGGGAATCGCGACCGGAAAATGTGGGTGGCGGAAATAGCACGAGGAACAAACAAATGAGTTATGACAGTTGGCGCGTCGGCGTGTAGCCCGGCAGGTTGACGATTCCCCCGGCTACGATTATTTCACGCCACACCAAATCGACTCCTCAACGGCGGTTGATGACAACCTGCAGCCGGAGGGGGGCCAGAACGGCATCGCTGCCGAAAGTTCCAGAACCATGTTGCGGCCAAATCACGCTCCAGCCGACGATCGTCGATTCAGCGGCCTGTAAGATTCTGCGAGACCCGGCCCGCCAGTTAATCACCGAAATCTCGCAGCAAAAGACGAGGCCGGCTCCAGGACAATCGACAAATCGAACACCGATCACTGCCGGTCCACTGGCAGTAAGCATCGAGCGCATCGACGGCGCCGTGGCGCTGATCATGGGGCTCGACCGCGCGACGACTCAGCCGCCGCCGTATCAGTGGTCGGAGCCGGAGGTCGTGGGGGCGTGAGGCGGCGCTACATGTGCATGGTCCCCCAGGCTCCCCCAGCGTCGCATACCGCAGACAATCTACACCTGGATCAAGCGGGACGAATACCGCTAGCACTGGGAATCGCTGTTGCGGCGATGCGGCAAAGGTTGTCTTATCAGCCGGCGTGTTTAACAGATGTGGGGCACGCTTTTACGAACTGTCTGCACTTCAATTTGAGCTAGTCACTCACAGCGTTCCGGCAATGTTGCGAACTCCTCTGCCACCTTATTCAGCAACGCAATTGGTATACCGGCGCAAACCAATTCTCCACGGCATGACGTTTGCTCTCTTAAAAACCATCGATGCGAATCGACAAAAGCTGTTTCCTACGACGAAAACGCCGCGGAATCGACGACGATTGAGATTCGGTGACGGAGTGTCCAGTGAAATTCAATTTCAGCGGAAAAACCAAAATGGGTGTGACGATTCTGGTCACGGTCCTCCTCACGACGGCGGCCACGATTTTGATCTTGAACCTGCGCGCCGGCGAGAAACATATTACCTATCAGCTCGAACATCGTTTCGGCATCGACGACCCGCAGTTCGTGCGCACGATGGGACAGTTGCTGGGGCCTGCGATCCTTCATGGCAACGAAGTGAAAGCACTTCACAATGGCGACGAGATCTTTCCCGTGATGCTCGCAGCGATTCGCTTGGCGCAGAAATCGATTACCTTTGAAACGTACATTTACTGGTCGGGGGAAATCGGTAAGCAATTCTCAGATGCTTTATGCGAGCGGGCCGAGAACGGCGTCAAGGTGCACGTGCTTCTGGATTGGGTCGGCACGGGGAAAATCGACAGCAGCTATCTCGACCAGATGAAAGCCGCCGGCGTCGAGGTAGAACGTTATCACCCGCTCAACTGGTACACGCTGGCGCGCATCAACAATCGCACGCACCGAAAACTGCTGGTCGTTGACGGCAAGATCGGGTTCACCGGCGGCGGCGGCATCGCCGATCTGTGGACCGGCGACGCCCAGTCCCCCGACCATTGGCGCGACTCCCATTTTCAAATCCGGGGACCGGCCGTCGCGCAAATGCAGGCGGCGTTCAACGACAATTGGATCAAGACTCGCGCGGAACGAGGTTGGTGTCTATTCTGTCGGCGACTGGCGGATGAAATGTCATTTTCCCATAGATTTCGTTGGATATCCCGATTCCTCAGAGCGATCGGTCGACGTTTACGTCCTCCATTACAAGCGTTGGTTTCATTGACCAATGTCGCACGCTTCCCACGCCGGAAACTTCTGGATTTCTTTCGATTGGAGCGTGCCGGACGCTCCGTTGGTTCGGGTTCCATCCGCTAAGATATCGTTGGGCCTCTCAACGATCGACACACCCGGTACGGCCAAGGAGGAGAGATGCCTATCCACGTTCTGGACCAACTCGCAACGCTCATTCAGAGTCAGGGAGAGGGATTGCTCTTCCGCTGGAGGGCAGAAGTCAGGCAGCTTGCCTCGGCGAAACATCTCGACATTCCCACGCTTAACGATCACATTCCTTTGTTACTCGAGGAGCTGGTTAAGGCTCTCCGCGCACATTCTGAGGCGACCATCGCCGAAAACCTGTGCGACCGCAGTCCCCCCGCGCACGGCATACAACGTGTTGACGACGGATTTGACATCGAAGAGGTCGTGGCCGAATACAATATTCTGCGGAATTGCCTGCACGATCTGGCGAATCAACACGAATTGAGCCTGCAAGGCCAACCATTTCACATTATCAACCGCGTGCTGGACATGGCGATCGGCGGGGCAGTGCAGTCGTTTGCGACGCACCAAGCGATGGAAGTGCAGCGCCGTCGCGAGGAGTATCTCGCGTTTGTGGCGCACGATCTCCGCACGCCCCTGAGCGCCATATCCCTTGCAGCACGCGTTCTGGAAATGCTGCCCGAAGGGGGCGGTGCCGCTGAACGGTCGCAGATGTTCAAAACGCTGCGTCGCAACGTGCAACATCTGGAAGAACTGGTCCGTACGATCATCGAAGAGAACTCGAATCTGCAAACAGAGACGGGAATCAAATTGCAGCGGCGTTCGTTTGATTTATGGCCACTGGTCGAGTCACTCATCCACGACCTTCATCCTGTTGCCGGAACTGCCAGCACGCGGTTGATGAACAAAGTGCCGATCGATCTGGTCGTTTCGGCCGACGCCGGTTTACTCAGGCGCGTCTTTCAAAATCTGATTGCCAATGCCATTCATTATACACCCCGCGGAGAAGTGATCATCGGGGCGTGGGAACTCGATGCGGAAGGCGGGATCGGATGTTGGGTCGGCGACAATGGCGAGGGAGTTCCTCCGGAGGTCGTTGAAAAAATCTTCGACAAAGGAGAGTCCGATCCCGAGAACGCTGAGGGGATGGGCCTCGGACTTGCGATTGTGAAGACGTTTGTTGAAGCCCACGGCGGAGAAGTGAACGTCGAAAGCAAGGAAGGGGTCGGATCGACGTTTCGATTTACGCTGCCCACTCTGCCGCATACCAGCGGCAGGTCACGTTATAGCATCTGAGTTCGATGTGTCCGGCGACCAGACCACTCGATGTAAAGACGAGGTTGGTCACTGAGACCAAAGTCGCTCCGAAACGTCTAAGTTCGCTCAGGCCGATGCGACGGTGACTTCAATGGCGAGGATGGAGATATCGTCATGAGGTCTCTCGGAATCATGCCATCGTGTGATTTCCCCCAGGAGGGCTGCAACGTTCTCCTGGAGTGGTTCGCCCCCCCCTTGGGCAATTGCTTTCAGGAGCCGGGCGGTTCCGAATTGGTCGCCGGCGGGATTCATCGCCTCGATGACGCCATCCGTGTAAAGGTACAAGCGGTCTCCCGCACTCAGGGAGACTGACCGTTCCTCGTAGGCTTCATCGCCCAATCCGATCGGCACCCCTTCACTTTCCAAAATGACTGGCTCGGAGCCGTAGGGAAGATGCACGGGGCCGGGGTGTCCGGCGGAGACATAGCGGAACTCCCCGGTTCCCGAGTTCAGAATTCCGTAGATCATCGTCGTTAACTGCTCGGTGGCCATGTCGAATGGAAAGAGTTGATTCAGCCGGGCGACGACCTCAGCGGGCGGAGCAATGTCGCACCTTCCTTCGTCGCCGTCGCGAATCAAAATCGAGGACGCCTCTGAAGGGGATGACAGAAGCCGGCTCAAGGTCACGGACAAAAGGGCCGACGCGACACCGTGGCCGCTGACGTCCAAAATGTAAAGTCCGACCTGGCCTTCGCTCAGGGGGATAATGCACAGGCCATCGCCGGCCAGTTCGTCGCAGGGCTGGTAGCTCCAGGCGAAGTTCACACAGGGGATGTGAAGAATTTTGTGGGGCAAAAACGTTTCCTGAATTTTCGCCGCGGCCTGTAAGTCTCGGGCCATTCTGTCATTGACCTTCGACAGTTGCGCGTTGGTCTCCTCCAACTCGATTTGCAGGCTGCGGAGCTTCAAGTGAGTCTCAACCCGCGCGTGCAATTCTTCCATCTGAAACGGCTTGGTAATGTAATCGACCCCACCCGTGGCAAACGCCTTCACTTTATCCAGTTGTTCGGTGAGAGCGCTGATGAAGATGATGGGGATCCCCTTCAGCTTGTCGTCGGCTTTGAGGTGTTCGCACACCTCAAAGCCGTTCATCTCCGGCATGTTGATGTCCAGCAGAATCAAGTCCGGGGGATCGCGACCCGCCGCCAGCAGCGCCAGCTTGCCGCTGGGGACGGGACGGACTTTATACCCGCGATCCTTGAGCATGCCGGCCAGCACCTGGAGATTGGCGGGGGTGTCATCGACAACCAAAATGCTGGCGGGTGGCCCGGCATCATTTTTTGGCTTCTGAGAATTCAATCGACGCCCTCCGGGCTGAATAAATCAAGAAGTTTCTGGTATTGGAAGTTTTCGGCGAGGCGGCGCAGCTCCTGGGCAATGCGGGGATCGCGGGCTTCAATGTCCTGGATTTTTGCCAGCAACTGGTCCAGGTCCGCCGTGATGACGGCTTCACGCATGGGGGCGATGAGGTCTTGCGGCCAGCCCGCCAGGGAATCGGGGGTGAGTTCGGCCGCTTCGTCCTGGGACGTGCCTGCGGGCGGCTCGGCGTAAACGTATTCCACACCGATGTGGTGGTGAATCTTCTGGAACAGTTCGATTTCCCGGAACGGCTTACTGAGAAAATCGTCGGCGCCGATGGCCATCAAGTCCTGGCGGTTCTCATCCAACGCACTGGCGGTCACAGCGATGATTTTTGGTTCCTTGCCGCCGGCCAGGGCTCGAATCCGACGAATCGCCTCATGGCCGTCCATCACCGGCATGCGAAAATCCATCAGGATCAGATGGGGATGCCATTGCTCAAACTCCAGGATGGCTTCCGCTCCGTTGGTCGCCAGCCGAATCTCGAATCCGACGGGGGCGAGAAACTGCTCCAGAAGCTGGCGGTTGTCCTCGATGTCATCGGCAATCAGCACCCGGCACGTCGCCTGCCCTGACTGGAGTCTGAGGACATGGCGGGGCTTTTCCTTCCCTTCAACCGCCTGGGCCTCCCCTTCTTTCAAAGGCAGGCGAATCACGAAAACGCTGCCTTTTCCAACCTGACTGTTTAACGTGATGTCTCCACCCATCAAGCGAACAAACTCCCGGCTGATGGCCAATCCCAAACCCGTCCCCGTCCCAGCCTGTTGCCCGGTCTTGGTCTGCTCGAATTGCCGGAACAGCTTGTCTTGCTCGTCTGGGGAAATGCCCGGTCCCGTGTCCTCGATTTCGACCTGGAGAAAAGGCGCCGTCGCCTCCTCGCGGTCCGCGGACACGCGCACGCCGATGCCGCCCTGTTCGGTAAACTTAACAGCATTGCCCAGCACGTTTATGAAAACCTGACGCAGCTTATTGATATCAGTCACAATATACTGGGGGACATCGCCGATCACCTCCACCGCGAATGCCAGTTTCTTTTCATTGGTGCGTACGCGGAACATCATCTCCAGATCCTTGAGCAGGACTGGCAGATCGAACGTGGAAAGACTGAGGGTCGTGCGGCCTGCTTCGATCTTTGACATCTCGAGGATGTCGTTGATCAGTGCCAGAAGATGCTCGCCGCTACGATTGATCGTTCCCAGGTACTGGCATTGCTGTGGGGTGAGATCCTGGTCGCGCAGCATGAGCTGTGAGAACCCGAGGATGGCGTTCATGGGAGTACGGATTTCATGCGACATATTCGCCAAAAAAACGCTTTTGGCGCGGTTGGCTTGCTGCAACGATTGCTCGTAGCGCTTGCGTTCGGTGACGTCACGGGCGGAGGCAAACACTCCCTGTAACTTCCTGTCGCGGTCGTGGAAGGTGCTCGCGTTGTAGGAGACCACGGTCTCCTTGCCGTCCCTGGCCCGCGCAGTAAGCTCGTAGTCGGTCAGTTTGCTTTCGCCCAGAACCCGCTTGATGCCGGCTTCGGCTCGCTCGGGATCGGTGAAGTAGTCTTTAAACGGTGCGCCGATCAACTCGTCGCGCGTGCAGCCGGTGAGAGCTTCCATCTGTTTGTTGACGTCGGTGATGATGCCGCGCGGATCGGTGGTAATCAGTGCATCAATGTTGGATTCGATCAGCGAGCGGGTATAGAATTGCTGATCGCGCACGCGCTGGTCGAGCAGCAACCGCTCGGCTTCCACCTGCTTACGCGCGGTGTTGTCGGTGCCGATCAACAAATATCCGATGATGCTCCCCTGGACATCGCGCAGCGCCGTTACCGAAACGATGGCCGGGAAGCGGCTGCCGTCCTTGCGAATGTAGGTCAATTCATAGATGTCCTCGATACCACGCGAGGCCTTGAACACCAAAGCCTCGAAACCCGGCGTGATCGTGGTCCCCAGCTCGGTGCTCAAGGCCTTTGCGCGTGCAATTACTTCCTGGGGATCAGAAATGTCGGCCGGCGTTATCTTGTTCATCATTTCGGCGGCAGCGTAACCCAGCATACGTTGGGCACCGACGTTGAAGATTTGAATGACGCCTTTTTCGTCGGTAGCGATGCTGGAGAAGTTGGCGCTGTTGAAGATGGCGCTCTGTAATGCCCCGGCTTTGAGCAGCTCTTCTTCCGCACGCTTGCGCGCGGTGTTATCTGTGCCGATCAACAAATAGCCGATGATCTTGCTTTGATCGTCGCGGAGCGCGGTGACCGAGACAACTGCCGGAAATCGACTGCCATCCTTGCGAATGTAAGTCAGTTCGTAAATATCTTCGATCCCGCGGGCGGCCTTGAAGACCAGCGCCTCGAAGCCCGGAGTGATTGGCGTGGCGAGTTCCAGACTGAGCGCCGCGGCTCGCGCGATCACTTCCTGCGGATCAGAAATGTCGGCCGGCGTGATCTTATTCATTACTTCGGCAGCCGCGTAACCCAGCATCCGCTCGGCACCGACGTTGAAGATTTGAATGACGCCTTTTTCGTCGGTAGCGATGCTGGAG
>JBBECD010000208.1:11456-14532 GCA_040881995.1 Planctomycetaceae bacterium
TTACTTCGGCAGCCGCGTAACCCAGCATCCGCTCGGCACCGACGTTGAAGATTTGGATGACGCCTTTCTCGTCCGTCGCGATGCTTGAGAAGTTGGCGCTGTTGAAAATCGCACTCTGCAACGCCCCGGCTTTGAGCAGCTCTTCTTCCGCACGCTTTCCCGCGGTCACGTCTTCCATGGCCAGGACCAGCAGCTCGCCGTGTTGGCCTGCCTGGAGCTTGCGCGCATTGAGGAGCATCACCCTGCGGCCGATCACCGGGAAGGTGTAGTCGAGCTCGAAATCGTCGAAGACGGAACTTTTGGGAACGATGTCCTCAAGCAGGGTCCGCAGGTCGGGGATATCCCATTGGCCGTTGCCCAGCTCATAGATGAGGCGGCCCTCCGTCTCCTCGGGCGAAACGTGAAAGGTTTGATAGAAGGCGCGATTGGCGGATCGGACGCGCAGGGTGGCATCAAGAATCAGCAGCGGCTCACGCACCGTGTCGACGATGTTCTGGGCATAGTTTTGAATATCCTCGACCAACGGTATTTGTTCCATCATGGCATCCTTTGCACCCTTCGAGATCAATACCGGGCGGCGACCGACGGCAGCGCTGTCCTCGCAAGGCGTCTCCTGTGACGCATACCCAGCTTGGACATACGCCGGGTGAGGAAACCTGTCTTCCTCGCCGGGAACCGTCAACTACCCGAAGCGAATCAGCCACATGGATCACCGTACCATGCTTCAACGCCGAGGCCGCAGTAAAGGCAATTGCATTTGCGGCGGCGCAGCAGCAATGATGACAAAACGACAGCGTGACAATCTTTGGAATGTGTCACTCTAATTCGGCGTAGGATTTGCACCCTCCGGCCATAAATCGGTTCGACCGAGGGCTTTCACGCCCGGCGACGATCTGGTCAGGCCTGAGCACGTGAGTCGTTCCCGGCGGTCGGTGTGCCTTGCACATCCAATAGCACTACATTGTAACCAATAGACCTTTTTATAAATAGGGCTCAGTTTATGCGCCTAGAAGTGATTGCTACTCACACCGCCTCGTCGAGTCGGCTAAGTGAGCGAGCTGGCCGATGCCGTCATCTTTTTAGCCAGTCCATGCCAATCACCCGGTGCTCCGCTGGATGGCGGGGAACGTAAGCCTCGAACAGGATGCCGCCGATAATTGGAAGCCGTCGAAGAAGAAAAGCATCGAACGCATCGACGGCATCGTGGCGCTGATTATGGAGCTGGATCGGGCGATGACCCAACCGCAGCCGTATCGGTGGTCGGAGCCGGAGGTGGTGATATCGTCAACCAGTGCCAGTTTGTGTATAATTCGTTCGGGCAACTGACGACCGAATACCAATCCCACTCCGGAGCGGTCAACACCATGAGCACGCCCAAGGTGCAATACGGCTATGCCAACGGTTCGGCGAACACCGTCCGCCCGACGTCGCTCACCTATCCCGATGGGCGGGTGCTCACGTACGACTACGGCACGACCGACGGCATCGACGACGCCAGCAGCCGCATCTTCGCTCTCGTCGACGACGACATGAGCAGCACGCATCTGGCCGAGTACAGCGGCCTGGGCCGACAGACGTTCGTGAAGGTCGATTACACCGAACCGGAACTCGAATACGTGCTGTTCGATCTCGCCGGTTCGAATGACCCTGCCACCGGCGATATCTACAGCGGCTTCGACCGTTTCGGCCGAGTGAAAGATTCGCGATGGTACGATTACGGCTCGTCTGCCGACGCCGACCGCATCAAGTACGGCTACGATCGCAACGGCAACCGCCTCTGGCGGCAGAACACCGTCGCCGACGCCTTGGGCAAACAATTCGACGAGCTCTACGGCTACGATCTCATCAACCGCCTGAAAGACCTCGACCGCGGTACGCTCAACGGCGGCAAGGACGGCGTCACCGATCTGTCGTTCGCCGAGTGCTGGGCCTTGGACCAGACCGGCAACTGGAAGAATTACCGGCAGGACGATGATGGCTCGGGGACGTGGGATTTGAACCAGCACCGCTTGGCCAACACGGTCAATGAGATCACCGACATCAGCGAATCGGCCGGACCGAGTTGGGTCACGCCGGTCTACAACCACGCCGGCAACATGACGGCGATGCCGCAGCCGGCTGATCCGACGGCCAGTTACGTCGCGACGTACGATGCCTGGAACCGGCTGGTCAAGCTCGTAGAAGGATCGGATACAGTGTCGGAGTATGCTTACGACGGTGCTCGCCGGCGGGTAATTCAGGAATTGTATGCCAGCGGTGTTCTCGATGAAACTCGCCATCTGTACTACACCGAGCCGGCGATGTGGCAGGTGATCGAAGAACGGGTCGGTAGCGAATCGACGGCGGACAAGCAGTTCGTGTGGGGACTGCGGTACATCGATGATATCGTGCTTCGGAACAACACAATCCAGCGCCTGTATGGCATACAGGACGCGAATTGGAAGGTGACTAGCATCGACGATGATGCGGGCGACGTGCAGGAGCGGTTTGCGTATTCGGCGTTTGGTGTGCCGATCTTCTTAAACGTGTCATTCAACGTGCATCATCCTCCGCCGCAGAATGGGAAACATTCTACGACGGCCACCCTGTTTGCGTCGGACACCGGTAATACTACGAAGACCTTCGCTACAACTCAGCCAGCAACCTCATTAAAACGGAGTGCTCCACCGGTTTGACTAGATGCGCATTGAACCCAGCCTCTTTGGACTTTTGACGGTCCTCTTCCTGGCCCCAGCCGGTTAGCGCTACGAGTACCATGTCCTGCCCCCAAGGCTGTTCCCGAATCTTCCGGGCAACTTCGTAACCGTTCAACTTCGGCAGGCCGATATCGAGCAACACTACCTCGGGTTGGAACTTCGCGGCCGCCTCCACGGCCTCAACGCCGTCGTAGGCGGTGTGTGTCTTGTTGCCGGTCAGCTTCAATAGCATCGCCATCGACTTCGCCGAGTCCTGGTTGTCATCAACAATGAGAATGCGGCGGCCGGTCGTCGGCGGCGGTGCGTCGGGGGTCGGCTCCGGTAGCGGCGATTCGGGCGTCACCGCCAAGACCGGCAAACGCACCGTGAACTCACTCCCG
>JBBECD010000209.1:0-14466 GCA_040881995.1 Planctomycetaceae bacterium
CAAATCGCCCGGCTGACACAGCCGGGGCACACAAGAATCAGGATCAAGGGTGTGTAACATCCAACCGGGGCACCCGGCCCCAGTCGAAATGGGGGACGACGTCGATGGCTCGTTCGACTGGGGCCATGGACGCGAACGCCGGAATATTCGTCTAAATGCTCATCGATAGAATTTTTGATTGTTGCAGCTTTTCTACGCGCCCCAGCCACCCGCCGGAGCAGCCGGCTTTCACACCAGCAACCGCCCGATCGCGTTCCCATCACTAAACACCATCGGCCTCCCGATCGGCGTGATGACTTCATACGCCGGGTCGATGCTTAACGCCGTCAGGACCGTTGCGTAGAGATCCTTCACTTTCACCGGGTCGGTCGGATCTTTCTTCACACCCGTGGGGTCGGTTTCGCCGATCAGCAGGCCGCTCTTGATGCCGCCGCCGCCGATCAGGCACGAAAAACCGGTCGGCCAGTGGTCGCGGCCTTCCAGCGGGTTGATGTTCGGCGTGCGGCCGAATTCTCCCAGCACCATCACCAGCGTCGAGGAGAGTAAGTCGCGTTCTTTCAGATCGCGCAAGAGGGCCGCCAGCGGGGCGTCGAGTTTTTTCGACTGCGTGATATGCCCTTCGTGATTCGACGCATGTGTGTCCCAGCCCGGCAGCACGACTTCGACGGATTGCACTCCCTGTTCGATCAACCGGCGGGCCAACAGACAGCCCGTGCCGAAATCGGTGTCGCCGTAGTTTCGGCGGATCGCCTCGGGTTCTTGTTCGTACTTGAACGCGGCGAGCTGTTCCGACGTCATCATCTTCAGCGCCTGCTCGACGGTGTGCTGATGCAGCGTTTTCTCGACCAGCGGCTTGCGGCCGGTGCGAAAGGCGCGCGAGACGACTTCGAGGTTTTTCAAACGGCGCGATTGCCGATCGTCCGCGACCGGAGCCTGCATGTTGTACAAGCCGTCGCGCGGGCTGAAGACGCGAAACGGATCGTATCGGTCGCCGAGATATCCGCCGCGGCCGGGGAAGGGGCCGTCGCCGAGCGAAATGAACGCGGGGATTTCCAGCGATTCGCGCGGCAATTCGCGGGCCGCGATGGCGCCGATGGCGGGGTGTATCAACTGCGTGTCGGGACGATAACCGGTCTTGAGATAATAACTGCCGCGTTCGTGATCGCCCTCTTCCGAAATCATGGAGCGAATGACCGAGAGACAATCGATCTGTTCGGCGATCTGCGGAAACAAGTTGGCGATCTGGACGCCGGGTATCCGCGTGGGAATCGCTTTCACTTCGCCGCCGATTTTGCCGCCGGGGTGCGGATCCCACGTCTCGAGTTGACTCGGCCCCCCCGAGAGCCAGATGGTCAGCAGCGAACGGAGCCGTTCTTGGCCTCGCCGTTCGGCGGCGCGCAAATCGAGCCCCGGCAGAAGGCAACTCACGCCGAAGCCGAGCGACCACTTCACCACATCGCGGCGGGAGAGTTTGAAGTCCATTGAACGATGATCCTTCGAAAAGCATTTTAATGCAGAGCCGCAAAGACTCGTGTCTTATCAGACTTCGTTTGACAAGTTGAAGGGGAGTTGTCTTTATCGTAACCCGAAGCGTAAGCGAGGGCGTTCCATCACGAACAATGCCGCCAACCTGCTCCCTCGCTCACGCTTCGGGTTACCATTTCTTGCCTAATGATTCCACGAAAATTCCGGAGAATTGAACAACGTCCAAACCATGTCTTCGACGACGGCGGTGCGGTCGTCGCCGCTGACCTCTCGTAATTGTGAAAGGAAATAATCGCGCTCGTCCGCCGTCGGCGGCCGCGTCAGACAGACGAGGTAACACGTCTCGACGCACTTTTCATCCGTCGACGCCATCGAAGCAATGCGGCCGACGGCGCCGAACGGGGTCGCCTCGGTCGCATCTTTGGCAAACTGGCTGTTCATCCGCAACAGCGCCTGCGGGATCGTGCCGGCGCGTTCTTCGAGTTCGGCGTCGCCGAGGTCGCCGTATTCGCGGATGAAATCCCGCTCGCGGAAAAAGCGGATCGCGCGCGTGAACAGATGCGAGTTCTGATCGATCGTTTTTACGTTGCCGGCTTGCAGCATCGAACCGATGATCTGCTCGGGCCGCAAGCGCGTCAGCGGGAAAACGCCCCATTCGGATTCGATCAACGTGACTTCATCGCTGCTATCCGCCGTCGACATCGACGCAGAGACGGAGTTGCCGGCTGGCTCTATGACATCAACGCTCGAGGCGAGTAGAAACGGACGCGACGCGGCGATGACGTGAATTAATCGCCGCAGGTCGTAGCCGTGTGCGCGAAAATCTTCGCCGAGGACGTCGAGCAGATCGGGTGTGCCGTCATCTTCGGGATCGGGAATGCCGTCGACCGGATCGTACCACGGTTTGCCGAACATCAGTCCCCAGACCCGATTGGCGATCGCCCGTTCGAACCGGCGGTTTTCGGGATGCGTGACCCAGGCGGCGAGTTGCTCGCGGCGGGTTCCTTCTGCCGGAAGCCATTCGGCATGAAACGGCACCTGCGGTGCGATTTCGCGATCGTTCAGCGTTTTTGTGTCCTGCACGGTGTATTTCATGGTGTCGTCATCGGTGATGCCGGTGATCGACCGCGTGGTCTGCCCGTAGAACGCGGCGAGTCCTTCGTAATGCGACTGCTTCCAGTTGTCGAACGGATGATCGTGACACTGCGCACAATCGATTCGCTGGCCGAGAAACGAACGAACCGTCCGTCCCGTCAACGCATTGACGTCGAGCACGTCGTTGGCATACGCGGCGGTAATGAAGTTGGCGGCTGGTTTGTCGGTCCAGATGCCGACTTGCGAAATCATTTCACGCACGACCTCGTCAAACGGACGATTCTCGTGCAATTGTTCGCTGAGCCATTGCGTGAAGCGATCTCTGCGAAAAATGATAAATTGTCCATCCTCGGCTCCGACGAACACGCGACCCAGCCGGGCGGCGAAATAATCGGCGAAACGGACGTCGGCCAACAGGCGGGCCGTCCAGCGCTGCAAACGCTCTGGTTCGGCGTCGGCTTCGAATCGGCGTATCTCTTCGAGTGAAGGGACGGTTCCGTGCAACGCCAGAGCCAGGCGACGCAATACGGTGCGGTCATCCGCGGGCGGGGCAGGGGAGATATCGACCTCTTGCCAGCGGTTCTCGAAATAGCCGTTCACGCGATCGACCGACTCAGCCATTCCATCCTGCGGCGGCAACAAGCCGAGATGCATATCGGGGTCGTCATTCAGCGGGCTTCGCGCCGCCCAGGCCACCATCCCCGCGACGCCGATCACAACCGCCAGAATAACAAGCGAGGCGTGAAGGGTCGGCGATTTCGCGCGAGGTGTCGGTCGTTCGGGCGGAATGGAATTCAACGGATCACCCTTTTTGATGAATCGACGATCAACGATCGCAACAGAGTGGTTCGCAACCGTTTGGGACGTCCACAGGATGATACCAGAATCGTGCCGTTACAGTTTCAAGAAAACGTGGTCACCGCGGTCAATTTCCGGTTTGTCAAGTTTGTCGAAACGCCACGCCTCATAGAAGGGTAATTCTATCGGTACGGGGATTGTCTTGGGTGGCACGCCCTGAGTCTTCAAAGGGCGTGGTTTTCCGGCATGCCAACCCCCCTTTCGTAGTACGAAAGGCCGATCTGGTGTTGAATCCACCGCGCATCTTGGAGAGACTAAGGATGAGTTCCCAGCATTCCCTTCCATCCCAGTCGACTTCCCTTCTCGAACGACTCGACAGTGCAGACATGAACGACATCCTCCTCGTCGCCGATGAAGTGGTTCCCGCAGTGATCGCGGGGGACATGCGGCGGATTCCGCGTCCCGAGGCCGTCCCTTACGAACCGTTGCCGGCGTTTCCCCATCCGCTCCAGCATCCGCTGCGCGCGCTGTGGTGGATCGTCCGCACGACGTTCGGCATCGCCAGTTTGATGTTGTTGCTGGCAGTCGTGGCGGCGATTCCTCTGCTGAATATTCTCGTGTTAGGCTATCTGCTCGAAGTGATGGGACGCACAGCGCGAACCGGGAAATTTCGCGAAGCCTTCCCGCTGATCAATCTCGCACCGCGGCTCGGTTCGATCGCCATCGGATTCTGGATTTGCCTGTTTCCTCTGAGGCTGCTATCGATTGCCGCCGCCGATGCGCGCCTCATCGACCCCGGCAGCCGCAGCGACGTCGTGCTGCATACGCTGACAAATATCGGAGCCGTGTTCATAACGATTCACATCTGTCTGTCGCTGGCACGCGGCGGAAGTTTGAGTTGTTTCTTCCGGCCGATTAAGAACGCCCGCTGGTTGTGGAAGAACTGGAAATCGAACGATTATCTTCCGCAAGCCGCCGAGCACGTCCAGGCGTTCATCGCGGGACTGCGGCTGAAGCATCATTTTCTGCTGGGACTGAAAGGCTTGATTGGGGCTTTTCTGTGGTTGATCATCCCGACGGCGATTTTCGCATCGGCGAAGAAACCCGAAGGGGGAGACATCATAGCCACGTTGATCGGCGGCTTCGGTCTGGTTCTCGTACTCTGCTGGCTGCCCTTTCTGATGGCCCGCTTCGCCGCGGAGAACCGCATTCGCGCGATGTTCGAACTCAAGGCGATTCGCGAATTGTTTACGCGCGCCCCGATTTTGTGGGCCGTGGCGATCGTGATCACGTGCGTCATGTCGCTCCCGATGTATCTCTTCAAAATCGCGCTGCCGCCACAAGATGCCATGTGGCTCGAAACCCTCGTCTTTCTCGTGACGATCTGGCCGGTGAAAGTCTTCACCGGCTGGGCGTATTACAAAGCGACCCAGCGCGAAGCACGCCGCGGCCGCCTCCGCCGCTGGACGACCAAGCTGTTCGTGATGCCGATCGTGGCGTTCTACGTCTTCCTCTTATTCTTCACCCAATTCATCGGCGAACACGGCAAAGGCGTGCTCTTCGAGCACCACGCATTTTTGCTGCCGATCCCGTTTTGAGCAATAGCCGTTTAGCCGCGAAACGCTCGTATTTGACAATCGACGAACGCCGTGTTGTAATTCCGGTGTGCGCCATTTTCATCAACTCGACAGGTCGGAAATCCGGTCGATTTTGAGGTTTCGGATTCCGATTTGCGTGTCCGTGTTATTTGGAATGATACTGTATGGTCATAAGTCGGTGGCTAGAGGGGAATTTCGAATGCGTCATCGTTGGTCGGAAGAAGATGATATCGTCGCCTTGTATTTCTACAAATTCGGCATGCTCGACCGTTCGCCAAGCATTGATGCCGTCGGTCAAAGTCGTGGAATGGGGACAGACAGCCTTCGCATGCGCGTCGAAAACTTTCGCGCAATCGATGCAGGTGGCAGTCTCGATCATGCCGCGCAGCAGTCGCGAGCAGTGTTTCAAAACTATGCTCACCTGTCAGAGCCCGAACTCCGAATACTAGCTGGTATATAAATGCCGACAGATAACAAGCCCTTGCAGCTGACGGCGCAATAAGCCTGACCTACAGGTAAACCGACGGGTGGCCGGGGCTAAGGCTTTGCATGCCCCGGAATCTTCTTCAATCCGACGAAAAAGTACCAACCGATGGCGAATTCGCATAAACTCATGCGGCGGCGTAACTATAACGAACCGGGACATGCGCACGAGCTCACCCATTCCGATCGAATGGCTGATGTAATGCCGCGAAGACCGGGGCATGCAAAGCCTTAAGCCCCGGCCACCCGGCTGGAAATAATCCCAACTCCAAAACCCACTCACAATACAAAAATGCCAACACCCCTCAAAGAAACCCTCGTCCAGCTTGAAGCCCTCGGTAACGAAAAAGTCCGGGCGCTTAACCACAGAAACGGGGCGGGCGACAATCAGTTTGGCGTCAAGCTCGGGGACATCCGAAAACTCGCCGCCAAAATCAAAACCGATCACGCGCTCGCCCAGGCGCTCTGGAAAACCGGCAACCTCGACGCCCGGCTGCTGGCCATTCTGCTGATCGATCCCAAGAAACTTTCCAGCGACGAATTAGAACGGATGGAGCGGTCCGTCCAATGTGCCCAACTCGCCGACTGGCTCAACTCTTACGTCGTCAAGAATTACGCCGACAAAGAGACGCTCCGCCAAAAGTGGATGACGGACGATAACCCGTGGACGGCACGCGCCGGATGGGGGCTGACGTCCGAACGCATCGGCAAGAAGGCCGCAGGGCTCGACCTGCCGGCGCTTCTCGACTGCATCGAGTCGGAAATGGGAGACGCCGCTCCCGAAGTGCAATGGACGATGAACTTCTGCCTGGCCGGCATCGGCATCCATTTTCCCAAGCATCGGAAGCGCGCGGTCGCCATCGGAGAAGCATTGGGAATTTATCGCGACTATCCGGTTTCCAAAGGCTGCACCTCCCCCTTCGCCCCGATCTGGATCAAAGAGATGGTCAGCCGGCAGAAGTAAACCATCGCATGAACGCGCGGGTCTTGAAATCGCGCCCTGCGATTCAAGATCCACGGATTTCAGCGTCGAACGCCGCGAGAGCGTGTAGCCGTGGGCGCGAGCCTAATGGCACTTACACCGGGTTTTCGTCTGTCGGGTCGCGTTTACGTTTTCTTTTTTTGAATTGTGCCGATTTGGGGCGGCGGCTGTAGGCTTCGTGCTCGTAGCTTCGCCCGGGGCGGTTGGGGAGTTTGTCGTGCATCGCATAGGACAGCGCCAGACAGTAACGTTCGCGCCAAGACTTCGCATCGGTGTACATCGCCGAGAGCAGAAACGTGCAGAACGTCGTCCACGTGCGCTTAAAACTCATCCGCCTGTGGGGCAACTCGGCGAGTTCGGCGGCCTGACGGCGAAACTGCGTGACCAGATTATACGTCACGACCGACGCCAACAGTTCCTTCTGGAACATGTCGAGGCTTTTTGCCCGAATCGTTTCCATGTCCAACACGACTTTCATGTTGCAAATGTCGATTTCGATGTCATACCGACGTCGATAGGCGTCGCTCAAAGCCGCCGGGGTGTCTTGTTCGTCCATCAAATCCGTGACGAGGTACAACGTCAACTCGTCGTTGATCGCGATTTCGTGAAGCCGCACATCGAGCGCGGCGTCGGGGGGAAGGTCGGAATGGTTATGAAGCGTCGCGCGTGGGGATCGCCGCACGTGCATTGACCGTTTCGCTAGAACCCTCAAAGGTGAATCCATGTTCAAGTTGTCGATCTATTGGACCGTTCCGCTGCTGTTGGCTGCGATACTGACTGCGGCCGGATGCCAGACCGCAGGAAAGTCGCGTTCGACCTACGACACGCCTCCGTCGAGCGGGCATTGCCCAAGCTGCAGATGACGCAAAACAGGTGCGAGCCAATCGGCCCGCCAAAATGCGCAGGAAATCAGTCTTGACATGTGCGAGTCTGGGCAAGATGATTGTGGTGTCTCTAAATTCGACCGAGAGTGCCATGTTTCGATTTGCGATCACGACCCTTTTGCTGGCGCTAGTCGCGGCGACGTCCTTCGTGGGTGCCGTTCCGGGGATCGGTGTTTGCGAAGCGACGGGTCAGGAGTGCGGGTCGGGACAGTGCTGCGGCGTCTGTTGCGAGAAGTTGAGCGAGGCGAGACGAACTTGCTGCTCAAAGCCCGTGAAGCCGCAGAATTGCCAATGTTCGGTCAATCGAGAGCGTCCCGCTGTTCCCCAGGAGCGGCGACCTTCCGACGAGCGAAATGATTCTCGTCGAGCGGAGTCGGTGGTGGCTGTTCTGTTCGTTCACGACGACGAACCGCCGGTACAGACCATCGGGAACGCCTCACTTCTCTCATCGCAGCCCAGCCTTCGCCGCCAAGCGATTCTCTGCCGCTGGCTGATCTAATGCTGCCCGCTCGCTGCCTTTGCGCGCCCATCGTGCGTATCGGCGCTCGTTAGCGATCCATCCACAAGGGCCTGCGGTCACCCGAGGCCGTGCTACGAGCGCGGCTGAGAATGATGCGTTTCGCCGCCCCGTCCCGTCCCGCTGATGAATTGACGATCAGAGTGCAGTGAACAGAACGCGAGGTCATTATGAGCGAATCCGATCAACCGATTCCCCCGGCAACCGCCCATGAAGCGTCGGTCGCAGCGGACACGACGAATCCACAGCCGCCTGACGCGGCGGTGACTGCCGAACAACAGAAGAACGAGCGCAGGCAAACGCGGCGCTGGTGGATCAAACTGTTCGTCCAACCGCTGCTGTTCCTAGCGTGCGGAGCGATTCTGTTCGCCGGTCTTGGACTGGCGCAGCGCCTAGGCTGGATCTCAGGCGGAAGCGGCGGTGGGGGACACGATCATGCGTCGGTGAGCGGCGGAGACGTAATGTACATCTGCCCGATGATGTGTACGCCGCCGCAGTCGGAACCGGGGCGATGCCCGGTCTGCGGGATGGAACTCGTGCCGGCGTCATCAGCAGGCAGCCACGGAGACTCACGCTCGGTTCAGATCGATCCCGCAGCCCGGCGTGTCGCCAATATTCATACGGTTGCGGTGAAGTCCATGCCCATAACACGCACGATTCGCGCCATCGGAGAACTTAGATACGACGAAGGGACGCTCAAGACGATTTCGGCCTACGTTGACGGTCGACTCGAACGTCTGTACGCGGACTACACGGGCGTTGTCGTGAAGAAAGGCGACCATCTGGCGCTGGTCTATTCGCCACGTCTCTACTCGGCTCAAGTGGAGCTCCTTCTGGCTCGCAAATCCCGGGAAGAGAGTCGTTCGGCGACATTGCAGCGAATCATCCCGTCAAATCGCGATCTGTACGAGAGTGCCAGGCAACGACTCATCGAACTGGGGATGACCGCGGAGCAGGTGGACCAGATGGAGCAGGCGGGAGAAGCCAACAGCCGGATGCACCTTTGCGCGCCCATCAGCGGCACCGTGATCGAGAAACTGGCCGTGGAAGGCCAATATGTCACGGAAGGAGATGCCATCTTCAAGCTGGCCGACCTCTCGACCGTCTGGCTCATGCTCAAGTTGTTCCCCGAAGACGCGGCGACGATTCGATACGGTCAGCAGGTTGAGGCCGAAGTGCAGTCGCTTCCGGGGCGGACATTCGCCGGCCGGGTGGCGTTTATCGACCCGAACGTCGATCCCAAAACTCGGACCGTTGGCGTGCGCGTCGTGATCCCAAACGACGACGGAGTTTTGCGAGTGGGCGACTACGCCAAGGCGACGTTGGACGTACCGCAATCCGACTCGCCACAAATGCTTGTTTACGACCCCGAACTGGCCAACAATGCGCGTGACGAAGCATTGGTCGTGCCGCGCGATGCGGTCCTGATGGCCGGAAGCAATAGCGTCGTCTACGTGGAGACGGAGCCGGGCCGCTTTGAACTTCGCCGTGTCGTGCTCGGCCCGTTGTCTGGCGATCTCATCGTGGTTCGCAGCGGCGTCAAGGAAGGCGAGCAAGTCGCGACGCGCGGCAACTTTTTGATCGACTCGCAAATGCAGCTTGCCGGCAACCCGTCGCTGATCGACCCCACGAAGGCGCAACCGAGGATGGATGACGCCATGTCGGCCGAGATGATCGCGACGTTGTCCGGCCTTTCGCAGGAAGACCGTGCCTTGGCGGAAAAGCAAGGCATTTGCCCCGTCACTGAATATGCCCTCGGTTCGATGGGGATGCCCCCGAAGGTCGACGTCAACGGCATGCCCGTCTTCATCTGTTGCGAAGTCTGCCGTGAGAAACTGCTCGCGGAGCCCGATAAATACCTGGCGAAGCTTGAAGCGCACTCGAACGCAAAAAACCTGCCTGAGCACATGCCGCAGGGAAGTCGGCCGCAGAGGGATCTTCCACCGATCGGCACCCCTCAGATAATCGCGCCGGAAGACACTCCACCGGCGGCGACTAGGGAAGCGTCGAGAGCCGGCAACACCGCCGATTCACCCCTCAATCAAGCCGCGGCGCCACGCAGGGAGGCCGTCCGATGATCGGGAAGATCCTCGATTTTTGTATCCGCGAGCGGCTGGTGATCCTGCTGGCTTCCGTGGCCGTCGTGGCCTACGGCTGGTACTCAACGCAGAAAGTGCCGCTCGATGCGATCCCGAATGTGGGCGAGAACCAGGTGATTGTTCTGGCTGAGTGGCCCGGCCGCTCGCCCAAGAACATGGAAGACCAGATCACGTATCCGTTATCGGTGGCCCTGCAGGCTGTACCTGGCTCAAAAAGCGTGCGCGGCAAGAGCATGTTCGGGTTCAGCTTTGTGCAAGTGACTTTCGACGACAGCATCGACTTCTACTGGGCGCGATCGCGCGTGGCAGAACAGCTCACGACCGTCTCCGGAGCGCTGCCCGAGGGGGTCACGCCCAAACTGGCCCCCGACGCCACGGCGCTCGGGCAGATCTACTATTACGTGCTCGAACCGCCGCCGGGCATGGATCTGGCGCAACTCCGCTCAAAACAGGACTTCTTCATCAAGTATGCCCTGCAATCGGTCGACGGCGTGGCCGAAGTGTCTTCCGTCGGCGGCTATGTGAAGCAGTACCAGATTGAAGTCGATCCCGACAAGCTCCGTTACCACAACATTCCGCTGGCGAAAGTCATCGCTGCGGTCGAGGCCTCCAACATCGACGTCGGTGCGAAGACGGTCGAGAGCGGGGGGATGGAGTTTCTTGTCCGGGGCAAAGGGTTCATCGGTTCGGGAAAGACGGAGCCGGAAACGATCCGGCAGATCGAGAACACGGTGATCCTCACGCGCGACGGCGTCCCCGTTCGTGTGCGCGATGTGGCCCAAGTGCAAACGGGCCCGGCATTCCGTGACGGCGCGCTGGACTTCAATGGTCGGGAAGCGGTAGGCGGCATCGTTGTCATGCGCTACCGCGAGAACCCGCGCGACGTCATCCAGAGAGTCGAGCAGAAAATCGCGTCGCTCGAATCGGAACTCGGCGGCATCAAGATTCATCCCGTCTACGACCGGACGCTGCTCATCGATGAGACGATCGGGACTCTGACGGAGGCGCTCGGGCAGGAAACTCTCGTCACGATCGCTGTCATGGTGCTGTTTCTGCTGCATGTGCGGGCCAGCCTCGTCATCGCCATCACCCTGCCGATGGCCGTGTTGATGTCGTTCGTCGCCATGAAGGTCTTCGGCGTGGATGCGAATATCATGTCGCTGGCCGGGATCGCCATCGCCATCGGGACGATGGTGGATATGGGCATCATCATCTTGGAAAACATCTATGCGGCCCTGGCGGACTGGGAGGCCGCCGGTTTGCCAGGCGGGCCGGAGCGGCGGCTGGAGGTCATTCGCGAGTCGGCCTCTGAGGTGGTGCCGGCGGTCATCACGGCCGTCAGCACCACCGTGGTCAGCTTTCTGCCCATCTTCTTCCTCACCGGTCGGGACTACAAACTGTTCGCACCCTTGGCGTGGACCAAGACCTTCGCTTTGACAGCCAGCTTGATCGTCGCCGTCGTGGTGGTGCCGATGCTGTGCCGAGTTCTTCTTCGCAGCTCGCGGATGCCGCGGTGGTCAGGGTTCGTCGTCGGGCTGTTCATGGCGGCGCTCGGTGCGGGATTGTGCTGGTTCGTGTGGGGCGAGCACATCGAAAAATGGACGTTGCTCAAACCTGTCTGGGCGACCGCTACGGTCGCGGGAATCGGATTCTTTGCCGGGTGGTGGATGACGCGGGAGAAGATTCGTTCGATGGAAGAGAATCCGGCGAGCCTTTTTGTGCGCTGGATTTACGCGGGACGGCTGCGATTCGCGCTTCGCCGCAAGGCGCTGATGCTGTCTTTCCCGCTGACGATCTTCATCCTGGGGCTGGGAGCCTGGATCGGCTTGCCGACCGTGCTGCGGCCTTTTGAACAGGTCGTCGGCAAGTTGGGCGCGGATCTGAATGAGGTGCCCGGCTATGTTCAAGCCAAGCACATGTTCACGGGATTAAAGTCCGACGACTGGATCGCGCTGGATGAGGGATCGTGGTTCTACATGCCCAGCCTTTATCCGGCCGCAAGCCTCAGCCATGCGATGGAAGTGCTGCAATCGCAGGACGCCATGATCAAGCAAATTCCCGAGGTCGCCAATGTCCTGGGCAAGATCGGCCGCGCGAATTCGGCGCTCGATCCAGCGCCCACGGGCATGGTTGAAACCTACGTGATGCTCAAACCGCGCAACGAGTGGCGGCCCGGCATAACCGAACGCAAGATCTGGGACGAGATCAATGCCGTGGCAACTCTTCCCGGCGTCACCCCCGCATCGCCGTTGCAGCCCATCGAGGGCCGTGTCGTGATGCTGCAAGCGGGCATCAAGGCGTCGATGGCCGTGCGGATTTACGGCGACTCCCTGGACGGGCTGGCCAAGGCCTCCCTTGCCGTGGCCGAGCAACTGAAGCGGCATCATCTGGTCAACAGCGGCACGGTGAATCCGGACATCGTCATGGGCAAGCCGTATTTCGAGTTTGAGGTCGATCGCGAAGAAGCGGCGCGCTACGACATGACCACGATGATGGTCAATCAGATCGTTTCGGCGGGGCTGGGCGGCGTCGATGTCACAACCACGGTCGAAGGACGCGAGCGCTATCCGATCCAGATTCGTTTCAGCCGCGACGTGCGCGAGAAGTTGGACGAGCTGCATCAAGTGCCCGTGGTCACCGAGATGGGGGAAGTGGTCCCGTTGAACCGACTCGCCAGCGTCGCCACCACCTGGGGCCCCGGCATGATCAGCAGCGAGGATTCGCGGCTGGTTGCTCATGTGATGTTCTCACCATCGCGAGCGACCGGGGATCTGGAAACGGTCGACGCGGTCATGAAGTCGCTGGCCGCAGCCCGAGAGAACGGCGACCTCCAATTCCCGAAAGGGAACTTTGAATTGCAGGCGGTGGGCTCATTTCAAAATCAGATTGAAGCCAATCAGCGCCTGATGTGGCTGGTGCCGACCGTGCTGCTGATCAATTTCCTGCTGCACTATCTCCACTTCCGCAACATCCCGATTGCGCTGGTGGTGTTTACCGGCATTCCCGTTTCGTTTGCCGGCGGCATGATTGCCGTGGCGATCATGGGCGTCGAGATGAATACAGCAATCTGGGTGGGCTTCATCGCGTTGTTTGGTCTTGCGGCGGACGACGGGATCGTGATCGCCAGCTACATCAAACATGTGCTGGAGCGCAGACGGATCGCCACCGTCGAGGAGTTGCGTGCCGCGATTTATGAGGCAGGGCTGAAACGGATTCGCCCCTGCATGATGACCACGATTACCACGCTGGTCGCCCTCCTCCCCGTGCTGATGGCCACGGGACGTGGCGCGGACGTGGCGCGTGCAATGGCCTTGCCGGTCTTTGGAGGCATGTTGATCGAACCATTCTCCTCGTTCATCGTGCCGACGCTGTACTGTGCCTACATGGAGTTCAAGCTGCGCGCCGGCCTGCGCGACGAACTGCTGGAAATGTCGCTCGAAGCCGAGCCGAATCAGCAGAGTCTCGAACCTGTGGCTGCGTAAGGAGCGGCCATGTCACTTCTCAAGAACGTAGCATGAATCATGCTACGTTCAAGTTCGATCGTTCTTGGAATACCGTTGCTCGCCTCCGCGGGCATTCTGGTATGGCTGTCCGGCCGCGGTCAGCCATTTCGGCCGCAAAACGTCTTGCATCCCAAGTGTCGTGTCAGACAGTCGAAATTCGCTTATCGTTCGCGCGTCAATTCCCACCACAATGCGGGGATCGTCTCCGATGATCGCCCTGGAAGTAAAAGCTTTTGCCGCCGTCGGCGACGGTTCTACACAGGATCGTTTTCCACGGGCGGTAGTAGTACAGCGGCTCGTCTTTCGACGGCGGGCCGTTGGCGTAGTCGGGGGAATCAACCGAGCCCGCCGAGCGATAGCGAGGATGAAGGGCGAGGGCGATAGTCTTCCGCCGTGGTGAAGTTCCGGGGTTTGGGGAGGATGTCGGGGTTCAGGTTATCGCCGTTGCCGTCTTCCTGGCGGTGGAGGTTTCTGGCCATCGAGAGGGCTTTCATTCGCGGGGACCGGGGTGCGGGGTTCGGGAAGAGACGACGATGGGGAGATGGGGAGACGGAGAATTCCTCATTCTGACTCATCCTTCATCCTTCATCCTTCATCCTTTTCTTCCTCCTCCTCCGCCGCGCGCTCGGCGTTGAGGGCGACCAGGCGTTCGAGAATTTCTTCATCGGTCAACGATGCCCGCCAGCCGTACGCCTCGAACACGGCGGCGGCGAGTTCGTCGTGAATCTGCTTGAGCACCGACACCAACCCCTGCTCGTGAATCGTTTGCTTCTTCGCCGAGAGCGGCTCGCCCGCGCGGAGTTTTTCGAGGACGCCGAGCCATGGGGACTGGTCCAGTTTTCGGCCATCAACGTCCCGTCCCTCAATCCGCCCCCCCCCCCGAAAACTGGACCTGTCCCCGTCTTACAACGCAGAGTAATCTCGTTCCCAAGCGAGAGCTCGATAACAAGACAAAGAGCCGTGGGGTTTATCCCCACGGTGTCTTTCACTCGATGCTCGAAGACCGTGGGGATAAACCCCAC
>JBBECD010000210.1:0-14115 GCA_040881995.1 Planctomycetaceae bacterium
AAAGTTACTGAAATTACTGACCTCTCTCACCGGCTGATCTCGTAAAGTGCAGCCAGAGGGAGAAGGCCGGGGTGAGGGTGCCTTTTTTCTCGTTCCCATGCTCTGCTTGGGAACGCAAGTCTTCGAAGCTCTGCTTCGCAAATTCTAGTTGACTTTTCAATCCACTGGCGGACAAGCCGCCAGTGCCACCCGGCAAAGCGCTCCGCTGCGCAAACCCTTCGCGTCGCGGCTAAACGTGATGTCCGTGCGCGTCGCCCGGTTTCTCGCCGGGTTTGCGTGCGATGTATTCGGTCTGCGGCAGGTAATCTTTATCGACCGCCAGCGGCGAGGCGTATTCGTACGGGCCGCGATAGACCACGGGAGGAATATCGAAGTTGCCGTGCCCCGGAGGAGACGGCGCCGTCCATTCGAGGGTGTTGGCGTCCCACGGATTGCGGCCGCATTTCTCGCCGCAGAAAATGCTATACACGAAATTGAACAGCAGGATGAACTGCGCGAAGCCCATGATCATCGCCGAGATGGTCATGAACTGGTTCATCGGCAACAGGTGTTCGAGGTACGGGTGCAGATACGGGTCGGCGTAGCGGCGGGGCATGCCGGCGATGCCGAGCATGTGCATCGGGAAGAACGTGCAGTTCATGCCGATGAACGTGAGCACGAAGTGAATCTTGCCCAGCGTGTCGTTCATCATCCGGCCGAACATTTTCGGGAACCAGAACGGAATTGCGCCGAACACTCCGAACAGCGTCGCCCCGAACAGCACGTAATGGAAGTGGGCCACGATGAAATACGTGTCGTGAAAATAGATGTCGACCGGGACGGCGGCCATGAAGATGCCCGAGAGTCCGCCGATGACGAACAACGACACGAACGCCACGCAGTTGAGGAAGATTGCATTGAACCGCGGTTTCCCTCCCCAGATCGTGCCGATCCAATTGAACGTCTTAATCGCCGAGGGGAGCGCGATCATGATCGTCGAGATCATGAACGTCATGCCGAGCGCGGGGTTCATGCCGCTGGTGAACATGTGGTGTCCCCAGACGATGAAGCCGAGCCCGGCGATCGCGGTCAGCGAGTAGACCATCGGCTTGTAACCGAAGATCGGCTTGCGGCACATCACCGAGAGCATGTCCGAAACCATGCCCATCGCGGGAAGCAGCATGATGTACACGGCGGGGTGCGAATAGAACCAGAACAGATGCTGCCACAACAGCGGTTGTCCGCCGCCGACGGTCGGATCGGCGTTATTCACCACGACCCCCGACGGAATGAAAAAGCAGGTGCCGGCCAACCGGTCGGCCACGAGCATGAATCCCGCCGCCGTCAGCACGGGGAGTGCGAACGCCTGCAGAACCGCGGTGATGAACATCGCCCAGATGGTGAGCGGCATGCGGAACAGCGTGAGGCCGGGGGCTCGCATGTTGATGATCGTCGTCATGTAATTGATCGAGCCCATCATCGAAGAGAACCCGACGAACGTGACGGCGAGCAGCCACCAGGTCTGCGCCATCTGCGAACCCGGGGCCGACTCGGGTAACGCCGAGAGCACGGGATACGACGTCCAGCCTTGTGCGGTCCCGGCGTCCATGCCGCCGATGACGCCGGTGATCGATTCGGGACCGAGACCGAGCGCGAAGGCGAAACAGAGGATCGCGGGCCACATGAACCAGTAGCTGAGCATGTTCAGCGTGGGAAACGCCATGTCGTCCGCGCCGATCATCAGCGGAATCAGAAAGTTTCCGAAGGCCCCGGCGAGAATCGGGATGATCACCAGGAAAATCATCACGGTGGCGTGCATCGTGAACAGCATGGTGTAGAACTCGGGAGAGATCTGCCCCCCTTCGGCGGCGAAGAGCATCTCGCCGACGATCGGCATGCTCCGCCACGGAAAGGCCAACTGCCAGCGGACGCCCAAAGCGAGCGAGCCGCCGACCATCAGCATCAGCAGCGTCGTTATGAGAAACTGGATGCCGATCATCTTGTGATCGGTGGAAAAAACGTACTTCTTGATGAAGCTCAACTCGTGGTGGTGCTCGGCATGATGTGCCGCGCCCGCCAGGGAATCGAGATGCGTAGGATGCGTGGTACTCACTCGGACACCTCTTCCTCGCCGGCTGCGGCTGAGTCGGCTAACTCGGCTACGCCGTCGTCAAATTGTTCCAACTCCAACGTGTGGAGATAATTCTCAAAATCTTTTTCGCTTTCGGCGACGACGCGGGCCTTCATCTTGTAATGGCCCCAACCGCACAACTCGGCGCAGACCCATTCGTAGCTCCGGCTTTTTGAGGCTTCGAACCAGATGGGAATCACCATGCCCGGGACGGCGTCCTGCTTGACGCGCAAATCGGGGACGAAAAATGAGTGCTGCACGTCGCCCGACCGCAGGTGAATCAGCACCGGCTTGTTCGAGGGAACGTGTAAATCGTTGACGGTATACAAGTCGCCCGGTTCGGGTTGGCGCAGCCAGCGTTCGATGTCGGCTTTCCCGTTAAAGATTCGTCCCAGAGCCGGGTAGCGAATCCGCCATTCAAACTGCCGGGCGGTGACCTCGGCGATCGGCGCATTGACGGCGTCTTGCGGGAAGTGGCTTTGAATGCGGAATTTTTCCCACACCGGAATCTGATACAACGCGATGAACAGCAGAATGAACGCCGGGACGATCGTCCAGATGACTTCCAGGCTGTGGCTGCCGTGCGAGAACTCGGCTCGATCGTCCGAATTGGTCGCTCCGCGCCACAGGACGTAGCCCATGGCGACCTGCGTCCCCACGAACGTAATCGAGGTGATGTAGAAAATCAGGTAAAACAGATCGTCGATCTGCTCGCCCAGCGGACTGGCGGCCTCCGTCGGAAACCACCACCCCATCGACGGCGAAATCGCCACGGCGACCGCCGCGACAATCGACCAGAACATGAAAAATAAACTCCAAAACTTTCCCACGGCGTCCACCCTCACTCAGAGGTCGTCAAACCTTGATTCGTGTTCTGTGTATTCGTCAATCTTGTCTTTTAGAAATCCTAACATAACCTCTGTGCCTCACGATTTATTGCAAACGTTCAGGCATTTTCGAGAAGCACAACCGGTTATGTTAGAATCTCTTCGACGGCATATCAAAATGAACTGGCTACTTCGTCGCGGCGGTCGTCTGTTCGAGCGGCGGGATGTCCAGCGGCTCGGCGATCGTGCGATCGGTCTCGTACGGCATCGATAAGACGTAATTGACGAGATCCCAGATTTGATCATCCTTCAGCGCGGTCACGCCGAAGGCGGGCATTTGAGTCCCCTTAATGCCGGCGTAAATCCGGCAGAACAGATCGATCGGCCGGCGGCCGCCGCGATAAATCCCGCGCGTCAGATCGCGCGGCTTGATCGGGTTGCCCCAGTCGTCGTGCAGCCCGCGAACCGGCCAATTCGCCTGCGGTTGCGATCCCGGAATGGGCCAGAAATCTTCCGTGGCCGATCCGTTCCCCCGGCCGGTCGGGCCGTGGCAGGTGACGCATTTCGTTTTTCCCGACAGATACAGTTCCTTGCCGCGCAAGCGCGATTCCAGCGAGTCGGGAACGCGCGGGACGCTGGGAATGATCTGGGCCTCTTCGTCGTTGGCCCGCGACCACTCGTCGGCCAAATCGGTGGCAATGCCGTCGATCGTCTCGGGGAAGTCTTCCTCGAGGGCCGTCTTCAGTTCGGCGAGAATTTCGTCTCGTGTTTCACCGTCTTTGACCCGATCGCTTACGACCTCGCGCGAATAGTCGCCCGACAACTCGTCGTCCATCCGTTTTTCCATCTCGCCGCGAATGGCGAGCCAGCGGACGTATTCGACGACCGCCGTCATTTCATCGTCGTCGAGCAGCATGAACGACGGCATATACGTGCCGGGGATGCCGTGCTTGACCGTCCGCTTCAAATCCTCGTTCGAAATTTTTTCGGGTTGTTTGGTCGTGGTGAATTTGAATTTCCCCAGGCGATAATCGCGCGGCGGGGGATTGAGATATTTCGCCGTCGGTCCGTTGCCGTCGCCGCTCGTGCCGTGACAGTGCACGCAATGTTCCATATACGCCATGCGGCCGAGCTGCAGGTTCGAGCCGACGACTTGAAACTCGTCTCCCGCGGCGGGGGGAGGATTCATGAAGGCGTCGACGTGCATTCGTCCGGTCGCCGGATTGTAATGGTTGAGTTTGACGCTTTGCCCGGCGTATTGGCCGCTGGTCATGATCACGCCGACGCCGCGGCGGAGATCGATCTCTTCGGCCTTTTTCCCGTCCCATTCGACGATAAATTTATAGGCTCCCTGCTCGGTGCTTTCGACCTCGGCGATTTTTCCCTGCTGCTCGCCGTACTCGATCGGAAAGCGAAGCCAGGCGACGAGATCCTGCGGCGTGCCGAAGTTCTCGGTCAGCGTGTCGTCGACATATTTCCGCGCCTCGGGGACGAGTTGTTCGGTGCGCGAGTTCGGGACGAATTTCGACCCCGGCGGTTTGGAATCGCAGCCGATGAAACCGGCGATGACCAGCGTCATGCCGAGCACGGGCCATGCGCGGGCCGCGACGAGACGAGACGCGGTGAGTTCTGAATGGGGCATAAATAACGATTGCGGATTCACGGAGGAAACCTCCCCCCTTCCAAACAGGAATGCTTATCTGTCACAGATATTTTTATCCGGCCGTCGATCTGGTGATCTGGTCCCATGCCATTTTTCGGCGAGAATTATCGGGAAATACTAACGACCTTCGGCCGTTCGCCCGCATACGAGGCGAGTTTATCGGCCTCGACGGTGATGGTCACTTCGGTCGGCGTTCCGCCCGAAATCTCGACCTTGTAAGCGCGTTCAAGCAAACCGCCCGCTTCCTGCCAGATCTTAAACGTGTGAGCACCAGCCGGAAGATCGGGAATTTCGAAGTTACCGTTAGCGTCTGTCACTGCGGCAAACGGATGGTCTAACGGCAAATGATACGCCGCCATCCATGGATGGATATCGCATTTCACGAATACGGGTTCTTTTTCCGGTTTGGTATATTTCATCTCAACGCCTTTGCGGTCCCCGGGATTCACAATCTGATTGAATGCACTGTTGCGAACCGGAACCGAGTGCGTGTTATGCGAAATAGGATCGTCATTCAACACATGGACGGTCTGCCCGGAACGAATCACTAAAGCGTGTGGCAAGAAAACACATCCCTTTTGGTCGAAAATTGCAGCATCAGACGGTACGGCAGGGATGACGGCTCCCTGCGGTGCCTTGTCGAGGTAGATAAACACGTTAGCTAAGCCTCCGCTACTGCCCGTAACGATGCGTTCGTTGGGAATCGCTTGGGCCGCACAGACGGAGGGATCCTTGATTTCCGCACCGGCGGGATACAGCGGGGGCAACGATTCGACGGCGCTGGCCAAGACCACTTTTCCAATCAGGCTTCCGGTCCCGCCTCCTCCGCCGGACGAGGCAGGAGCGGCGCCCGAATCGGTTTCGGAGTCGCCCGCGTCTTCCTCTTCATCGGAAGCAGCGACTTCGCCGCCGGTGCTCGGCTTGATCGTAACGGTGGGAACGATGTCCGCTCCGCTGTCGTGATTCTGGCAACCGCTCAAAAGTCCCGCGGCGGAAACCGCGAGCAACAGTCCGAGCGACGTGGTTAATTTTCGAGAAATGATCATGGCTTGGTTATTCTCCTGCCTGTTCCGTGGGGGCTTGTTCGGCCTGTGCTTGTTCAGCTTCGGCTTCGTCGGCGGGGGGAGGCGTCTCGGCCGGCGGTTCGTACGCCAGCTTGCCTTCGCGCTCCAGCAGCCGATTGTAATTCATTAACGCATCGCGCAAACCGATCGTCTGCGCCTGTCCGTCCCCTTCCAGCAATTCGGGGAAGGTCTGTTTCGTGCGCGCCAGCGGAGCGGGCATCGACGTATACGGCGTGATCCATTTGGGATTGTACAACCACAACAGCAGCCAGTCGGGACGCAGGCGATCGTGAGCCAGATCGAGATTCGGGCCGCGGATGTCGGTCTTAGGATCGGTGATTTTGACTTCGCGTCCTCCCACCGAGTGACATTTGATGCAGAGCGGTGCGTTGAGCAGCTTCCACGTTTGCGTCAGATACTCCCCTTCCGGATGACCCGACAGATCGAGCTGATCTTCCTTGCGTGCCAGATACGGCGGTTCGCGCTGCGGTATCTCCTGATACGGGAAACTTGCACCATCCACCGCCGCGAAATAGTTGGCCAGCGCCTGGGCTTCGGCCGAACTCATGTTGAACTGCGGCATCCGCAAGACCGTCGTGTGCCGCAGTTTTCCCGGATCCTTCAAAAAGTTATACAGCCACGGTGTCTGAACTTTAATTCCTTCCTGATACAACGGCGGCGGCGCGGCCTGCCAGGCAAGCGAACGGTTCCCCTGTGTCGTCGTTTCCATCAGATGTTCTACCAGCCATTCGGCGAACGGACCCCCTCGGGCGGGTTTCGAACCTTCCTGATCGAAGTCGGCCGCGGGAACCAACATGCGGGAACTGGGAAATAACACTTTGTCCCCCGCCTTCAGCGTTTCCCACAGGTCGAAGCCGTATTCCTGATCCTCGACGTCTTCTTCCGGATCGGGACGAGTGGCGATCAGGCCGCGGAAGGTCACCACCGCTTTGCCGTCTTCCGTCGTTTCGCCCGTCATCCCCTGGCGGGGCGGTTTGAGTTCCAACAGCAGATCGCGGCCCGCGGGATATTCATCGGCGCTGAGATCCGATGCCAGCAAGCCTTCGGGATCGGCGTTGTAGCGATATTCCGGAAGTTCGAGCATGTGACAGCCGGTGCAATTGTACTTCTCGATCAGCCGTTCGCCTTCGATCCGCGCGGCGTCTTGGGGGTCGGGTTGATAGAGGTAATCGGCCGACGGCGGTTCGGCGACGAGACCGAGCACGAACGTGCTGATGGCTTCGATCTGCGCTTCGTTCAACGGAAACTTCGGCATCCGCAGGCGCTCGTCGTAGCCTTTGGTCTCGGTCTTTTTGTAGTCGTAGCTGCGCGGGTCGCGGAGTTTCTGCCACAGGAAACCGGCGCGGCCGTGATGCAGCAGGTTGTCGAAGAAGAAGGCGGTACGGAGATCGTCCTGGTCTTCTTCCGTCATCGTCTCGCCGTTGTTCGCTTTCTTGAGAACGTCGCGGACGAGTTCCATCGTGCTCGAACCGTCGGGCTCGCCGTGATGGTGCAGAAATTCCTCAATGTGTTCCGGCGCGAGACGGCTGGTGTCTTTGCGGCCCCAGTCTTGCAGCGCGGTGCCGATGGGACGGGCCTGTTCGAAGCCGGGGATGTCGTGGCAGCCGTAACAGCCGTAACGCGAGATCGTTTTGCGTCCGACGTAGTTGAGTTTCATCTGTCGCCACTGTTCGTCGTCGAGCGGTGCTGCGGGGTGTTCTCGCGTCAGCTCGATTTCGTCCCCTTTCACCAGGTCGCGGCGGATGGGAAACTGGCGCGTCGACATCACCTCGTCGGTATCGTCTTTGGTGATGATTTTGATCAGGTTCAGCCGCACGACTTCATCCAGCAGTTCGTCGCTGATCTCCGGCGTGGGAAATTCGGTCGTCGGGCCGGCCGACAGCAAGAACGCGGCGATATCGGCGGCGGGATCGATCGTCTCGTCACCCAACGGTTCAGGATTGAGATACAGGTTCGGCATCCGCGTCCGCGGGAAGTGATGACTCGGGTTTCGCAGCCAAGTATACAACCAGGCGAAACCCTCGCTGCCAGGCTTGATCTTTTCGTGCACGCGGCTAAGCTCGGGCCCGTGCTCTTGAGCGGCGCCCGGAAAGTCTTTGTGACTGTGACACGCCAGGCATCCCTTTTGCGCGAACAGCGTCTTGCCTCGTTCGGCGTTCGCCTGATATTCCTCGGCCGGCTGTTGTAGTTCGAGGGGGAGCGACTTGTCCATCAGATATGTCGCGATGCCCGCCAGTTCCGCCGGCTGCAACCGTTTCGCTAGATCATCTTGCAAATTCGTCAGATGGAAGAACTGCGGCATGCGGGTCGTCGGGCGGAACCGTTTGGGTTCCTCAGTCCAGTGATACACGAAGTCGGGCGTCGTCTTGCTGCCAACGTGCATCAGCGACGGGCCCACCTTCCGCATCTTGCCGGGGTTTTCGTCATCTATAAATTGCTCGGCCAAGGCGAGCGAACTCGGCCGAAGTTTCGGAGCCGGCTCGTCGTCCCCCTCTTCCGTCGATTTTTCATCGTCTGCTTCGCCCGCTGCGTCGCCATGTGCCGCGGCGGCGAGTCGTGTTTTTTCGGCGGCCAGGAGTTCGCGGAGTTTGTTCCGCGTGACCGAATCGCTCGGATGACGTTCGACTTCCGTCGCCAGCCGATGCAGTTCGTCGAAACCTTCCGCGGGGTCTTGCAGCGCGGGGTCTTCGAGCAACATGCGGGCGAACAGAGAATAGGCGGTGTAGTTCGGTTCGAGACGCAGATCGGGACCGATCGGCATGCCGCCGTCGGTTCCGTGGATTTCGTGGCAGCCGAAGCAGCCGAAGGTTTTGACGAGATCCCATCCTTCGTAGAGTTTGGGAGCGGTCGGGCCGAATTCGGGATTGATCCCGAGTTCGACGACGGTGTGGTGGCATTTCAGGCACATCGCCTGATTAAGCCGCTTGGGGAACATCGGGTATTCCCAGAAGTGATTGTGGAAATAGCCGTATTCCTTCTTCCATTCGTGTTCGATGTGCGGATCGTCGGGCGTATGCTGCACGTTGTGGAAACTCGTGCCCGAGCCCTGACCTTCGTGGCAGACCGTGCAGCCGAATCGCGGCATGGGGTGCGGACTCGACGACGAGAGGTACAAATCGAGATTCGGATGCGAAGCGTACGGATTGGGGAACTCGTTCGCCCGCACCCAGTCGTGCGGATCGTCGCTGTCGGGATGTCCCAGCGGGAACGTGGGAATGTTCCCGGGTTCGGTGCGGTCGATGCCGGCGTGACAGGTGCGGCAGCGATCGAACCGGGCCGACTTCGTCATGCCGAGCTGCTGGTACAGCCCGGGAATCCAGTCCTGCACCGGTTTGAGGTGACCGTTAAAACCCTCGATGATGGGAACTTCCATCAGCCGGCGTTTGAACCATTGCAGGCCCTCGTCGGGTTCGATCTTGGTGATCGCCGCGTCGAGCTGCGTCGCTTCGGCCTGGATGCGCAACAATTCGGTGTTGGCGGCGAGTTGTTCGGCGGTGAGATCGTCCCGTTTTTCCTGCAGGAGTTTCAGGTCTTTTTGGCGTTGCTGCCATTCGACTTCCAGGGCGACCACATCGGACTGAGAGTTGTCGAAGGCCGCTTTGCGCGCATCGAGTTCGGTTTGCGGCAAACTATCGCGGACGGCCAGATCGTAGTTGGCTCGATCCACGTCTCGTTCGGCCCGGCGATCGCGCACGGAACTACCGGCAACGTCGACGAGAAATTTCTGTTGCTTGATTTCTTTATCGAGTTCGCGCAGCTCCGCCTCTTTGGCCTCGACCGCCGCATCGGCCTCGGCGATTCTGGTTTGAGTCGCCTCGACCTGCTGTTGGAAGGCGGGATCGCTGACGATGGCGTTGCGCTTTTGTTCGAGTTTCAGCGCATCGATTTCGATGCTGGTCCGCTGAATGTCGCGCCACTCGTCCTTATAGTCGGCGGACATCATCAGCAACGTCGCCGCGAACAGCGCAATGGCGCTCACCGCAAAGACCACGTGCATCGTGCGAAGATTTCGCCAATAGGCATCATTGGCCGGCATGTTTCAGAACGTCCTTCCTTACGCAATCCTCAACGGTCGAGGCAAGTATCGATTCAATAGCTGAATCCGTTACGAACATCACAGCGAACAGATTCTAATGATAAAAGATTGAATCTTTTCAACCGTTTCATGTTTTTCGTGCCTTTCGTGGTTGTTCATTCAGATTGAAACCACGAACGGCACGAAAGGCACGAATAAAATCAAATGTTAAAAAACCATTCGGGAATCGCCACGATGTACTTCAAGCTGATCGTCCAGCGCAGCACCATCTTCAAGGGAAGCGCCAGCATCATCAACAACAAATTGGCGAAGACCATGTATCGGATGAAGCCCATGCGGAAGAAGAATTCCTTGAACTTCGGAATTAAAACCAGCAGCATGGGTGCCGCACCGAGATAGAATAATGTCAGTACGATCCCCAGCCATTCACGAACGATAATGACCAGCGGAGTGATCAATGCAGGGGTATAGGTCTTGATGAATTGCGGTACGTCGGCAATCGTCGGCAATCCGCGATGTAACAAGTCTTCCCAGAAATATTGCGACAAGTTTCTGTTATTCAGCACTTCGAGTTTATGCACATCCCAGAATTCGTAGATTCCGAAGAAGTTCCAGTTCGGTCCGCGCAAGAATGTTCCGAGCACGATCATCGCGACCCACAACGGCAGAAAACCGAACATGAAAACCGACACCGAAAACGCCCGGTCCTTAAACGTGTAATAACCGTTCCCCAGCTTGTTGAAGTCGATGTACGGAATCGCCATCAAACCGCCGAGAATCACGCTGGGGAACACCACGCCGGCGAGCCACGGATCGTAATACACCAGCATTTCCTGCAGGCCGAGGAAGTACCAGGGGGCCTTCGACGGGTTGGGCGTTTTGGCCGCCGAGGCGGGTTCTTCGAGCGGCGCCTGCAGCACCACGCCCCACACGACGAGGATCACCGTGATCGCGATCATGCAGATCAGTTCGGTGTAGACCAGATCGGGCCAGACCAGAATCTTGTCGTTCTTTTCCTGCTCGAAGAGCGGCAGCCCCGCTTTCGTCCGGCGATCGTTCTCGACCGCGCGGGAAAAGTACAGCCACGTGAAAAACGCCACGATGAACAGCATCGACACGATGGGGACGTTATCGGGCTTCCCCACGATCTGACGGAAGTCGTAATCGGTCATGCTGAGCGCCGTGAACACCAGCATCAGATTGAGCAGAAACCAGGCGACAGCCGGTTTCACCAGCGTTTCACGGAAATAAATCACCGCTGTCATCAGCAGCACCGAGAGCGCAAAGAAGATCGTCGGATCGGCGAACCCGTCGATGAAATTCTTGGCGAAATCGGGCATGACGAGCAAAAAGGCCTCCGGGTCGGATGTACTCACAAAGTGAGCGACGGCAAACATGCCGAGCAGCATGGTATAGCTGGCCCAGAACGTCGCTCGCCGCACGACCTGACCGCCGAAAATGTCCCAAACCCGGACGTCGCCGCCGTGCTTGAAACTGCGCAAGGTCCAGACGAGGTTCATGAGAAATAAGGCCAGATAGGCCCATCCCAGACCATGAATCACCTCGGTCGTCAAGTTGGGATGAGGGTTAACCATACCCGTTCACCATTCATTCCGTCGTTAGTTTTGTTGTGGGAGGACAGGCTTCAGCCTGGCGGGACCGCAATCGTTACAAAGGCTGACTAATGCCGCCGTCTTTGCGGACGCGCCAGAAATGGATTGCGATCAGCAGCGAGACGACCAAAGGGATCGCCACGCAGTGCAGAATGTAAAACCGGTTGAGCGTCTCTTCACCCACGAACCGGCTGCCGAGCAGCAGGAAGCGGGCGTCGCTGGCGTTGGTGATTAAATCGTATCCCCCGATGTTCAACAGTTGAGCGCCGGGGCCTTCATATCCGAGAAACGGCGTGGCGCGGGCCATGTTCGAACCGACGGTGATCGCCCAGATCGCCAATTGATCCCACGGCAACAGATACCCGGTAAACGATAACAACAGCGTCAGCACAAGCAGCAGCACGCCGATGACCCAGTTAAATTCCCGCGGCGGCTTGTAACTTCCCGTAAGGAAGACGCGATACATATGCAGCCAGACGGTGATGACCATCGCGTGGGCGCCCCAGCGGTGAATCTCCCGCATGATCCCGAGCGTCGTCACGTCGCGGAGGGCGAGAATATCGTTATACGCCCATTCGAGCGTCGGGCGATAATAGAACATCAGCAGCACGCCGGTGAGCGTCTCGACGAGGAACAGGAAGAAGGTGACTCCTCCCATGCACCACGTATACGACAGCGCAATCCCCTGCTGCTTGATGGAGACCGGGTGAAGATGCAGGAAAAAGTTGGTGAGCATCACCACCACGCGATTTCGGCGATCGTACGGCGCCGGATGCCGAAATACGCTTTTCCAAATCTGCGAATCTCTGATGTATTCACCCACGGACATCGCGTTTGACTTCCCTTAAACTGGCTTCGCTGATCCCGTCAGTTTCGACCTGACAGATGAATTGTTCGTTGAATGCGGGGGATGAGTTCCATCGGAAGGATGAACCGCCTTAAACCATTTCGACATACGACGTCTGATCAGCCCACTGTCCCATTTCTTCCTGGAATTTCACGCTTTTATCGACTTCGAGCATGCCGTCGGGAGCGACGCGGAGGCCGACTCGTTCGAGCGGCCGTGGAGCCGGCCCTTCGAAGTTGATGCCCGTGATGTAAAACCCCGACCCGTGGCAGGGGCATTTGAATTTCTGTTCGCCGTCCAGCCAGCTCGGCGTGCAGCCGAGGTGCGTGCAGACCGACGCAAGGGCGTAGACGAGATTTCGACCGTCGTATTGATCGGTGTGGACGACCCAGATGCCGCGCGACGATTTCCATTTTTCAGAGACCGTTCCCAGCGGATAATCGCCCGGCGGACCGACTTTGAATCGCGTCGGCGGTTCGACCAGCACGTTCGGAAACATGAACCGGGCCATGGCGAGCGTCGCCGTGGCAGTCGTCGCCGTGAGAAACGTCCACCCTGCCGCGAACGGCGTCCCGATGAGTGAAAATAGCACGCCGCGGCGGGAGACCGCTTCGGGCGCTTTCTTCGCGGCGACGGCCGGTTTTGTCGGCAGCGGCGGCAACGTCGGTTTCGGCTTGACCGCAGGCGCCGCGGCCGCTGTGCCCGTCGCCGTTTCGCCGCGCACGGCACGCATCATCTCTTCGACGGAGGGGAGTGCTTCGCCCGTCGCCGTGGGAGCGCCGGCGGCTGCGGGTTTGGCCGCCGCTTTGGTTTCCCCCTTCGCCGGAGCACCAGCGGCTGCTTTGCCTCGGGCGGCGGCTAAGATGTCGGCGGTCGATTTCGGCGTCGGCTTCACGGCCGCCGATTTTTCCGCGGCAGGTGTCGCCCCGGCGGTTTTTTGTGCGCGGGCGGCCGCGAGAATGTCGGCGGTCGACTTCGGTTTCGCTCCTCCCGCGGCAGGGGCTTTCTTCTCGGGCGCAGGGGTGGCGGCCGGAGGCGCGGCAGCCGCTTCCGGCGCCGCCGGCTGTTCGGCAGGAGACGCCGACTCCGCACCGGCATCCGCACCGGCGGATTGCTTGCGCGCCTGAGCCAGTATTTCAGCGGTCGTCAGTTTTTTTGCCATAACCCATCCATCACAACCGATTGAAAACCTTGTATGTTCGACACCGGGTCGGCCGGTGTGATTCAACCTTTTCCCATCGCCGTTCTAAGCCCGAAGAACAACGATTCGGTCTCTTTTACTGTTACTGTTAACGCGTATGCGAAACGGATGTGTGAATAACCTTCACATTCCAGTCAACGCCCAAGGTCGATTGGGCTGAAAAGCCGTTTGATGTTCGCATCAAGTGCGCTGGTCCGGCACTCTCAAAAATCGCCGCCGCCGTCGATCGGTTTGCCTGTTGAATCACTTGCGGGACAAGTCTCTTCGTGCAATTCGGGGAGATCCGAATTCGCAATAAAGGGACTTTTCAAGCTTGCGGGATCGCTGGGCCGTCGCGACGATTGATGAGTCTCGTTGCGCAGTGTTCCTGCCGGATTTCTCAGGAATTCTGGCAGGAACGAACTTCAGTCGCAACGGAGAAAACGTCAAAGGGTTCAGATTTCTCAGATCCAAGAATGATTTCGATTTTCCGATTCTCAAGCCTAAGAAGTTCGCAGCCGATTCTGATCGAATTGATGAAACAGACCGGGGAGAAAATCGGCACCGCCGCCGTTCGCGCGACGCAACGACCAACTGTCGACAAGGGCGTCGCCTTCGAAAAAACCTCTCCCGGTGGGAGAGGTCGGCTGCGCAGCAGCCGGGTGAGGGGCGGAGGAAAAGGATGAATTATGAAGGATGAGTCAGAAAGGCACGAGCGGCCACGGTCTTATTCATCCTTCATAATTCATCCTTC
>JBBECD010000211.1:0-14013 GCA_040881995.1 Planctomycetaceae bacterium
AGTTTCTCATTTCGCACGGCTCCTGGCACATTCAACATTCATCATTCAACCTTCCGCATTTCACGTCCCCCTTCACCCTACCGGACTTGGTTGCGCGCCGGTGGGAAGATGGAAGGTTTTCCACGCCGCATGCGCGCTGAAAAACGTGTTTGGAAATCGCAAAACGCAAATCGGACCGCTGTTTGGGAATGGGAGCCGTGTTGGGGAATGGGATCGCGTGCCAATGACTGACTTGCGCAATCTCAAAAAGCGCACGCGAGGGTTTTTCGTTTAGCCGCGACGCGCAGGGTTTCCGCAGCGGAGCGCTTCTACTGTGATCGGCGAAGCGGGAGCTTCGAAGACCTTGCGTTCCCAAGCGGGAGCTTGGGAACGAGAATCGAAGCGGAACATGGGAACGAGGAAGAAGCTCCTCTCTGACTCATCCTTCATCCTTCATCCTTCGATTCACCGTCCGTACCATGCACATAGCCGCTCGATATCCTTCATCGACGCCAGCAGACGGACGCGGCGGCGGAAGGAAGGGCTGCCGAAAATCGGGGAATAGCCGTGATGATGATCCGCGACGGCGAGAGCGCGTGACACATCGTCGGTCGTTATGGTTGTTCGGCGATCGCCGACCGCGAGCCAGCGGGCGAGCCACATCACCACGGGGAACATGAGCGCCAGACTTTGAAAGCCTTCGGTGAATGGGACGTCGTAATATGCGGCTCCGCAGAAATGCAGGCCCTGTACTTTGACGCGAAAATAGCGCGTCAAGATTTCGTCCATCTCGCGGGTGACGCCTCCGAATTCTCCCTCGAGATCTGAAAACGCCGTCTCGCCGAAATTTTCTTGCAGGATGGGAATCGTCCCGTTCCCTTTGGCGAACGCCATTGCCGATCGCAGCAATCTCCAGCGGTTGCGCCAGCCGCGGGCGAGGTCGGCGTGCGTGTCTTTGCGGGCGTACTGCGCGACGAGCATGCGAAACTGCATCTTTCCGGCGGCCGTCGGTTCCCGCGGCGTGATGTCTTCGGCGGCGACTTCGGCCTGGCTCGCTTGCACGACCAGATCGAGAAACTCTTTCAGCCGGGAGCCGCCGATTTTCTCGAACTTCGACTGCCCGATGAGATCGACCAGAGACAACGCGCGCAGCAGCCGTACGAGCAGCGGCGCGCGCGGCGTTGCCAACACGCCGTCGACGGCGTCGACCAGCGACAGAAAATCGGGCCAGTCCAACCGCTGGTGAGGCGAGACATGGGGCGCGGGAAGTTGGCGATACGAACTCGGCACGACGTCGTGAGCCAATCGGCGAAGTTCGTCTTTCTGTGCATCGAGCGAGCGGCCTTTATTCGCGACGACCGACGGGCAACTGTAACGCAGACTGACGACGACCGTCTTTCCCGCCGGGTGAAACGCATATGGATAAAGGCGGCAGGCGAGCGGTTTGGCCGGTTCGCCAAATTTCGCATGGATGCGGCATAACCCTTTGTCGTCGAGAAACACGCATGCCCCGTCGGGACTATGTCCCAGCGTGTGGCGTTTTTTTCCGAACAGACGCCGCGAGGTGACGATCGCCGGAGTCGAAGCCGGCACGCCGTCGGCGGGGGTCCAGTTCTGTTTTTCGATGCGATCTTTTTCTTCTTCGGTAATTTCGATGTCGTGCTGCCGGCAACAGCCGGAACAACTGTGACAGCTCCAATTCTGTATCGTGGGAAGTTGCAGGCGGATTCCGGACATAGGCGGCAATATGAATTCGGGTGGCGCTGGGGAGGTGAAATCTCGGCGAAGTCGCCCGAGCGATCGTGGCGGCAATACAAGAGTCATCATATCCCGGAGGCGGGGTGAGGGACAGGAAGGAAATCGCCCGGCGGTTCTGGATTCACCCCATGAGGGAATCCCGATGCCGGAATTCCGAAAAAATCAGTAGCTGATCTCGAACCCAAAGATTAGAATGTGCAGGCGAGAAGCGAGCGATCGTTCGATACCCATCGATTCGCGAGTGCAGCGCATCGGTTCGGATTCCCGTCAATTCTCCCGTCGTATTCCTTCTTCGCAACCTGCGATGTTCAAGAAACAAACAGTCGTTGATGATGAAGCGCCCGCATCGTCGTTTCCGATTCGATTTCGCGACAACCGTGCGAGGTGGTGTATGGATTCCGAAAGCCGAGCCATACGATTGCCGATTCCCGGCGTGGGCAAAATGTTGTGTTTCTGCCTGCTGGCCGGTCTGGTTTGGGCGATCTGGTCCGCCGATTTGGATACCCCTGCCAACCCGCGGCAGAAAAAGCGAGAGAAACTCTGGAGTCCCGATGCGACGGCGATCGAACGCATTCAAGCGGTCGAAGAATGGGCCGTGCAGGGCGAGTACGCGATTCCCGAGTTGACGCGAGCCCTCAACAGCCCCCACGAAAACGTCCGCTCCACCGCCGTGCTGGCCCTGTCGCGCATCGGGCCTTTGGCGCAGGGCTGCGTGCCGCGGTTGTATGCGATGATGAAGGATCCGAGCGAATCGGTGCGGGCGAACGTGATCCACGCTTTATTGCAGATCGGCTACAATCTTCCCGAAGCGGTTCCCGTGCTGGTCGAAAGCCTGAACGATCCGAGTCAAGGCGTGCGCGCCTCCGCGGAGGATGCCTTGACGAGAATCGGACGGCCGTCGGTCATTCCCGTCTGCGAATATCTGCGCGAAAACACCGGTCCGGGCCGCAGGCACGGCCTGTCGGTCTTAATCAATTTACAGTTGGAACACGAACGCATCGCCGAAGCGGCACATCTCGCGCTTTGCGATGAAAACGTCGAAGTTCAGTCGCGGGCGCTGACGATTCTCACGTTTCTGGACGCCTACACGGTGGAAGAAATCGTCCCCCTGCTGGCGAGCCCTTCGATGGACGTCAAGCTGCTCGTGCTGTACGCCCTGCAGCAGCGCCCTGCCGAGGCCGGCAGCGTCGTTCCTCAAATCGTTTCGCTGCTGCGCGAGGATCAGCCCGATTTTTACGGACTCGATCGTCGCGTCGTCGAACAGGTTTTTCTCACGCTGAAATCGATGGGGCCGCTGGCGCAAGAGGCCGTTCCGCTGCTGGCCCAGTTCCAGAAACATCCCAACCCGCGCTTCCGGGCCGCGGCGGTTGATGCCGCGTCGGCCATCGCGAACGACGAAAACTTCCGCCGCATGGCGGCGATGATTATGCACGACTCGTCTCCCCTGGCCGTCAGCGCCGCGGGCGAGGCTTTACAAGCGGCGTATCCCGACCGCGTTTCCGAACTCATCGCGCCGCTCAAGGCGCGGCTGTTGAGCGGCAAGCCCGATGAAGTGATGCTCGCCGCGAGCGCCGTTTACGGCATCGGCCCGGCGGCGGCCGAACTCACTCCGTCGCTCGACGCCTGTCTGAAGAAGCCGGACCTGCCGCGGGCGATCGTCGTTCTCGCGCTGGGGCAAATCGGCGACGCGGCCCAGCCGGCGATTCCGAATCTCATCTCGCTCATGAAGGAGAAGGACTTGCAGACTTCGATTTACTGGGCGCTCGGCCGCATCCCCCCCCGATCCGAACAGGTCGCCGAAATCGAAAAGCACATTATCAAAACGCTGAATGAAACCCGCGGGAGCGTGCAAATCGGCATCATGACGATGAGGACGGCGATGGCCGAAGACCGGGTCCGCAAACGAATCTATGCCTTCGAAATGATGGGCAAACTGGCCCGCGATCGCGACTCCATCGGCGACGTGCTGATGGAGAATGTATCGGAACCCGACTCGTCGGTCCGCTGGACCGTGTTGTGGGCGCTCACGAACCTGAAGGGGCAGGAAGACGAAATCGTGCCGCTGATGATCGACTCCATGAGCGATAACAGCCGATATGTGCAAGCCACCGTGCTGATCGGCCTCGGCAAGGTGGCCCATCAACCCGAACTTTCGGTCCCTGTGTTGATGGATCATCTGCACAACCCCGACCCCTATCTGAAAACCGCCGCAGCCCTTTCTCTGGCTTCGTTTCCCACGTTCGGCGAGTCGGCGATCGACGTGCTGCAGAATCTGATCGACGACGAGTCGAACTCGATTCAGAACATGGAAAGGCAACAGCAGTCGTACTGGGAAATTCGCCGTTTCCCGACGCATCTCCAGGAACTGCAGACCACTTCGGTGAAGAAAGCCGCCGAGATCGCGCTCGATGCGATTCGAAACCGCGAGACGCAAGCCGGGTTTCAGACGCGCGACGGCGAAGAAGACGAATAGGCACGGATCACATCGGCATAGACTTCGCGCACCCGCCGCGTCATCTCCTGATGCCGAAACGGCTCGGTGAATCGCTCGCGGCCGGTCCGGCCCAACCGCCGGCGTAACGCCGGGTCGTCGGCAAGCATGATAATCGCCTCTGCGAGTTTCTGATGATCCCCCACGGGAACAAGAAAGCCGGTCTCGCCGCTAATCACCACTTCCCGCGCACCGTCCACGTCGAATGAAACAACCGGTTTGCCGGAGATCAGCCCCTGCGGCAACACGCGGGCCAGCCCTTCCCACAAACTGGTATGCACGACCATGTCCATCGCCGCGATCAGCTCGGGAATTCGCGCCGGCGGCACCAGCCCGGTGAAGACGAAGCGGCCGGTCAATCCCATCGCGGCGATGCGGCGTTCGATGTCGGTTCGTAAGATGCCGTCGCCGACAAACAGAAATCTCGCGCGAGGTTTCTTCGCCACGACCTCTTGCGCGATATTCAGGATCGCGTCGTGTCCCTTGAGATGGAACAGCCGCGCGACTTTGCCGATGACGACCTCATCGGAGGCGATGCCGAGTTCTTTGCGCACGTCGGCGGGATCGCGCGGCGGATGCAGAAACGCTTCGACTTCCATTCCGCTGTAGATGGTGATGAACTTCTCGCGCGGGGCGATTCCCGCCGCCACGTATTGGTCGGTCATCGCATCGGCGACGCTGATGATCCGCTCGCACCGTTTCGCGGCCCAGCGTTCGGCCTGGCGATAGACCGAGTGGACGAGGGGATGTTGCCCCACATGAAACGCCGCCCCGTGCACGGTGTGCACCGCGGGAATGCCGAGCTTCGCGGCGGCGGCCCGGCCGAGAATCCCCGCTTTCGAACTGTGCGTATGCACGAGATCGGGTTTCAACTCGCGGAGCGTTCGCAGCAGCGCCCGATAGGCTTTGATATCGCGGAGCGGATGCAAATCCCGACGCAGCTCCGGCAACACGCGGAACTCGAATCCCCCCTGCGAGGCCCGCAGTTCGAGACTCCCCTCGGGACCAAGACCGGGACCGGTGACGAGCGCGACGCGATCGCCGTAATCGCGGTGCTGATCTTCCACGTTCAGCAGCGTATTTTCCTGGGCGCCGCCGATGATCAGGCGGGTGATGATGTGCACGACGTGCATTGCTTGTTCGTTTTTCTATTCCGCGTACTGGTCGTGATGGGGAGATAGAGAGATCGGGAGATGGGGGAGCAAGAATCAGTTCTTCGCTCTCCCTATCCCCCTATCCCCCGATCTCTCTTCCATACTCCACATGCACCAAAAACAACCCGCACGCCGGCGCCGTCGGGCCGGCGTGCTTGCGGTCGCCGGTTTCGAGAATCGTGCGCACCAATTCGGCGGGCCAACGGCCGAGTCCGACTTGCAGTAGCGTCCCCGTAATCGCCCGCACCATGTTATACAGAAATCCGTCCGCGGTGACTTCCAGCCAGATGAATTTCCCCGTCGACGCCGATGAGGTTTCAGCATCATGCCACGACGGTATCGACGCCGCCCGGCAGATTCGCAGATCGTGAATCGTCCGCACGCTCGTCGCCCGATTCGGGAATTCGGTCTCGAAACAGCGAAAGTCATGCTTGCCGACGAGATGTTTCGCGGCATCCTGCATCGCCGGCAGATCGAGGGCCTGCATCACATGATAACTGTAACGCCGGAAAAACGGATTGCGCGTCTCGCCGGTGTAGATCACATAGCGATACGTCTTCCATTTCGCCGCGTATGTGGCGTGAAACTCGGCATCGACCTCTTCGGCGTGACGCACGACGATATCGGGCGGAAGTTCGCTGTTGAGCGCCGGCACCCAGCGGTCGGCAGGAATCCGGCTCTGGGTCTGAAAGTTCGCGACTTGTGCGAGGGCGTGCACGCCGGAATCGGTCCGCCCCGACGCAATCACATTCGCCCGCTCCCCCGTCAGCTTTTCAATCGCCTGCTGCAGTTTCTCCTGAACCGTCGCCCGCCCCGGCTGAACCTGCCACCCGGCGTACGCGGTCCCATCGTAGGCGAGTTTCAGTTTGATGTTACGCATGGTGATGTTTAATGACGAATGTCGAAATCCGAATGTCGAATCAATGACGAAGTCCGAATGACTAAATGACGAAAAGTCTTAATGTTCGCGAGTCGTTATCCGCATTCGACATTCGTCATTTGATCATTCGGATTTGATTCGACATTCGGATTTCGACATTAGACATTCCTCACGTTACTCCTCATCCTTCACTCGTAGCTTCCACCGCTCGAGCTGTTCTCGCACCGGACCCGCGCCCCCCGAACCGTAGCTCTTCAGCGCTTTGACGGCGTTCGCCGTTCCCAAGACCTGATACACATCCTCCTCGATTGTCTCGCAAACCGCTTGAAACTCGGCGACCGACAGCTCGGCGAGTTTCTGATTCGTCGATTCGCACATCCGCACCAGACCGCCGACGGTTTCGTGAGCGGTCCGCATCGGGACGCCCTTCAAGATCAGATACTCCATCAGCACGGTTGCGTCGAGGAAGCCTTCCTCCAACCGGGCGGCGATCGCTTCGCGTTGCAGTGCGGCTCCGCGGACAATCGCCGGGGCAAGCTGCAGGCAGGCGACGACCGTGTCGTAGGCGTCGAACAACGCGAGCTTGTCTTCCTGCAAGTCGCGGTTGTACGCCATCGGCAAGCCTTTGAGCAGCACGAACGCCTGCTGCAAATCGGCGATCACGCGAGCCGACTTGCCGCGCACGAGTTCGAGCACGTCGGGATTCCGCTTCTGCGGCATGATCGACGAGCCCGTCGTGTACCGGTCGGGGAGTTTCAGAAAACCGAACTCCGTCGTGCACCACAAAATCCACTCCTCGGCCCAGCCGCTCAAATGCGTGGCGATGAGTGCCAGATCGAACAGAAACTCGATGAGAAAATCGCGGTCGCTCGACACATCCAGGCTGTTGGCCGCGGGAATCTGCATGTCGAGCAGTTCGCACGAGCGATGCCGATCGATGGGAAGGGACGTTCCCGCGAGCGCCGCCGCTCCGAGCGGCGAAATCTGCACGCGTTCGAGGCAATCGTGCAGCCGGCCGCGATCGCGGTCGAACTTCTCGCAATACGCCAGCCAATAGTGCGTCGCCACGACCGGTTGCGCCCGCTGCAAATGCGTGTAACCGGGAAGCAACACGTCGATATCGTTGTCTCCGCGTTCCACGAATGCCCGTTGCAATTCGGCGAGCAGGTGGTCGACGTGCGCGATCGCGTCGCGGACATAAAGTTTCAGATCGGTTGCGACCTGGTCGTTCCGGCTGCGGCCGGTGTGCAACTTGCGGCCAACGTCGCCGATGCGGGCGATCAGGGCACTTTCTATGTGCATGTGGATATCTTCGAGTTCGGTGCGGAACTCGAATTTCCCCGCGGCGATCTCTTCGCCGATTTCGTCGAGCGTTTCCACCATCTGCCGGCATTCGTCGGCAGTGATCAGGCCCGCTTCCGAGAGCATCCGCGCGTGCGCCTGCGACCCGATGATATCGACCGCCGCCAGCCGGGCGTCGAAACTGATCGATTCGGTGAACGTTTCGACCCCCGGATCGGTCTTCTCCTGAAACCGCCCTCCCCAGGCTTTTTGTGTCAACTCGTTGCTCCCCAAATGTAAATGTCGAATGACGAAATCCGAATGACGAATCAAATCCGAATGACCAAATGACGAATGTCGAAAAACCACTTACGCGCCTGATGACATTTCGTCATTCGGATTTCGACATTCGTCATTCCCCTCAAGGGGCTTTGCCGCTTGCCGTCCCTTTAGCATACACTGTAATGTAGGGCGTGCGCAGGGAGTCGGTCAATTCTTTGCCTCGGCGAAAACGAACAAATCAGACGAGTAAAACATGTTGACGACGAAAAAACTTGCCGTGGTGCTGGTGAGCGGGGGGCTCGATTCCGCCACGATTCTCGCCATCGCGCGTCGGCAAGGCTACGAATTGTACGCCATCACGTTCGATTACGGGCAACGGCATCGCATCGAGATGCAAGCCGCTAAACGGGTCTGCGACGCCGGCGGGGTCGTCAAGCAGATCGTGTTTCCGCTCGATTTTCGCTCTTTCGGCGGATCGGCGTTGACTTCCGACCTGCCGGTCCCGAAAAATCGTTCGGATGCCGAGATGAACGCCGATATTCCGATCACGTACGTTCCGGCGCGCAATACCGTTTTCCTGTCGATCGCCCTCGGCTGGGCCGAGGTGCTCGGGGCCGACGATCTGTTCGTCGGCGTCAATGCCGTCGATTACAGCGGCTACCCCGACTGCCGGCCCGAGTTCATCGCCGCGTTCATCACGCTGGCGAATCTGGCGACCAAAACGGGCGTAGAACAAGACCAGCCGTTTCATGTCCACACGCCGTTGATTTCGTTATCGAAAGCCGAGATCATCCGCAAAGGCGTCGAACTCGGCGTCGATTACTCCCTAACGCACAGTTGTTACGATCCCGACGCCCAAGGCCGCGCGTGCGGCCGCTGCGACTCATGCCAGCTCCGGTTGAAAGGTTTCGCCGAAGCCGGCATGGTGGATCCGGTGCCGTATGTGCGGAAGACGTGATAGGGAGATAGGGAGCAAAGGCACCTGGCATCCAAAGTTTTCTGTCTCCTTATCCCCCGATCTCCCGATCTCCCCATCGCGTTGAGAAAGTAAAACCGTTGACCACAGCAACCGCCCTCATCGCAGAAACTCACGACCGAGCGCGCATCAGCCGGCTGCGCATTGCCGAAATCTTTCACTCCGTGCAAGGGGAGGGAGCCTACACCGGGGCGGCGTCGGTGTTCGTAAGGCTGACCGGCTGCAATTTGCGGTGCTGGTTTTGCGACACGCCCTACACGTCGTGGATACCGGAGGGGACGTTTTTCAGCACCGATCAGGTGCTCGATGAAGTCGCGAAATATCGCTGTCATCACGTCGTCGTCACCGGCGGCGAGCCGTTGTTGCAGGGGGACGTTGTTCCGCTCACGCAGGCGTTATGCGTAGCGGGTTACTTTGTGACGGTCGAAACCGCGGGGACGGTGTATCAGCCGATCGCCGCTCATCTGGTGTCGCTCAGCCCCAAGCGGGCGAACTCGAAACCGGACGACCCGCACTGGTCGGCCCGGCACGAAGCCGTTCGCGACAACCGCCTCGTCATGAACCGCTTCTTGAGCGAATTCAACTGCCAGCTCAAATTCGTGATCGATGCACCGGCGGACGTTGACGACGTGCTGACGTATCTCGCCGATTATCCGGCGATCGCGCGCGACCGGATTTACCTGATGCCGCAAGGCGTCACGCCCGACGATTTGTCCGAGCGGCTGCGCTGGCTCGAACCCCGCGCGACCGAACTGGGACTCAGAATCTCCCCCCGCCTGCATATCAATCGCTGGGGCAACACGCGCGGCACGTGAGTTAGTCAAGAGTCGAGAGACAAGAGTCAAGAGCCAGAGGGTGCATCTTCCTCTGACTCATCCCTCATTCCTTATCCCTTATTTCCCGTTGGGCAGATGCGGCGACGTCCAGTGATGCTCCGTCGCGTCCAGCCCCGCTTGTTCCAGCGACTTCATCTGGATGCTGAGCGCGTGCAATTCGCGGCGGGCGAAAAAAAGCGGCGACGACACCGGCTCGAAGTCGAGCCCTTCGCTGCGCAGCAGTCGCAGCATGTTCTCGGTTTCCCCCCAATGGATCACCAGCGACGAACCCAATGTCGGAAACCGGCTTGCCATAAATGTATTGAGCGTCTCGCTGCCTTGCAGAATCTCCCACTGAACCTGCGGCTCGAAACTTGCAATCATGTACTGCATCCGAATCGGCGGCGTGACTTGCGAAATGAATACGCAGCCTGCCGACTCCGGCACGTGACGCACGTCGCGGCAAAACGTCTCCAGATGACGCAATTCCGGATCGCGCGGATCGGCAAACGGCACGACCTGAGCGTATTGAGCCACCATCGGCCACAGAAGCATCACGCCGGTGACCCAGCGTTCGCGGCTCAGCAGTTGCGGCTTCATCAGTAACAACCCCGCGACTGCGAACACGATTATCAAGCTGATCCACCACAGAATCTCCGGGGGGACGCCCAGAAAAACCGGCGACGGCGACGATCGGTCTCGCTCGAACGACAGGCTCATCAGCGTCATCGAAATCGCCCAGATGCCGGCGATCGACCACCAGCCCTGCCGGCGCGTGAGCAGCGCGTCCAACTCGCCCGCCGCCAGAAACACCAGCCCGGCGATCAGCCAGCACTTCGACACCGAGTTGTGATAATCGGCCGACGTCGTCGCATAGAACGCGAAATAAATCAGAATCCCCAATCCGATCCACAGCAAGAACACGGCCCGCCCTTGTCGCTGCCAGGCGGTTGACTCGGCCGTATTCGGACGGCGAAATAGACGAACAAATCCACAGAGAGCAAAACCCGACCACCATCCCAATTCGCGCCAGACATGAGCCAACGTTCCCGTCAGCCGCAATAGCCGGGTCTCCGCCAGCAGATTCTCCTCCCCGAGATCGATAAGTTCCTCCGCCTCGATCGACGACAACTCTGCCGCCGAAATCGTGGCTCGCGGAGTCCCGACGGCCGACGAAACTGCCTCAGACGCTTCGTCGGCGACAGACGTCGTATCGGCCGAGTTCCCGAAATCGCTGAGCCAGAGCAAACCGACGATGCACGTCGCCAGGCCGGTCCCGATCCAGATCGCCAGCGAGACGAAATGACGTCGCCGTAACGAATCGGACGAACCGCTGCTGCTGAGGGGCAGCCCGCTGATCCATGCATGGGCGCGCTCGTCGGTCAAAAGTGCGCACATGACGAGCGCCATCCACGCCGCCGCACCACCCGTGAGAAAACTCAACCCCCACGCCATTCCGCCGAGCAGCAGGCTCCACGAAAAATAACCGGAGTGCCGTTTGAAATGTTCGAGACATCCCCCAATCGCGGCGACCATACACGCCAGCCCCAGGCAAGCCGAGTGAGGAATCAACGTCTGCGCCATAAAAAACGGCGTCGACACGAACAGAAAACAGGTGAGCAGCGCCCGACGCGCGTCGAACACCAGCGCGATGAACTTCCACACGAGAAACGCCGTGAGCGCAACCGACAACACCGGAACCACCAGCAGCACGTGATAACCTCCAAGACCGGTCCACGCCATGAGACGTGAGGTCAACCAGACCGAGAGCGGGCGATTTCCCACGGCGAAACCGTCGTCTTCCACTACCGCGGGCGAGGGGGTAATCAGGTCGATATGAAATGCGTCGTGCAGGCACCGCAAGCCGAAGCGGGCGCCGCCGTCGTCGAGTTGAGCCACAGGAACCAACAAAAACGCGGGGAGAAAACCGAGGCAGATCGCCAGCGGATACATCGCCGAAGCCCGCGACAGCCAGGGCGCCAAGTCGGCCCGTGCCGGCAACGACAGGGCGATCAATTGACTGTCGTCGATATTCTCGACCCGCGAACGATCCGTGGATTCCACCACTTCACCAACTCCTGCCGCACCCCTGAAATTATGGCCGCAAAAAACGCAAAGGATACTAAAAATGAAAGACGTGAGGATTTCCGAAATTTTCTCAATTATATCCGTCGGTTTTCATTTCAACATCGGATTCCGATGAAGTCCGTTACACATGGCGCATGCGTTGGGCCGCAATGATATCATCCAGAATCTCGCCCAGCGGCGTGCTCGGTTTCCATCCCAGGATCGCCACGAGTTTGCTCACATCGGGAACGCGCCGGCGGACATCCTCAAAATCGGCGCCATACGCCTGATGATACGGTAAGAACTCCGGCGACAAATCGGAACCGACACGCTTGAGAATTTCCTCGGCGAGTTCGCGCATCGTCACCGCTTGATCGCTGCCGATGTTGAAGACCTGTCCGAACGCCTGCTCGTTTTCCGTCAGCTCTTTGACGCAGCGGGCGACTTCGCGGACATGCGCGAAACAGCGAACCTGCGAACCGTCGTCGTATACGACCGGCGCTTCGCCGTTCATGGCTTTCTCGACGAAACGAGGGATGACCATTCCATAATGACCGACTTGCCGCGGACCGACGACGTTGAAGAACCGGCCGATGACCACCGGCACGCCGTAACTGCGATAATACGCCAGCGCGAGAAATTCATCGATCGCCTTCGAACAGCCATAGGCCCAGCGCGGTTTCGACGTCGGCCCGAAATGTAGATCGTCTTCTTCGGTCCAGCGTTCTTTGGGATTCTTGCCGTAAACTTCGCTGGTCGAGGCGAGAAAGAATCGCTGTCCTCCCTGCACAGCCATGCGAAGTAATGCTTCGGTCGGATAGATATTCGTTTCGATGGTGCGGACCGGATCTTCGGCGACGAGTTTCACCCCCACTGCGGCGGCGAGATGATAAATCACCTCGGTTCCCGCGACCGCTTCGGAGATCACCAGCGGATCGGTAATCGACCCCGAGATGATTTTGAGCTGGGGATGGTCTTTGATCGCCGCGAGATTGCCGAGCGACCCGGTCGAAAGATTATCGAGCACGCGGACGGAGTGTCCCGCGGCTAATAACAACTCGGTCAAATGGCTGCCGATAAACCCAGCCCCCCCCGTCACCAGACAAACCGCCATCTCGGCCTCAATTTTCGTGATTTATGGTCGCACAACGCGCGCAGCATGATTTCGCAGATAACGGAATGATATCGAAAAGCCACAACAACGGCGAGGGATGAGTTCCCGTTTAGCCGCGACGCAAAGGCTCTGCGCAGCGGAGCGCTCGCCTTCACCTCTCCCCCCAGGGAGAGGTCCGGCCGCAGGCCTCATTTCTCTCGTTCCCAAGCTCCTGCTTGGGAACGCAAGGTCTTCGCAACTCCGCTGCGCCGTCATTTGATGTTCCCCCGGTAAACATCCTCCGCGTCATGCACGGCATCGTAATATTTCAGCAGCAGACGTTCGGTGCGATAGCGGTGAAACAATCTGAAAATCTGGCGAAGTAAAAAGACCTCCACGAAGAAGCCCAATGCCAGTCCCATTGATCCGCCGAACAGCAGCCCCAGCTGCGCATGCGGGATATCGCCGCGTTCGGCAGCCGCCAGCATTCTTAGCGTTGCGTCGGTGAGCAGCCATCCGATGAGGGATAAGACGATGATCGCACCGGGAACAGCCACGTACCTCCACCGATCCCATTGATCGATCCCCTTGCGCAGACGGGCCACGTATTCGTCGTCATTTAATCGTATGGGAAGCATTTTCATGATTCGCTCACAGCAGTCCGAGTGTCTCTCGGCGATCACCGCAGCGGAGCTGCGCCGTCACTCGACGTTTCCCTGGTACACATCCTCCGCATCATGCACGGCATCGTAATATTTCAGCAGCAGACGTTCGGTGCGATAGCTATGAAGAAGTGGCGCAATAAAACCGTTGATCATCATCTGAAAAACAAAGCCGACTGATAGACCGATTGCACCACCGACAATAATGCCGGTCCAGACGTTGGGAATATTTCCGCGTTGAGCGATCGCGATCATTTTCTGCACCCCTTCCGCGATGCCCCAACCCAACGTAGCGACTACCGCCAGCGCCACTGGAATCGACACGTACCACCAGCGATCCCACTGCTCGATGCCTCGCCGCAGCCGTTCGATGTATTCATCATCACTCAGTCGGACGGGAAACATCTTCATCGCCGGCTCCAAATGTTAAGCCTGAATTGCCCTACACCGCAGCGGAGCTGCGAAGACGTGCGTTCCCAAGCAGAGCTTGGGAACGAGACGGAACTCTCGATTTGACTCACCCCTCACCCCTCACCCCCAGGGCTTCCAAGGTGAGGGTTTGGATCGAGAATTAA
>JBBECD010000212.1:0-13998 GCA_040881995.1 Planctomycetaceae bacterium
TCATCCCTCATCCCTCATCCCTCATCCCTCATCCCTCATCCCTCATCCCTCATCCTTCATCCTTCACATAATAAGGCCTCCCTCATCCGGCCTGCGGTCATTTTCTCCCAGAGGGAGCAGTGAAAACCAATAACATGATTCCCATCACCAAACCTTATATCGGCAGCGAAGAAGCCAACGCGGCAAAGGCTGTGGTGGAATCCGGATGGCTCACGCAGGGGCCGCGCGTCGCCGAGTTCGAGCGGGCCGTTGCCGATTATTGCGGCGTCGAGCATGCGGTTGCCGTGTCGAACTGCACGACGGCATTGCATCTCGCGCTGCTTACGCTCGGGGCCGGTCCGGGAGATGAAGTGATCTGCCCGTCGATGAGTTTCATCGCCTCGGCGAATGCCATTCGCTACACCGGCGCGAACGTCGTCTTCGCCGACGTCGATCCGCGGACGTACAACCTCGATCCCGATTCCGTCGAAACGCTGATCACTTCAAAAACCAAGGCGATTCTCGTCGTGCATCAGATCGGAATGCCCGCCGATCTCGATCGTTTTCGTGCGCTGAGTGAATCGCACAAGATTCCGATCGTCGAAGACGCCGCGTGTGGCATCGGCAGCCGATACAAAGGCAAACCGATCGGCTGTCACAGCGATCTCGTCTGCTTCAGCTTTCATCCGCGAAAAGTGATCAGCACCGGCGAAGGGGGAATGATCGCCACGCACAACGCAGACTTCGCCGCGAAAATGCGTTTGCTGCGGCAACACGGCATGAGCATCCCCGACACGGTGCGGCATCATTCGCAGCAAGTCGTCGTCGAAGAATACACGCTGCTCGGCTATAATTATCGGATGACCGACGTGCAGGCCGCGATCGGCATCGAACAGATGAAAAAGCTCGACACCATCGTGCGGCTGCGACGCCAACGTGCCGCGCGATACGATCGGGCGCTCGACGATCATCCGTGGCTCACGCCGCCGTACGTGTCCGACGGATGCGAAACGAATTATCAAAGTTACGCCGTGCAGTTGAACAATTCGGCTCCCATCAGCCGCAACGATCTGATGCAGAAGCTGCTCGACGCCGGCATCTCGACGCGGCGCGGCATCATGCTCTCCCATCGCGAACCGCAGTACGCCCATCAGCCGTTGCGACAACCGCTTGCGCATTCTGAATGGGCGAGCGAGAACTCGCTGTTATTGCCGCTCTATCCGTCGATGACTGACGACGAACAGGATTTCGTCATCGAACAACTCGTTGCCCAAGCGAGCGGGGGGCGTAAGCCCCCCGTGCTGGCGGATAAGGAGCTTTCCCCATGAGTCAACCCTTCGAACACGGCATACCGGCGAATCGATTCAATCCGCATTGCTGGATCACAGGAGATCCGGAGATCGGTGCGGGGACATGGATCGGGGCCTTTACGCTTATCGACGGCCAGGGGGGATTGACGATTGGCAAGGGATGCGACATCTCGTCCGGAGCGCAGATTCTCACACACACGACGGTCAACCGCTGCATTTCCGAACGCGTCTACGACAAAGTCGATCGGCAGCCGACGGTGATTGAAGATCACGTCTTCATCGGCACGAACGCTGTGGTGCTGATGGGTTCGCGGATCGGGCATCACAGCGTCATCGCCGCAGGGGCGGTCGTCCTCGAAGGGACCGTTGTTCCTCCTTACACGTTAATGGCAGGCGTTCCGGCGCAGCCCGTTGGCGATTTGCGCGAGAAGGTCGATAAATTGATGCATCCCGAGCGGCCACGCGGTCCCGATGCCGAGGAGATGAACTGATGCGGATCACAGTCATCACCGCTTTTCTGAATGAAGCCTCGAACTTGCCGTTGTTTCGCGAACGGGTATTGGCGGTGCTGCGCAATCTCGATTGCGAATACGAAATTATTCTCGTCGACGATCATTCGAGCGATGAGAGTTCTTCGATTGCCAAGAACTGGGTGCGGGACGACCCGTGCGTGCATTATCTCAGACTGTCGCGCAGTTGCGGTTCGCACGCGGCGTTTTCTGCGGGACTGGCGCGGGCGACCGGCGATTGCACGATTCTGCTCGCCGCCGATTTACAGGATCCCCCCGAAACGATTCCGCGGTTGCTCGACCAATGGCAATCGGGGTACGACGTCGTCTGGGCCGCGCGTGAAGCCCGCGAAGGAGAATCGTGGCGGACGCAATTCACCGCGAGGCTGTATTATCAGATGATGCGGCGATTCGCCCTCCCCGATATGCCGAAACAAGGGGCCGATTTTCTGCTGATGGATCGCAAAGTCGTCGCCGCGTACAACGCAATTCCCGAGAAGAACACGAGTTTTCTCGCCCTCATTTTGTGGATCGGCTTTCGGCAGACGACGATCGAATACGTCAAACAAGCACGCCATTCGGGAAAGAGCAAATGGAATCTGTCGAAGAAGATTAAACTCTTCGTCGATTCGATGGTCTCGTTCAGCTACGCACCGATTCGCATGATGAGCGTCATCGGCCTGATGATCAGCCTCGCCGGTTTCGCCTATGCCGCGTTTATTATTTTCAACGCGATCTTCGGCCAACCCGCGGAAGGGTGGTCGTCGCTGATCGTCATCGTGCTCGTGCTCGGTGGCTTTCAACTGCTGATGCTCGGCGTGCTCGGTGAATATCTCTGGCGGGCCTTCGACGAATCGCGCGGCCGGCCTCGCTACATCATCGAAGAAATCGCCGGCGTTCCGCCCGATTCTGTTTTGACTCCGCGAATTGTTCGCGATGAATCCGTTCTCACATCAACGGCGGAAGAAGACTCTCCTGCACCGCAAAGTTGATACAACCGGACCGGCATAGTCACATTTTCAACGCCGTTCATCCGTCACTGATGCGCGCGGAACAGAATTCGCATTGTTGCTCTTGGGTGGCACGCCCTGAGGTTTTGGGAAGGGCGTGGCTTGCTGATTCAACACGCCCTTCGAAGACTCAGGGCGTGCCACCCCTTGAAGTCACCATTGAGGTCCATTCCAACATGATTCGCGTCGCCGTTATCGGAGCCGGGTATTGGGGCCCCAATCTCATCCGAAATTTCATGATGTGCCCCACGACCGAACTCGCGGCGGTCTGCGACCTCGACACGGCCCGACTCGCGAAAGTTCTCTTACAATACCCATCGGTCGAAGCGGTCGCTTCGTACGATGACTTGCTCAAAAGAGCCGACATCGATGCAGTCGCGATCGCCACACCGGTTCGCTTTCACGGTTCGATGGGACTTGCCGCACTCGAAGCGGGCAAGCACGTGCTCATCGAAAAGCCGATGGCCGGGTCGGTGCGCGAGGCGGAAGAACTGGTCCGGCTCGCCGAGGCAAAACATCTCACGCTGATGGTCGATCACACCTTCGTCTACAGCCCGCCGGTACGCAAGATCAAGGAACTCATCGATTCCGGCGAGATCGGCGAATTGTTTTACGTCGACAGCGTCCGCATCAATCTCGGCCTGTTTCAGCACGACGTGAACGTGGTCTGGGATTTGGCGCCGCACGATCTGTCGATTCTCGATTACCTCGTCGGCCGGTTGCCGAAAAGCATCTCGGCGTTCGGTTCTTGCCACACTGAAAGCAGCCGCGAGATTGAAGACGTCGCTCACCTGAACCTCGATTTCGGCAGGGGATTCATGGCGTCGTTTCATGTGAACTGGCTGAGCCCCGTCAAGATTCGTCAATTCCTCATCGGCGGCAGCAAAAAGGGAATCGTTTACAACGATCTCGAAGTCGCCGAAAAAGTCAAAGTCTACGACCGCGGCATCACCGTGCAGCCGACGGACGACACGAAACGCGAACTCCTGATCGGTTACCGCACCGGCGACGTCTGGTCGCCGCATATCGAACAGCAGGAACCGCTGCAGAACATGGTGCGGCATTTTGCCGAGTGTGTCGAGAACAACGCGGCACCGCTGACGGGAGGAGCGGCCGGACTGCGCGTCGTGCAGATTCTCGAAGCCGCGCAGCGGAGCATCAAGGCCCAGGGTGGTCGCATCACATTTTGAGAGTCATCCCGATGACGAACGATCTCGCCTCGGAGTCGCCGCAAACTACCCCACGGCATCTTTGGCCGGTGCTCCTGTGGACGGCGCAGATCGCGATTCCGCTCAAGCTGATCCACGATTTTCGCGAAACGATTCCCGCAGTCGGTCACGCGGCGACGGCTGTGATGTTATTGATCGTGGCCGCGTCCTTATGGCCGGTGTCTCGCCGCCTCATCGATCGCCGCAGCAAGCAACTGGCGCTCGCCTGGTGTTCGGCGCTGCTCACGTGCGTGCTGTTGGAAGCAACCCTCAGCACGTTCTACGCGAACAACATTATCGAACTCTTCACCAGCAAGACGTCGATGATGGTTTACGACCAATCGGCCCAGACCGTGCTGTTCGATCCCGTTCGCGGATATCGCCTCGCGGAGACGCCGGCGCGGTTCATGCGATTCACCGAGTCAAAGCCGGAATACGTCGGCACACTGCGCGGCAATGCCCAGGGTTTTCCCGATCGCGACGATTTCACGCCGATAAAGGGGAATCCAAACAAACGGCGATTCGCCGTCTTCGGCGATTCGTTCACCGCGGCGCAGTTTATGGAAATCAATTGGCCCGACCGCGTCGAGGAATTGGCAAAAGGCAAGGGCGTCGATATCGAGTTGTACAATTTTTCCGTCGACGGCGGCGGACTCATCAACTGGTGGAGCGTGATCGCCAAACATCTCGAACCCAAAGGGTACGAATTCGACGGCGTGATCTTCGCCGTTTATCCGGGGGATTTGTCGCGGCGATTGATCGTCAGCGATCACTCGACGGGACAACCGCTGTTGGGTCGCGTCTCGTCGTGGGATCCGTCGAAACTCCCCGCCACGCTGAACGAGGCGATGCCCTACATGGAACCGCGCGGCATCATTGTGAACTCGTCGTTGTTCGAGAGCATTCTTAACGGAACGAGTCGGCACAGCCGCAAATGGCTGCCGTATCTCACGACCAATTACAATCTCTGGATCGAAGACCTGCAGACCGCACACCGCATGAGCGTCGTCGAGCGGCGACTGGAAGATCACCCTTCGCGCAAATATTATTTCGACGCGATTCGCGACTACGCCGCCGCGCGACGACTGCCCGTCATGGTGGTGCACGTGCCGAAAAAACATCTTGCGACGTCGGACGACGGAAATGAGGGAATTCCGCGCGACGCCGAACGCTTCGCCGAGACGCTGTCGGCGGAGTTGATCGACGGCACGCTCGCCTTCCGCGACCTCGACCAGAAATCGCTCGCGTCATGCTGGTTCGACTTCGACCCGCACTGGACGCAAACGGGTTCCGACGCATTCGCGAAATACATGGCCGACGTGCTCGCGACCTGGCCCGCGAACGACAAATAACGGTTCTCGTTCCCAAGCTCCGCTTCCCCCCTCGTTCCCAAGCTCCGCTTGGGAACGCAAGTCTTCGCAGCTCCGCTGCGCCGATCGCGCGAAATCACACTGGCGGACAAGCCGCCAGTGCCACCAGAAAAAAACGCTCCGCTGCGGAAGCCCTCCGCGTCGCGGCTTAGCCGCTGATGACGACTTCAAACCCGAGGTCTTCGATCATGCGGAAATCGTCTTCGGCGGCTTGGCCTTTCGTCGTCAAATAGTCGCTGACGAACAGTGAATTCGCGGGATACAGGCCGAGCGCTTGCATCGATCGCAGATTCACTTCTCTGCCGCCGGCGATGCGGATTTCGGTTTTCGGGTTCGTCAGGCGGAACAATGCCAGTGCCCGCAGACAATCGCGCGGGTTGAGATCGGTGCGGCCTTCGAGCGGCGTGCCGTCAATCGCATTGAGGAAGTTGACCGGGATCGATTCGACCCCCAGTTCGCGAAGTTCGAACGCCAGGTCGACCAGATCGGCGGGTTGTTCCCCCATGCCGGCGATCACGCCGCTGCAAAGTTCCATCCCCGCGTCTCGAACGGTTTTGAGCGTATCGAGCCGGTCTTGATACGTATGCGTCGAACAAATCTGATCATAAAACCGCCGGCTGGTGTTGAGATTGTGATTGATGCGGTCGACACCGGCTGCCTTTAATCGCTCGGCTTGCGACGGTTTGAGCAGTCCCAGGCAACAGCAGATGTGCAGACCGAGTTCGTCTTTGATTTGCTCGACGGTGCTGGCGATGTGTTCGACTTCGCGGTCGCTCGGTCCCCGTCCGCTGGCGACGATGCAGTACGTTCTCGCCTGATTGGCCGCCGCCTGCCGGGCACCGGCGAGGAGTTTTTCGGTATTGAGCAGCGCATACTTTTCGATCGGGGCGTCGGAGATGTTCGATTGCGAGCAGTACCCGCAATCTTCGGGGCAGAGGCCGCTCTTGGCGTTTTTCAGATAATAGAGTTGGACCTTGTTGCCGAAATGCCGCCGGCGGACTTTGTATGCGGCGGCGAGCAGATCGAGCAATTCGGCGTCGGGGGAATGCACGATGGCCAACGCATTGTCGCGCGTCAGTTCGTCGCCTTGCAAGACGCGGTCGGCGAGGGCGTGCCAGTCGGTGTCGGTTTTGATGTCGCTGGGAACAGGGTTCATTGCGGGCCTTCGTCCGTATTGAACGCGATGCAACGTCCGATTGTGTCGCCCCTTAGGGCTCCGTCGTTCGACTTGCATCGCCACCCCGGGCGTTGCCCGGGGCTAATTTGTTGTGCCCCTCCGGGGCGGAAGAATCAATGCCGTTCGCAAACTTGTCGGACCATAATATGGCAGATTCGGTTAGGGCGCGAAAGTGACACGTAACTTAACAGGGTGGCACGCCCCTGAGGCTTTGCGACGGGCGTGTCTTTCCAAAAGTTTCCACGCCCTTCGAAGACTCAGGGACGTGCCACCCAGAATGTAAACCCTCTCCATGAACTTCTCACCCCGCTGCGGCGGTCCCTCTTGACGGCGGCGATCGTTTTGGCTGCTCGATATGCATATGGATACTGCTCTTGCCGAGTACCGCTTCCAATTCGCGGCAGAGATCCGGTCCGCACGAGACTTTGAGGTCGCCGCGGGCCGTCATCACATGCCGTTGCAGTTGATTCGGGCTTTCGGCATCGGCGGTATCGACCACCAGTACGACGTCCGAACGTCCCGGGAAACCCTGCAAAATGCGAAACACCCTTTGGATGTCCTGCTCGCTGTGTAGTCCCTTCTGAAATTTGATCGCAATCTGTTTCGTGAACTGCTTGCGAGCCTCTTCGAGCGTCATCAGTTCATTGACGATCAAATTCGGCTCGCGGCCTCGGCGGTCGATGCGGGCTTTGAACAGATAGATGGAATCGGCTTTGATCTTCTCGCCGAACCGCGAATACTCCTCGGGCCAGGCGATGCAGCGAACGACGCCGTCAGTATCTTCCAGATCGAAATTAAGATACCGCGTGTGACCGTTGCGGCTTGGTTTTTTCGTGCTCGACTTTTTCATCGATGAAATCATGCCGCCGACGACCACTTCGGCGTTCTGATCGAGCGTCATCAGTTCCTTTGTCGTGTGCGTGGCGAACTTGGCGATTTCATCGGCCTGTTCGGTCAGCGGGTGCGATGTCAGATAAAACCCGAACACCTCTTTTTCAAGGGCCAGTTTCTGGGCGTGCGTCCAATCGGGCATATCCGGGAGAACGACCGGTGACGTCGCGTCGCGATTGTCGTCGTCGCCGCCGCCAAACAGGTTCATCTGCCCGCGTTGACGGTCGCGATGCAGCGACTGCGCCGCTTGAATGGCTCGCTCGACGACTTCCATATGCTGTGCCCGATTCGGTCCGAGACAATCGAGGCCACCCGACTTAATCAAGAGTTCGAGCGCCCCCTTGTTGAGGATTTTCGTGTCCACCCGCTCGGTCAAGTCAAAAATGCTGCGAAACGGGCCGTTCGCATTCCGCTCGGCGACGATCGCCGTCACCACGTGTTCGCCGAGACCTTTGATCGCACCCATGCCGAACGAAAGATGATCGTCGACCACGCTGAATTCGACGTCCGACGAGTTGATGCTCGGCGGGGCGACGGCGATGTTCATTCGCCGGCAGTCGTCGATGTGCTCGGTGATGCGATCGCTGCTCTCCATGCCGCACGAGAGCAGTGCCGCCATGAATTCCAGCGGATAATGGGCTTTCAGATACGCCGTCTGATACGCCACCGCCCCGTACGCCGTCGAGTGCGACTTATTGAAGCCGTAGCCGGCGAATTTTTCGATCAGTTCAAACAGTTCGACCGCCATGCTTTCCAGAATGCCGTGCGTCTTCGAACCGGTGATGAATTCCTCGCGGAATTTCGCGATGATTTTCAACTTTTTCTTGCTGATGGCTTTAATGCAGCGATACGCGGAAGAAAGTTCGATCCCGCCGAGCCGGTTCAGGATCCGCATCACCTGTTCTTGATAGACCATCACGCCGTACGTCTCGGCGAGGACTTCGTCGACGATGGGGTGCACCTGACGGACCGGTTCGCGGCCATGCTTGCAGTTGACGTACGTCATCACCATTCCCCCTTCCAGGGGACCGGGGCGGTACAACGCCGACGTGGCGATGATGTCGGCGAACGCGTCGGGCTTCATCTTCGTGAGCAGGTCGCGCATCCCGCCGCTTTCAAGCTGGAAGATGCCTTTCGTCTCGCCGCGCTGCAGTAACGCGAATGTTTCCTGGTCGTCGAGCGGCAACTTCACGGGATCGAGATCGATGCCGCGGTGTTTTTTGACGTTCTGCACCGCTTTATCGAGAATCGTAAGATTCCGCAGGCCGAGGAAGTCCATCTTGAGCAGGCCGACCATTTCAACCGTCGGGCCGTCCCATTGGGTGACGACGTCGTCCTTGCCGGAGATCGTTTGCAAGGGGACGATTTCCGAAAGGTCGCGGTCGGCGACGACGACCCCCGCCGCGTGAGTTCCCGCGCTGCGGGCCAATCCTTCGAGTCGGATGGCGATGTCGATCAATTCGTGAATCTGCGGGTCGCGATCGTATTGCTCTTTGAGTTCCGGACTTTTTTCAAGGCATTTCTTCAATTTGATGTTGAGTTCGTCCGGCACCATCTTGGCGATTTCGTCGACGCGATTGAGCGGCACACCGAGGGCGCGGCCGACATCGCGGATCGCCGCTTTCGCCTTGAGCGTGCCGTACGTGCCGATTTGCGCAACGTTCGATGCGCCGTATTTTTGCTTGGTGTAATCGATCACCAGTTGCCGGCGGTCGCGGCAAAAGTCGATATCGATATCGGGGGGCTCGGTGCGGCTGGGGTCGAGAAACCGCTCGAACAGCAAGTCGTATTTCAGCGGGCAAACGTTGCTCAACCGCAGCAGATACGCGACGATCGCCCCGCACGCCGATCCACGTGCCTGACAGGGAATGCCGTTCTCCTCAGCGAAACGGACGAAGTCCCACACGATAAGGAAGTAGCTCGAATAGCCCATTTTCTCGATCACGCTCAACTCGTATTCGAGCCGATGGCGGATTTCGGGGGTGATCTCGTCGCCGTACCGCTCGGCGAGGCGTTCGTCGCACAGCTCCCGCAAATATTCGACGTCGGTTTTGTTGTTCGGCGGCTGGAAGACGGGGTAATGCTTTCGCTCTTCGAGTTGAATATCGACCCGGTCGGCGATTTCCTGCGTGATTTTGACCGCTTCTTCGAGGCCGGGAAACGCTGCGTACATCTGTTCGGGCGAGCGGATGAAAAACTGGTCGCCCGTCATTTTCATGCGTTTTTCGTCAGAGCGCAGCGTATGCGTGTTGACGCAGAGCAAGACGTCCTGCGCCATGGCGTCGTCCTGATTCACATAATGCGAATCGTTCGTCGCGACGAGCGGCAAGCCCATCTTTCGCGCGAGATCGATCGTCCCTTCGGCACATTGCCTCTGAATATCGAGACCGCAATTCTGAATCTCCATGTAGAGCCGGTCGCCGAAGACGCGGTGATACCACGCCGTCAGCTTCTCGGCTTCGTTCATCCGCTCGCCGAGAATGAAGTTCGAGAGTTCGCCGGCCGCGCACCCCGTCAGACAGATCAGCCCTTCGCTGTGGGCTTCGAGCAGTTCCTTATCGATGCGGGGCTTGTAATAAAAGCCTTCGAGAAAGGCGACCGAACTGAGCTTGATAAGATTCTGAAACCCCTTCTGGTTCATCGCGAGCAGCGTAAGGTGATAACTCGCCTCGCGCATCCGCGAAGCCGAGCGGTCGGTCCGGCTCATCGGGGCGACGTAGGCCTCGAACCCGATGATCGGCTTGATCTCCTGCTCGCGGCAGGTGTTGTAGAACTCGATCGCCCCGGCGAGGTTGCCGTGATCGGTGATGGCGACGGCGTTCATGCCGCACGATTTGACGCGGGCCACCAGATCGGGAATCCTGCTCGCGCCGTCGAGCAAGCTGTAATGCGAGTGACAATGCAAATGGACAAACGGTTGATGAGTCGTCATGGTCTCCGTCCCTGATACGATTTAGCCGAATCACCGGTTGGTGAGAATATCGAGATGAAATGCGCGTGATTATGGGGATAGCATATCGGGTGGGAGGGCGAATGCCAACTGGGGCGGGCAACGACAGGTTGAATAAGATTTGGCTATCGTGTTATTGCAGCAGATAATAGCTCCCAATCCTTTTCTTCCATGCGGTAACGCGTCAAAATTGCAAAAAATGCATCGGTGCCGACGCTGCGTGTGTTGGTCCCAGGGAGAAACGATTATGAACTTCCTCGAAGTCTGGCGATTTGGATTCCCGCCCATTTGGGTCGGTAGCGATCTTAGCGACTACCGAACGGCTGACGGAACGTACGACCGCTACCCATTGTCATCACTGCCACCAACGCCCGATGATGAGTTCAATGGCGATTTTCAATGGCTGTTGAGTCAACCTTCGCCAATGGACTACGACAGACGCTTTCAAGAGTTTTGGACCAACTACGACGCACTTGAAAAGTGGAAAGCGGAAGCACCGGATAGGAAATCCTCACTTCTTTGCGAGGCGGTCGATCGAAATATAAAAATCCCAGACGCGTTCTTCAATTTCATGGACGATATTGACTTGGTCGCTCGCCTGAGGTCACCGACGGACTGCTATTTCGACTATCCAGCAACAGTGATTCCTTACCCAACGGCTCATTGTGGACACTTCATCCATTTCTGGTCGGATTCGCAACACTGCTGTATGTGGTACTTGTATATCGACCCCCAGCAGAACTGCGTTGTCGTTGCATCCGGCGCATTTTTGGAAGAGCCTCACGACGATGCGTTCTGGCAGAACGAACGTGAACAAATCGTTTATTGTGCACCGTCGTTCGAATCATTCATTTGGCGGTTGTGGATCGAAAATGAAATCTGGTTCCGCTTAGTCGAACGCGATCAGCCGTTGACATCGGAAATGAAACAGTATCTGCATTTCTACGAAATGGGAAACTGAAATCCTGCGTCGAAGGATCTTACACCATGTTGTTTCACCGCCCGCCGCGCACCCGCTGCCGATAATACTTCAACCCCGGCACGAAAAAGCACGCCGCGGAAACCACGCCGAACAGCGAAATCCCGAAATGCGGCATCCCCGGTTGCTGTAACAGGGCCATCACACCGGCGGTTGCGAACAGCGCCAATGCCTGCACGTAAAACCCGCCGGTCAGGATGCCCGCTTTGACGAGAAACACCATCGCCGAGATCAATCCCAGCACGGGCGACAAACTCAACACCGGCAGGTCCAGAATCCATTCGACGAGAAACAGTCCCGAGCTGCAGATCATGCTGCCCGCCCAGACGTGGGCGATCTGCCGTTCGACGAACGTCACCGGGCCGCTGCGGTGGCGGAGATTCCAGAAAACCGCCGCCCACGCCCCGAGGCCGAGCGTCCACAAGCCGAAGTACGGCAGCCGCGATGTCACTTCACGATACTGAAACCAGTTCGTCAGCAGGCAGAGAATCAGCAGCACGGCGGAATGCAGCATCCACAGCATCCCCCAGTTTTCGAGAATTCCCGCGTGATGCGTCTCGCGAAACGCCCGGCTGATGACCTGCGTGAAATGCGACGAGCGGGCCGAGATCGGTTCGTTCGCCAGATACGCCGCCAGATCGTCGGCGAGCGCGTGAGCCGATACATATCGCAAATCGGCCGGTTTTTGCAGACATTTGAGGGCGATCATTTCGAGATCGCGGTCGGCCTTGGGATTAAGCACGTGCGGCAACGGCGGATCCTGTTCGAGGACCATCAGCACCGTATCGACCGGTGACGCCGCTTGAAACGGCGCCCGTCCCGTCAGCATCGCATAGAGCAGCGCACCGAGACTGTAGACGTCGGTCAGCGGACTGACTTTCCCGCGTTTTCCCGCCGCCTGCTCGGGTGCCATGTAACCGGGCGTACCCAGAATGGCCCCGCTCTGCGTCAAACTCGCCGCGGCGTGATGATCGATTCCTGTTTCCGCATCGAGCGACCAGCGTTTGGCCAATCCGAAATCGGTGACATACGGCCGGCCTTCGTCGTCGATCAGAATATTCGAGGGCTTCAGATCGCGATGCAGCAAACCTCGATCGTGGGCTTCTGCAATCGCTTTGGCGATCGGCAAGAGCAGCGACGCCGCTTCGCGCGGCGGGAGCGGGCCGTCGATCAGCCGTTTCGCGAGGGTCGTCCCTTCGATGAACTTCATACTGAAGAACGGCTGGCCGTCTTGTTCCCCGACTTCGTACACCGGGACGATATGCGGATGCTGCAATTTCGCCGCCGCTTCCGCCTCGCCGCGAAACCGTGCGCGGTCGACGGTCGACGCCAAATCTCCCTGGAGAATCATCTTGAGCGCGACGATGCGCCCGAGACTGGCCTGCCGCGCTTTGTAGACGACGCCCATTCCGCCGCGACCGAGTTCGTCGAGAATTTCGTAATCGCCGATCTGCTCCGGAAGTCGCGGCGAGCGTTGCTCGAGCCGATGAAGGCCCAGCAGCCCGGCACTCAGTGTTGCCGGGGTGACATTCAAATCGCCCGAACAACTCCCGAAGTCTTCCGCGAGCATCGCCGTCATCCATAGTTCGCGGAGGTCGTGGGCGAGATCGGGATGCTGCTTACACGCCGCTTCGATGTCGATTGCTGTCCCGTTCCGTTGCTGCCGGACGAGCCCATCAAGAACTTCGAACAACCGCGCATCGCGATCGGCCGATTTCTCTGTGGGAACCTCGTCGTGAGTGGTGGAGGAGTTCAACAAACCATACCCGATATGTAGAGGAATTTTTCACGCGAAGGCGCAAAGGCACCAAGAAAGACAAGGACGTTAATAGTTACGATGAGGCGTCAAATCATACTCAAAATCTTCGCGCCTTTGCGCCTTCGCGTGAGATCCGTTTTTCATAATCAACTGTTCGACGACGCACCTGTCTCTGTGAGGGATCTGCCTTTAATTCAACCCATCGAAGGCGACTCCCCCAATACGCCCCGCAATTTTCTCAGCGCCCGCAAGTATCGCATCCCCGCCGCGGGGGGCGTCAGTCCCAACACCTGTGCGACTTCCTGATTCTCCAATTGATCCACGTGTCGCATCAAAATGATTTCGCGATCTTCATCATTGAGCCCATCCAGTGCCGCAAGAAACCTCGCCTCGAGTTCCTTGCGGATCGTCGCCGCGGCGGGGGTTAACTCCAGATCGCGAATTTGCGCCAGCAGATCGACCGCCGAGACATCTGCATTCGCGGGGATTTGCATCGCCTGCTCGCGATCGACGCTTCGCCGCTGCGCGACTTTGTGCTTGCGGTGTACGTCGATCAGACTATCCTTGGCGAGCTGCCGCAGCCAGAGATGAAACGGCAACTTGGGGTCGCTCAGATAACTATCCAGTCGCCGGCTGGCTTCGATGAGCACATCCTGCACGACGTCGCTGGCATCGACCCGCCGGGCGATCGCGCGGTTGAGCCGAAATTGAATCACCCGCCGCAGCGATTCGCGATGCCGGTCGAGCAGTTGATTCACCGCCCCGGCGTCGCCCTCGCCGGCGTCTTTCAGCAATTCGCGAGTTTCATCCGAATCAGGCCACATCATCGAGCGCTTGTCCTAAAGAATTCTTTCGA
>JBBECD010000213.1:0-13409 GCA_040881995.1 Planctomycetaceae bacterium
TCGAAAAGAACAAAAACCAAAGGCACACTGGCGGAGCCAGTGGCACCCAAAAAGTGTAATAGCATGGTGTGCGGTTACAAACGACAACCGTCCCGCCGCGACCGGATGACTGCGAAGGGACTCCATTTCGCCAGCGCCACCCGCCCGAGCGCGGCTTCCACGACTTCGTTCAATTTATGTTCCGACTCTTGCAGCGGCCACGTATGAGCCATGATCGTCCCCTTCAACCGTTACCATCTGACGAGCAAGTTCGAGCATGGTGTTGCCACTGGCTCGGCCAGTGTCTTTGTTTTAGCAATTCAGAACGTCGACAGGCAAGTCCACTTTGAGACCGGAGTGACAGCCAGTAGCAAGGTTTCTCGATGGAAAAATGCGAAAGGCACACTGGCCGAGCCAGTTGTACTTGCGTCAGAGACAGCCCGACTGCTCAAACCTAATCTGGCAGTTCAAACAGCTTCCGATCCACAGGGGAGTCGAAATCAGCAACAAGCAGTTTCATCGTCAGCGACGGATTGTCTGTCTGCGTGACGCAAACCACAGTCGGCAACGTCACCGGGCCAAATTGCTTGTACTCGGAAAAGGACGTCACCGTCTCCACCATTTCTAGCGGGCGATCCGTTCGCATCTCGGGGGCCAGCTTGAAGATCTCGATCAACAAATGGGATTTCTTGTCGAAAACGCACTCGCTCAGAAATTCGTCTCCATCGTAGGCCTCTACGACGAGGAAATCGTCGTCCGGTGGGGATTCCACTAGAAACAGATGTGTGGGCACCTCTTTCAGTTTCGTCAAACTTTCCATGACGGCAGCCGTAAAAGGGGCGTGAAACATTTCCAGTGGTGATGTCGGAACACGCCTGCCTTGCCCTGCATTGGTTCCCACCCAGGTCGTTTCTGCGTTGGTAATGATAAGGCCATGCTCTTTCGTGGGATCTGCGTACATCTCCCGCCGATGGAAGTCAGGGAGATCGAAATAAACCTCGGCGGTTACAGTTTCGGAGCTATGAACTTTAGAAATCCCCGGCTGTTTGCCGATGGTCTGCCACTTGACGTATCCTTGTTGCGTGTGCTGAAACGCATCGAGACCACCCATCGCCTCAATGGCTTCATCGATTACACGCATTGCCTCGGTTTCGGAAGCCGTCTCTCGCTCGATTTGCCCGATAACCGCGTCCAGCGTCGGCGCTTCCGCAACGGGCAGATCATCGATGTCGGAGGAAAACTGCGGCTCGTCGGCACAACCTGATGCGATCAGAATCGCAGCGATCAACAAGTTCGCCCATCGCATTGAGATTTCCTTATATGCAACGTGCTTTGCTTTGTGGCAGCTCATCGAACCAGAGAGATTTGGTAAGCGAGTATGGTGTGTACAAATCACTATGGCATCGCCGAGTTCAAACGTCAAGATCGGTATAGGATGATAGAATTGAGTCAAGTTTTCTACCGCCTAAAAGCAGAACTCACAGTTTCGCTTTCGCGTCGGAGTCGACGACGCCCACGCTCTCATTTTTTCCCAAAACTGAGACCCCGCCCTTCGTCCCTCCCAAAACTCGGCGAAATCCGCGAAAACAGCGAGGATTTCACTCCCGAATCGTCACGGGGTTTCTCCCCGTGCCAAACTGACGGCGGCGTTCCCTTGCGTAACCTCCTGACCTCCTTATAATTCGGGATAGAAATGCATCGTGGTGATCGAATCGTTCGATCCGCAAACGAAAAAATATTGACAGGCAGCGAGTGACAGATGCAGGCGATAACGGGTTTTTCTCAATGGTGCCGGAATATCTTCTCCACGGTCTGGACCGTGCTCTCCGGCATGGTCGTCACCATTGTGACGATGGGCAAGACGTACCGGCGGCGGACGTTTACCGAGGTCTACGAGTATCCCGAGGTGCCGGTGCCGGTCAAAGCCCGATACCGCGGGTTCCATCGGTTCGATCTCACGACCTGCATCGGCTGCGAAAAGTGCGCGGTCGCTTGTCCGGTCGATTGCATTTACATCACGAAACAAAAAAGCCCGGTCGGCAAGGGTTTTCGCGTCGAAGGGTTCGCGATCGATTACACCAAATGCATGTTCTGTGCGTTATGCGTCGACCCGTGTCCCGTGGATTGCATCTTCATGGGCTCGAATTACGACCTGAGCTGTTACAGCCGCGATGGGTGCATCGTCGATTACGCCAAACTTCCGCTGGAAACCGCGTGGGGACAGGCGACGCTCAACCCGACGGTCGTGGCGGAATCGAAGGTCTTGTATCAACCGGTCTGGGTCAAAGGCGAGCCGAGCCCGTTCGAATTTTCGGAATCGTAGCCCGTTGCAAACGGAGGGAAACGCTTTTTCGTCCACCGGCGGTTTTCGCCCAACGGAAGGAAGAGCAAAAGACGTAGAAAACTTAGACGATTGCCAAGCCGACGGAGGCGGAGTTTTTCCCGCCGCGTGAGACGAAAAATGATCGAGCAGGAGATGACGACGGTTCGATCTGATGATAGATTTGAAGGTAAGAGACCCTGACACAACCGGTTGTGCCTGTTATTTACGCCGCAAATTCGGCAGATGATCGTCACGCACAGAGGTTGTGTTTGAGCCATTGAGTTCTGAACTGCGAACAGCGGGCCCGTGAATTGGAAACTGCAGGGGTAAGTTATGTCGGTACCTGCTGAGCGAAAATATTATACGGTCGAATCCGCCAATCGTTCGTTACCGCTGGTGAAAGGGATCGTGAGCGACATTGTCGCCTTGTACCACGATATTCACGAGCGAAAAGAGCGTTTGAACCGGATTCGCCGTCTCCCCGGGCATCGTCCGAAGAATTCGGCGTATTCCGAGGAGCTCGAACAGATCGAAGAGGAACTGGATAAAGACATTTCCAAGCTGGAAGACTTCGTCGGCGAACTGACGCAGATCGGAGTGGAAATGAAAGATCCGGTCAAAGGTCTGGTCGATTTTTACAGCAAGATGGACGGGCGGGAGGTCTATTTGTGCTGGATGATGGGAGAACCCGAAGTGACCCACTGGCACGAATTGGACTCCGGTTTTAGCGGACGCCAGTCGTTACTCGAAGGGTCGTTTCCCAAGTCGGACGATAAGAACTGAGGATGAAATCGAAAGCGGGACGTACGTGTTGCCATGATGGATCTGGTCGGACATTTTTTGCTCTTTACACTGGTGGTAATCGGCTTTCTGATGGTTCCCCTGCTGCTGGGGAAACTGCTGCGTCCGAATTTGCCGACGACCGAAAAACAGGCGATTTACGAGTGCGGCGAGCCGACGATCGGGTCGAGCTACGTGCAGTACGATCTGCGGTATTACGTCGTCGCGCTCTTGTTCATCATTTTCGACGTCGAAGTCGCGTTCTTCTTCCCGTGGGCGATGGTTTACGGCGGAGCGACGCAGCTCGCCGACAACCGGCTGGACGAGGCGGCTCGCACGGAAATCAGTGCGCGGGTGCTGAATGTCTCGCCGGCCGATCTGGCGCCCGAGAACATCATCAGCAGCGACGTGGCCTTGCCGCTGGGATGGCTCGCCTTTGCCGACCTGTTGGTCTTTTTCGTGGTGCTGCTCGTCGGATTTGCTTATGTCTGGAAGCGAGGCGATCTCGACTGGGTCAAGGCGGTCGCCGACAAAGCCCGTCTACAGGCCGCCCAACGCGTATTGGCGCGCCAGTCGGCGTTCGAATCGGTCTCGGCCCGGAAAGCGGAATCGACGGTTGCCTGACCTAGATGGCCGTTAGTGCAAGAACGTCCGCCGAGAATCGACCCCCTATTTGCCCGCGTTATTGCTGAAGGTATGACGATGAAAATCTCTGAGATTCACCAGGCGCTCGTCGACAAATTCGGGGCCGACGCCGTTGTCGCTTTGGATACCTCCGGAGTCGATCACTGGATTGAGGTGACTCCGCAATCGGTGCTGGAAGTGGCGGCGTTCCTCAAAGCCGACGACCGGCTGAAGTTCGATGCGCTCAACAATCTGAGCGGCGTCGACTATCTCGAAACTGATCCCAAGGCGAAGAACGTCAAATACGAACCGCACATCGAGGTCGTCTATCACCTCTATAGCTACACGCACAAGCATTGGCTGACTCTGAAAGTCAAACTGCCGCGCTGGCAAGACGGCGTCGAAGGGGAACTCCCGCAGGTCGACAGCGTGGCGCGGGTCTGGGCCATCGCCGACTGGCACGAACGGGAAACGTACGATCTGGTCGGCATCCGTTTCGTGGGTCACCCGAACTTAAAACGCATCTTGTGTCCCGAAGACTGGGAAGGGCACCCGCTCCGCAAAGATTACGACTTCCCGCTCGAATACCACGGCATCCGGGGGATGTGATTTCAGTCCGCAACGCGGACTGAAAAATTCCTAAATCCTAATGACGAATGACTAACGAAATCCTAATTCCCAATGGAAAACCAAGTAACCATTCACCATTAGGAATTCGTCATTGGGATTTCCTTAGTCATTAGAATTTAGTCATTAGTCATTCACCCCGATGACTCGGGGATTACATATAAGAGTATAAGACCAAGAAACCACACGAGGTTTAAAATGAGCATGCAGATCGAAGACCATCGGCTGGTCGAATTTGACGTGCGAACCGACGAAATGCTGGTCAATATGGGACCGCAGCATCCGAGTACGCACGGCGTGCTCAGGCTGTTGCTCCGCACCGACGGTGAAATCGTTCATGAAGTGACCTGCCACATCGGTTACCTGCACCGCTGCGCCGAGAAGATCGGCGAGAATCTCTCTCCGATGCAGTACATACCGTATACCGACCGCATGGATTACCTCGCCGGGATGAATATGAATCTCGGTTGGGCGCTCGCCGTCGAAAAATTGATCGGGATGGAACTCCCCGAAAAAGCGCAGACGCTGCGGATCATCATCGCGGAGATGGGCCGCATCGCCAGCCATCTCGTCGGCATGGGGGCTTATGGTCTGGATCTCGGGACGTTCAGCCCGTTTCTGTATGCGTTCCGCGAACGGGAAATCGTGCTCGACTTATTCGAAGAAGTCTGCGGCGCCCGGCTCACGTACAGTTATATCACCGTCGGCGGGGCGACGCACGATTTGCCCGAGTCGATTCCCATTCCCCCCGGCCTGGCGGCGCTGACCGGCCGCAGTCCTCAGACGCGTCTCAGTTGGATCGACGCGTGCGGCATGTTTCTCGACTGGCTCGAGCCGCGGATCAATGAATATCACACGCTGCTCACGCGCAATCAGATTTTCATCAAGCGGACGGCGAATCTCGGCGTGCTCGACCGCGAAACGGCGATCGACTACGGCTGCACGGGACCGGTGCTCCGCGGCAGCGGCGTCGACCACGACCTGCGACGGGACGGCGATCCCCTCTACACCAACATGTATCAGGGATACGATTTCGCCGTGCAGGTGGCTCCCTTCAAGGACGCCCCTCCCGAAGTGGTGCTGGGAGACAACTGGTGCCGGTTTTACGTCCGCATGATGGAAGTCGTGCAGTCGATTAAGCTGGTGCGGCAAGCGATGGCGAAGTATCCGAAGGCGGAGGGAACTTACCGCGTCCCGTTCAAGATGAGTCACAAACTCCCCCACGCTGAAGTCTACCTAGAAACCGAATGCCCGCGCGGCCAGATGGGTTTTTACGTGGTCGGCGACGGCAATCCCGAACCGCTCAGGGCTCGCGCGAAGAGTTCGTGCTTCTGCAACCTCGCCGTCACCGAGCCATTATGCCCCGGCATGTTCATCGCCGACGTGCCGTCGATCGTGGGCAGCCTGGACGTGGTGATGGGCGAGATTGACAGGTAGCAATACTCGACGCAAGTTGCTTCTTGTCAAATCAGTCCCCCTCGGGGTTGTCGAGTTGCTCCGGGGCCGACGATTATGGTTACACCGCTCCTCACCCGTTCGGTATGCGGAGTTACGGGGCGTCGATGCGTATTCCCGAACGGGAATTCCACTCTCCATATCCATCTTTCTCGATCGAAGCCAACTTTCTCGGAAAGTGTGTTCCTGATCGGGAATGACCAAGCAAGAATCGTTCCTTGACGATGTTGAAAGGAGCGTTTTTTGGATATTGCATTCCCGAACGGGAAAATCACGTTTGATTCCCACGATAGGGATGCTAAACTTTCGATATTCCCGAACGGGAACAGTTAGAGGCTATCCGGAAAGTTGGCTCGGACACAATCGTGGTATCGAGGCGGTGCAATGGGCACAATATCTCGTAGGACTGCCAACATTTCCGGATAGATTCTTAGTCCTTATGAGGGAGATATGGCATCAGTGAGTGATCAAATCACGCTCAGTGCCCAGCAGATCGGAAGTCTGGTTCGCCATCGCCGTCAGGCCAATCACCTGACACAGCGAGAACTCAGCGAACTGGCGGGAGTCGGAGTTCGTCTTGTATCGGAACTGGAACGAGGAAAGGCCACGTTGAGGATGGATGCCGTGAACCGAGTCCTCACCGTCTTTGGTCTCATATTAGGCGCTGTACCTTCTCCTCGCACGGACGGTGAGACGCCATGAAGCGAATCGCTAAGGTGAGCATTTCCGGTCAGTTGGTCGGCTACCTCGAAGAGGAGGAGGGGAAGACTTCGTTCGCTTACACCAGCGAATGGCTAGCTCGCCCAGACGCACAGCCAGTCTCGCTGACGCTGCCGCTTCAAATGGAGCCGTACACCTATAGCGGCCTGCATCCCTACTTTGAAAACCTCTTGCCGGAAGGCTGGTTGTTCGACATCGCTTCCAAGAAGCTCAAGATTTCCAAGGACGATCCGTTCGGGATGCTGTTGGCGACGTGTCGAGACTGTGTGGGCGCCGTGGAGATTGAACCCTCAAGTCGCGATGAGGCCATCCCATGACGGCCTGTCGCATCTGCCTTCAGCCGACCAGCGAAGAGCCGCCTTATCACCCGGCATGTTTAGAGTCGCTGTTCGGATCAAGCACTCTGCCTCGGTTGGAGTTTTCGTTGCCGTCATTGATGCGGCTGGCAACCGACATGGCGGGTAAAATGTCGATCTCCGGGATGCAGGAGAAGGTCTCCCTCAAACTGTCTGAAGACAAGTCTCGACTCGAAGTCGCACCCAGCGACGGTCGATACATTCTCAAGCCTGAACCGAGTCGATTTGCTTTCGTGCCTCAAAACGAACATCTCACGATGAGCTTAGTACAACCTATGCCCGTTCCCGCCGACAAAAATTTCTATATCGACCCGAACCGCTGCATCGGCTGCGAGGCGTGCTTACATGCCTGCGCGGAATGCGATACGCACAAGGGGCATTCGATGATCCATCTCGAAACGGTGGATCGCCGCGTCTCGCCGCAGACGGTGCCGGTGATCTGCATGCATTGCGACCACCCGACCTGCGCCGAGGTCTGCCCGGCGGACGCCATCAAACGGACCGAAGACGGCGTGGTGCAATCGGCCCGCAAACCGCGCTGCATTGCCTGCAACAACTGCGTGCTGGCGTGTCCGTTCGGCGTGCCGAAAATGTACAGCGACTTCGACCTGATGATGAAATGCGACATGTGCTACGACCGCACGTCTGCGGGAAAAAAACCGATGTGCGCGACCGTCTGCCCGAGCGGGGCTTTGTTCTACGGCGCCGAACAAGAGATCGAAACGCTGCGGCCGCGCTCCCGGCCGATGAACGATTTTCAATTCGGACGAGAGCGGGTCACGACCCGGGTCCGCATGATGGTGCCCGCGTCGGCGCCGAACGATCATCTCGACGTCGTCGACGCGATGGACGGCGAGGGGAGCAAAACGTCGGTCGAACTTCCCATCCTCTCGGCCGACGATATGATGTTCGCCGGGCTGTACGTCTCCGAAGAATCGCGAGCGGATGCCGATGGGAACGCAGAGTCATGAAAGTGGATGGCGCCGCCGAGACAAAGGAATGAACCAATGAACGATGAGAATCGACCAGGCGCGTCGGCGTATGCTTCGCACGATCGCGGCGAGCACGCCGATGAACCGCAATGGCGGAAGGATTTTCCGATTGATGTTCCGGAGGACAACATCACGGCACGGCGGGAATTCAGCAAGTTTATGGTGCTGATCAGTTTCGCCTTTTTCATCGGGCAGATGTTTATCGCGCTGCATCATCTCTTTCGGCGAAAGGGCCGTCCGGGACGGGAGAAAATCGCCGAGCGCTCGAGTCTGGCGATCGGTGAAACGGCCGGATTTCATTATCCGACGGAGAATGATCCGTGTCTGCTCATCCGCCGTGCCGACAATGAGTTTGTGGCTTTCGGCGCGCAGTGTACTCACCTGATGTGCGGCATCCGTCCCGATCCCGATTCGGACCGGCTGAACTGTCCCTGTCACCGCGGGTACTTCGATGCGGCGACGGGCATTCCGCTCGCCGGTCCGCCGCGCAGGCCGCTCCCTCGCATCACGCTGGAGATCGCAGGAGAGACGATCTACGCCACCGGAGTGGAGGTGCGCACATGAGACGGCACGGCAACGAGTACCAGCAGGAACCGGCAGTCTATGGGATTCTGACGATCATCCTCGTGCTGGTCGTCCTGCAGTTATGGCTGCTCACGGCGACGATGAACGCCTACCTCGGCGGAGACAAACGGGTTCTCTGGCCGGGAGCGCTTGCCAGCTTCGTCTGTTTCGGCCTGAACCTCGGACTGCTGCGGTATCTCGTCCGATTGGAACGCCGGCGATGATGAAGCGCGCCATCGCCGAACTTCATCCGGCCTACATGGCCCTCGTCATGGCGACGGGCATCGTCTCAATCGCCGCTTCGGGGCAGGGCATGACGCGGATCGGAGCCGCTTTGTTCTGGATGAACGTCGTGTTTTATGCCGCGCTGGTCGCGATGTATCTGTCTCGCGCCGTCGGGCACTGGGACCGCTTCGCTGCCGACGTGGTCGATCACAGCCGGGGCGTCGGGTTCTTCACGGTTGTGGCGGCGACGAATGTTCTGGGGAGCCAGTGCCTGCTCATTGCCGATGCGCCCCGTGCCGCCGCGGCGCTCTGGTTGATCGGCATCCTCCTCTGGCTGACCATCGGCTATACCGTCTTCACCGCCTTGACGGTCAAGGGGGCGAAACCGTCGCTGGCGGAAGGGATTAACGGCGGCTGGCTTCTCGCCGCGGTGGCGGCGCAGTCGGTCGCGGTACTCGGGGGCTTGGTCGTCGTCCAGTTTCCGGAGCAGTCGGAGCTGATCCATTTTTTCATTCTGGCGGTGTGGCTCGTCGGCGGGATGCTCTATCTGTGGCTGATCGCGCTGATCTTCTTCCGCTACACGTTCTTCGCCATGAGCCCCGCCGATCTCCAGCCGCCGTACTGGATCAACATGGGAGCGGCCGCTATTTCCACGCTGGCCGGGACGATCCTCATCGACCGGGCCGACGGCTCTCCGCTGCTGGTGCAGATTCTGCCATTCCTGAAAGGCTTCACGCTGTTCTTCTGGGCGACGGCCACGTGGTGGATTCCGATGTTGGTCATCCTCGGCATCTGGCGGCACGTCTATCGGCGATTCCCGCTGACCTACAGTCCGATGTACTGGGGGGCCGTCTTCCCGCTCGGCATGTACACCGTCTGCACGCAACGGCTCGCCACGGCGATCGATTATCCGCCGCTGCTGGCGATTCCCGCGGCGTTCGTTTACGTCGCATTAGCCGCGTGGGCCGCAACGTTTGTCGGATTGATTCTGGAGTGCCTTCATACCATCCGCAGGCAAGATTCAACGGCAGAGTAATCGCGATCCCCGCCCGCCGGATACCACTGGTCTATCAATCGGAACTCCCGAAAGTGGGCTTGCCTGCTGACGTTCTGAATTGTTAAAACGAAGAGCACTGGCAGAGCCAGTGGCACTCGGCGTCTATTAATGGTCACAAGGAATGAACTCCACGGTCTACCTCGAAACCAGCATCGTTGGTTATCTCGCCTCGCGTCCGAGTCGCGATTTGATCACTGCGGCCAATCAACAACTAACACGTGAATGGTGGGATGCCCACCGTGAACGGTACGAACTGTATGTTTCCGAGACCGTTATCGCCGAATGTAGCGCCGGTGATTCGACGGCCGCACAAGAGCGCCTCGAGGCGATACGAGACATTCCCATACTCGACGTCACCGAAGCCGCCGAAACGTTGGCCTCTGAATTGATCAAACGAATTCCGCTTCCCAAGAATGCCGAAGTGGACGCGCTGCACATCGCCGTGGCAGCAGTGAACGGCATTGAATACCTGTTAACGTGGAATTGTACTCATATTGCCAATGCGTCGTTTCAATCTCGCATCGAAATGATCTGCCGATCCGCAGGACTTGAACCGCCGACTATTTGCACCCCTCAGCAACTTATGGAGGACTAATCCATGTGGCGAGACCCGATCGTCGATGAAATTCGGCAACTGCGTCAAGAATATGCCGCGCAGTTCAACCATGACCTGAAGGCCATCTGCCGGGACTTGCGCGAACGACAAGCAAAGGGTGGTCGCAAGGTCGTCACGCTGCCGCCGAGACCGGCGCGCCAATTTAAGACCGACGGGCTGCCGGCGGCATAACGAGGCCTTTAGATCGTTACGTCACGGCCCGCACACCTCTTTTGAACTGCCGGCCACTTCGCACACGAAAGGGACACGACATGCCGATCTATAACGTCAAGCCCGGCGACACTCTCTCCGCCATCGCGTTTCGGCATGGAATCAAGTCCTGGCGGAATCTGTACAACGATCCATCGAATGCCTCTTTTCGCGTGAAACGTCCAAACCCGAATCTCATTTTCCCGGGCGATCAGATCAATATTCCCACAGTCGGGCCGGCTGCCGCCCAGGGGCAATTCGGGCTGCTCGCCGAACTGGATCAACTCGACGGGATACCGACAATCGAGTTCCCGCCGATGCTCGTGTCACCCCCGCGCGTCGGCGAAGTGAATGAGGCGGCACACCACTTAAATCGGCAGCGTGTGATCGACTACATCAATCGCGTGCTGAAGACCTACGCCAATGGGCACAATACCGTGGCGGAGAACCTCGCGAACGCCCAGTCGTTTGTGACGGACGAGCGAAAGTCCAACGGCAGCGACACGGTGTTACGCGATGCGGAGTATTACCTGAAGGCCCGCGCCATGATCGCCGCCCGCAAGCGCAAGTCGACGCGCGTGGTCTGCAAGTGGGCCGGCCTGACGTTGACCATGATCTATAACGGTCTGAAGTTCGTGACGACGCCGCTCGGCGGGGGGATCATGCAGGCTGACAAAGGAAATCCGAACGCGCCGCCCGGCGGCACGGAGTGGGTGGCGCGGGGGGCGACGGACGGCTATAAAGATTCCGTCGACGCGATGGGTTCCGCACGCCCCGTCTCCCTCCAGGAGTAGGCTCGCGGCACCGCCGGCGCGAGCGGGCGAAAGGCCGATTGTTAATGCGAAACCAACGTTGCGCAGGGGCGTTGACGATCATGAGACCTTAAGAAGCTGCGCGAAGCAATCGGGCGATGAAAAAGGGGTCAGGTCTCTTTTTCGGTTGAATCTTCCGCTGGAGTTGGCTGTGTGGGGCACTTCGTCGGCATCGTCAACGTTGTCATTCGTGGCATTTTCTCATTTTACCGCTCTTCGACGAACAAACAAAGAGACCTGACCCCTTTTCCTTTCCGAAATTATGGGCATCCCGAGTTGTCGACCCTAAAACAAGTTCGAAATTTGCCTGCTTCCAACCCAATGTTGGCTTCCATTGTAAGAGTCAATGTATTGAGAAAAACTTGGCAAATTAGAGTTTCCTACCAGACGTTTCGTTGGACGACACGCACACTTTCCTGGCCCGGAGCATAAGAAACAATGGTAATAGCAAAAAAGAACTTCCAAATTCTAAACATGCAATTATCCTACAATGTAGACGAGTGTATTGAGAGGTGTATTGCTGAATTCGACCCTGTTTTGTCTGGAAGTTCAACACCTAACGATGCCAAAGAACTAGCTTGTCGCGCACATATGGGTTATTGTGATTCTGGCCGACTTCGCAACATCATCCTGCAAGGCGCAGATTGGGCGGTAAAACATCTTGAAAAAGGCGACACGCGAGAGATGGTGGGGGGGTGGTATCATCCGCTGTCGCGCGGCATGCTGCTCTGCCTGCTGACGAACGATACATTGCGGCTGAAACGCCTGTGTGCGTGGGCGAAGCCGACGAAGAAGCCGGAGTACAAGGGGCCGCTGGAAGATGAGATCCAATTGCTGTACCTGGTGTTGTCGAGTCTGTTCCAGACTGCACCGGACAAAAAATTCGAAATGCTTCGTCAGAAAATTGCCGCCTGCCGGGTCAGAAACGTCAAACTATTGAGTAATGCCCTTGATGCAGTGATCAATGGCGACCAACAGTCGTTCGGAAAAGCAATCGAGGAGTATATAAAATACCACAAGTCCAAACCCAAACCCGCTCAGGATGCTTATTTTATGGAAGATTGGCTTCCGTTGCATGCCAATGTGATTTATCTCATCGGCCTGCAACGGGGTTTGAAGCCACCCGATTACCCTCCGGAAATCGCCGCCTACTTGATGACTCCCGAGACCGTCGGTTTCGGAAAAACAAAATAACAAAAGCACATTTCAATGAAGATGGAATTATGAGCTATACCATCCATCTCTTCGCGCACAAGGGGAATAGCCTCGTCGAGCAGATGCGGAAATCACCGGAAAAGATCCTTACCCAAGTCGAGAAATGGTGCAAAGCTCAACGCATCAAGTCCCGAGATATCGAACGCGGCTTGAAATGCGTCGTCGAGATCTGTGCGGGGAACGTTCCTCCTGTTTGCAAGGAACTCCACTTCGACGCCCTCTGTTGGATCGGAGACGCCGTGATGGAACGAATCGCAATCCCCGAATTCACCGATCTGAGGCGTTATAGCACGATCGAATGCTACGGCATCGTGCCGGGATTGCTGATGCATCCGTCACCGTTTGTACTCCCCAAGGCCCAAGAAATGCCACCAGTCGCCGGTTATCTCCCTTGGACTCGAATGGCGAGTTTCGAGTTCCAGACACTCAGCGAATTTCAGGCAAAAGTTATGAATAAACTCCAAAACGACGTCGATGCCATGTTTCAGGAACTGAGCCAACAACTTTTCAGTACGGCAATGGAATCGCCCGGTAGGTCGGATATCAGTCACGATCAGATCGATTTCGCGCGCGACGAATTTCGGGGAATCTTGGAAACGTTAGTCGACGATCAGCTTGATCTTCTCGCCGTAATCATCTGAGATTTCATCCGCACCATCTACAATGTCGCCGGGTGCCACTGGCGAGCTTCTCCTCCGATTGCAATTAGACGTCTATCTCTCTCAACCTCACATCACGTTAACAGACTCTTCGAGTGCCACTGGCTCGGCCAGTGTGCCTTTGGTTTTCTTGTCTTTCCATCCAAGAACTCGGGCGGTATCGCCGGGTGCCACTGGCGAGCTTCTCCTCCGATTGCAATTAGACGTCTATCTCTC
>JBBECD010000214.1:0-13276 GCA_040881995.1 Planctomycetaceae bacterium
ATTCGGTATTGTCTTGAGCGATCGCCGGCGCGGAACAGCAGACGGCGAGTCCCCACCAGGCCGTGGCGAGGACGAGTACGTTGTGACGATAAGGAGCGTTCATAACGGAACCTCATGTGAAACGGAGATCACAGAATTAAGGTCGGCTGAATCAGCCTCTCAGCATGGCGGGAAAGTCTGGGAGAATCAACTCTGGACGGCGGCATACTCGACCTCAACCGGGGTCGCAGACTCGCGTAGACACCGTTTCGCGTGAAACACTATACCGCCCGTGGCGACAAATGAGGGATTTCTGAAATCGGGTTCTTCCTCAATTTCCGTGGCTCAGCGCTTCGATGGGTTCGGGGTAGAGGTCTAGTTTTCCACAGAAGAAGAGGATTCTGGTGCGGTAGTTTTCAAATTTGCGGAAGCCGCGGGCGGCGGACTTGAGGGCTTGAATGAGGCTGTTGAATCCCTCCGCAGATGCGTTGCTGATGCGATGCGAGAACCAGGTCACGATCCGCTCGAAGTGCCGTTTGATCATCTTCGCGACCTTCACCATCGGCTTCAGCCGGCAACGTGACGCCCACGCATACCATTGTTTGAAGAAGGCCCGTCCTTTCGCCTCCGTCCGCTGCTCGAAGAAGTCGCGGAACAACGCCCGCATGGCCCACGCCCGCGACGTTTTCAATTTTGAATCCTTGAGGTCTTCGAAGACGGCGGCCTTCTTCTCCGAGAGATGCTCTTCGTTGGTCAGCCACAGATAGCGGCTGCCGGTGAGCCGTTCGTCCCCTGCTTGTTTCAACGCCTTGTGCTCGGCCCGCCGCACCTGATCGACCGCCTCCCCCAGATGCTTGGCGATGTGGAAGCGATCGTGCACGATGTCGGCGTGAGGCACGTGTCGCTCGGCGCTGTTGATGAAGGCGGCCCACATATCCATCGCCACCGCTTCCACTTGGGCTTTCTGGTCTTCGGACAGCGTTTTCCACAAGGAATCGGCCGCTTCTTGAGTGCGGCCCGGCGCCACGTCCAACACCCGACCGCCGTCGATGTCGGTCATCACCGAGACGTAATCGTGTCCCTTGCCGAAGCTCTTTTCGTCGAGGCCCACGTGTCGAATCTCGTCCAGGTCGCGATGCTCCCCCCCTCCGCGAATCCGCCCCACGATTCATACGGTGGCTCTTCGTGGCTCTTCGGCGGCTGGCGGCATACCTGGTACAACCATATTCGGACGCCGAACTCGCCGGGATGGGATTGCGCAACGGGCGTCGGCGGAGGTGGAGCTGTTACCGCGCGCAGCTTTCATTTTGGAGGAGTCAACATTGTGCTCGGCGATGGGTCCGGGCGATTCGTGTCGGATTCGATCGACCTCGCGGTGTGGCGGGCACTCGCCTCGCGAAAAAACGGCGAAGTAATCGGTGACTTTTGACCTCGACTCTTTGCGAAGGGAAACAAGCAATGCGACGAGATTTGTTCGTAACATGTTTGACATCGGCGCTGCTGTTAGTCGCTGGCAAGGAAAGTTTCTCGGCAGAGGAGGAGGTGACGGTAGAGTTTCTAAAAGCCGCTTTACAATCACAATTCGATTCGATTCGATCGATCACTACAACGTTTACACTCGAGCAGCGTGCCCTGGGGGAAACGGCACAACCTTGGGGGCCGGTGAAGTACGAATGGGCGGCTAAGCCGCCGCAGACGTTTCTGCGAGAATTTCCGCAGGATGAGCAACGCCGAGGATATACGGTGACTTTCAACGGCAAAATCGGATACGGTGTTGATCCACCGTTTCATGAAGACAGGCTTACACGCGTCGAGATTCGACCCGAGGCATCCGATGCATTTGCTGCTCGTTTCATCCCCACCGATGCGATTGGAGGACGAGTACCGTTGGCGGTTACATCTTTGACGGAGATCATGACGCATCCCAGTTGTCGGCTTGATGGGCAGGAAGAGATTGATGGAGTTTCCTGCTGGAAGGTCCAAATGGAGGCGACCGACCAATTAGCAGGGACTCCGATTCTTGTGACCGCATTCTTCGATCCCTCGCACGATTACCTCCCCAGGCAGATAGAAGTCCGCCGCAAAGATTCCCAGAATCCTGGATGGCATCTGACATGGGCTGTCACAGAGTTTCAAAAGCTGTCAGACGACACCCTCTCCTTGCAGTGGTTTCCACTAATCGCGGAGTTTCGACAATCGGTGAGCGTTCAAACGCTGACGGTGGAAGAGATGGCAATCAATCCCGACATTCCCGATCAAAAGTTTACACCGGACTTCTCCGATGGGGCGATGGTAACAGACCATACCGACCCAGGCCGCCCGCGTAACTATGCAATGGGGAACATTGACCGAAAAGTAGAACGGGTCGCCGCCGCCGCGTTAGTCAACGAGTTGCCGCAGCCGGCCGCGTCCGATCGGACGCCCGCTGCCGTCCCGCCACAAGGAGGTGTCTGGTGGTTCGTGTTGTTGGCGGTATCTGCTGCCGTCGTCGCAGTCGGCCTCGCCCTGTTTCTGAAACGCTAACGACGATATTGTGCCAACGTTTGGTCGCAGAGTGCTCCACACATTTTGGACTGTCTGCTCTTCGTCTTGGGTGGCCCGGACGCTTCGTCGTCTGGGTCGCGCAGCGACAAGAGGCTCTTATTGCTCGTTCGATGATATCGGGGGCTGCTTCGCTGTTTGATTGAGAAGGCACCCTCACCCGGCTGCTGCGCCGCCGACCTCTCCCGGGGGGAGAGGTGTGATTCTGGTCCCCTGTCCGCGCACCCCGGTTCCCGAATCCCAAACACAAACGTCGAAATGCCGAGGCCTAATTCCTCAACAATCGCTCCGCTGCGCGAAGCTCGTCACTTGCGTATTTCCTGTCAACATCGGTGTCTATAAATGCGTAAACCATGCGCGAATTGAGCGCGAATGCTGCTTTTGTGGCTACGAACGAACGCTGAAGAGCGCGCGAGATGCGCTGAAACGCGCGTTTCGTGAGATTTGCTGCCATCCCAAACGCCTGTCGAGGCATGGCGGATTCTGAAACGAAATGTGGGGGGTACTGAGAAGAATAGACAATATCCTCCACGCGGGGTCGAGGTGCTTTACTCACGGCGCCACAAGAAGTTAACGAATGCAGAACGCAACGCGATATCGGCAAAAAAGGCGATATATAGCCGAACAACCGTTTCACGTGAAACGGTCGATTGGATCGCTGCCTTGCGGGACGAAAATGGGGCAAATTCATCGGCCGTTCTCAACGCTTCGCCGCGTGCCGTTGCCGCGTCGTCAGAAAACTCGACAATGCCACATCCAGCGTCGTATCCGTCCGCAGGAGGGCGTAGTCCATGTGCATGTCGCGGGTGGTGCGCTGGACTTCCGTGAGAAAACTTTCGAACTCGCGCCGATACGCCGTTTGCAGCGAGCGGGGCTCGGCGTAATGTTCGATCGTTTGCTCCAGGCCCTTGAAGAGCGTCGGATCCTCGAAGGGGAAATCCTGCTCGGCGGGGTCGATGACGTGCATCAGGCTGACGTCGTGGCGGCGGTGGCGGAGATGTTTTAAGCCCATGCTTAGCGAATCGAGGTCGTCGAACAGGTCGCTGATGAGGATCACCACGCTGTTATGAGTCAAGCGTTCGGCGAGTTGATGGAGTATGCCGCCGAGCGACGTTTCTCCCTGGGGACTCGTCGTCTCGATCACCTTGATGAGCTGGTTCAAATGCGACGGCTGCGTCGAGGGGCGGATTTGTTCGCGGATGGCATTGTCGAAGGTCACTAAGCCGACGGCGTCTTGTTGATGCAGCACCAAATACGCGATCGTCGCGGCGACGCATTTGGCGTATTCCAGTTTCGACATCGCGGCGGACGCCGACTGGTAGCTCATCGACTCGCTGGCGTCGAGCAGAATGTAGCAGACGAAGTTGGTTTCTTCTTCGTATTGCTTGAGGTAATAGCGGTCGGTCTTGCCGTAGACTTTCCAGTCGACGTAGCGCAAGTCGTCGCCGGGGACGTACTCGCGGTGTTCGGCGAATTCGACGGAAAAGCCGCGATAGGGGCTGCGGTGCAGTCCGGAGATGAACCCCTCGATGATCAGCCGGGCTTTGAGGCCGAGGCCGGTCAGTTTGGCGAGCGTTTCAGGATTTAAATATCGGCGGGAATTTTCCACCGGCGGAGACCTTTTCAGAATCGACGGGAATCAGCTCGATCAGCCGGCGGATGATTTCATCGGTGGCGACCCCTTCCGCCTCGGCGTTAAAGTTCGTCATGATGCGATGCCGCAGAACCGGGTAGGCGACCGTCTGCACGTCTTCGATGGCGACGGAAGAACGGCCTTGCAAGACCGCGCGGGCTTTGGCGCCGAGAATCAGATACTGACTCGCCCGCGGACCGGCTCCCCAATTGACGAAATCGCGAATGAAATCGGGGACGTCTCCTGACTGCTTGCGCGTTTGCCGGGCGAGTAGCAGGGCGTAATGAATGATATGATCGGCGACGGGGACGTCGCGCACGAATTCGCGGAGGGCGAGGATTTCATCCTGTGTGAGGACGGCATCGATCTTGGGAACGGTTCCCGTGGTGGTGCGGCGGACGATGGCGAACTCTTCGTCTTCGCTGGGGTAGTCGACGAAAATTTCGAACATGAAGCGATCGAGCTGCGCTTCGGGGAGAGGGTAAGTTCCTTCCTGTTCGATCGGGTTCTGCGTCGCGAGAACGAAAAAGGGATCGGGGAGTTTGTGCCTTTTGCCGCTGGCGGTGACCTGGTGTTCCTGCATCGCTTCAAGCAGCGCGGCTTGCGTCTTCGGCGGGGTGCGGTTGATTTCATCGGCGAGCACCACGTGAGCGAACACCGGGCCCGGCAGAAATTTGAACTCGCGCGAGCCGGTCGTCTTGTCTTCCTGGATGACGTCGGTTCCGGTGATGTCCGCGGGGAGCAGGTCGGGTGTGAACTGCACGCGGCTGAACGAGAGATTGAGCGTCTCGGCGAGCGTGCGGACCATCAGCGTTTTGGCCAGCCCCGGCACGCCCACGAGGAGGCAATGTCCCCCCGAGAGCAACGCCATCAACATTTGCTCGATGACGCTGTTTTGACCGACAATGACTTGACTGAGCTGCCGCGTGATTTTCGAAACCGCCTGCACGAGGCGATCGACGTCGATGGGGGAATTTGAATCGTCGGGGGAGTTGATCATTGAGAGTCCAGGGTCGAGGGTCCAGAGTCCAGGGCCAGAAAAGGTCAAGGGTCGAGAGACAAGAGTCAAGAGCCAGAAAGAAAAGTCGGAAAGACATATACTATCTTGCAGTTTAGCGGGTTGGGGGGCAATCTCAAGTGGCGTTTGATTTGGTGTCGGGGAGTACTTCTGTTGAATCGGGATCGTTATTGCAGCGAATTTACAGGCGGGGTGTGACATTTTGTGCATTCGCCGGTCGCGACCGGTCGATGTGAAAATACATAAGCCCTTTCGCATAAGACTATAGCCAGAGCAACGGCGACGAGCTATACTGATAGAGCGGCGAATCGCCGCTTGCCGAAGAGGTGAATCGAAAAACGCGGAGGCCCGGCGATCAGCTGACGGAACCGCGAAGAAAGGTGGGACACCTTATGATTACAATGCTCGGAAGTCCGCGTCGATGTTGCGATGGAATCACACGCCGCGAAAGTTTGCAGGCGGGAGCGATCGCCGCGCTGGGGGGATTGAGTCTCCCGAAGATGCTGGCGGCCGAACAACAAGGGCTCGTCACGCCGGGACCGGCGAAAAACGTGATCATGCTCTTCCTGCTGGGAGGGGCCGCCACGCAGGATATGTACGACCTTAAGCCCGAAGGTCCGTCGGAAACGCGCGGCGAATTCAAGCCGATTTCGACGAACGTTCCGGGGATCGATATCTGCGAACATTTGCCGATGACCGCCCAATGGATGCACAAGGTCGCGCTCGTTCGCTCGCTCAATCACAAAGCGGGGTGTCATAACTGTCTGCCGTGCTACACCGGTTGGGAGTTGCCGCCGCTCAATCAGCATCCGACCGACAACGATGCGCCGAGCATGGGTTCGGTGCTGAGTTACATGGACGGCGGCCGGGCCCATTTTCCGCCGTATGTGTTCATGCCGAACTGGCTGGGCTGGGGACAGGCTTTTCGCCGGGCCGGCCCTTACGGCGGCTTTCTCGGCTCTCGGTTCGATGCGCTGACGACCGAATGCGAACCGTACATGATGGCGAACCCGCCGTATCCGCCGCTGCCGGGGACGCCGCATGTTCCGCTGGGCAAGCCGGCGCTGCCGTACAGCAGTCTGCAGGAGGGAGTGACGGTCGACCGGTTGAATTCGCGCAAGACGCTGCTCACGCAGATCGACGAGCAAATGGCGAATTTCGAAGCGGGACAGGCGATTCAGTCGTTCGACCGCAATCAACAGCAGGCGTTCAACATTCTGACGTCGTCGAAGCTGCGCGAAGCATTCGACCTGAGCCTGGAAGATCCCAAAGTCGTCGAGCGTTACGGCGACACGTTGTTCGGCAACAGTTGCCTGATCGCCCGGCGATTGCTCGAACAGGGGACGCGATTCGTCAACGTCACTTGGGATCTATACTGGGACCGCCTTAAGATCGATTTCGACGCCTGGGACACGCACACGCGGAATTTTGACATTCTCAAGAAGAACAAACTCCCCGGGTTCGACAAAATTTTTACCGCACTCCTTGAAGACTTGACGGTGCGCGGCATGCTCGATGAGACGCTGATTCTCGTGATCAGCGAAATGGGACGCACGCCGCGCGTGAACGGCAACGCCGGCCGCGATCACTGGACGTTCAATTACGGTTGTATGTTCGCCGGAGCGGGGATTCGCGGCGGGTCGGTGTACGGCGAGTCCGATTCGCAGGCGGCGTATCCGAAGAACAACCCGGTCTCGAATGCCGACGTCGTGGCGACGGTGTATCAGGCACTCGGTATCTCGCCCGAATATCGCGTTCCCGACCGGACGAACCGCCCCGTCGAAGTGGCCCACGGCGGACATCCGATTCTGGAAATCATGGAGTCATAGGCACCGAGAGGTCGAATGATGCGTGCCTGGGTTTTGGATCGGCCGCGGACGCCGTTGCGTGAGGACGAACGACCGACCCCGCATCCGGGACCGCATCAGGTGCTTGTCGAGGTCGAGGCCTGCGCGATTTGCCGGACCGACCTGCATATCATCGACGGCGATCTTCCGCTGAAGCATCCAGGACTCGTCCTCGGACACGAAATCGTCGGCGTCGTGCGGACGCTGGGAAGCAACGTCGCCACCCTCGAAACCGGTCAGCGCGTCGGTATTCCCTGGCTGGGGGAGACGTGCGGCGAATGTGACTATTGCCTCTCGTCGCGCGAGAACCTGTGCGATGCGGCGCGGTTCACCGGTTATGACGTCGACGGCGGGTTTGCGGAATACACGCTCGCCAACGCCCGATTCTGTTTTCCGATTTCGCGGGACTATCCTCCGGAACAGGCGGCTCCGCTGTTGTGCGCAGGATTGATCGGGTATCGATCGTTGATGATGACCGGTTCGGCGAAACGACTCGGTTTTTTCGGTTTCGGAGCCGCCGCGCACATCATGGCACAAGTCGCTCATGCCCAGGGAAGAGAAGTTTATGCGTTGACGCGCCCCGGTGACGTGCAAAAGCAAAAATTGGCGAAAGACCTTCATGCCGTCTGGGCGGGGGGTGCGGATGAAGAGCTTCCGGTGCCGCTCGATGCCGTCATCATTTTTGCGGCGGCGGGTGAGCTGGTTCCCAAAGCATTATCGGCCGTCATCAAAGGAGGAACGGTCGTGTGCGCCGGAATTCACATGACCGACATTCCTTCGTTTCCCTATAATATTTTATGGGGTGAACGAACTTTGCGATCGGTCGCCAACCTGACGCGGCGCGATGGCGAGGAGTTTCTCGAATTAGCACCTCAGATCTCGGTTCGCACGATCACACGGCGGTTTCCCCTCTCTCAAGTCAACGACGCGATCGCACGCGTCCGCGGCGGAAAAATCGACGGAGCCGCGGTCGTTATCCCGGATTCCAAATTCATCGCATAATTCCCGATTGGCCGGCTGAAATCAGGCTGTCACCGCTCCGGTGTCGAAGGGGGCATCAGCTTGGCGGACTGATCCTATAATGGATGTTGGCGGGACATGATCCCAGTGGCGAGCCGAGGGAGAGGTAATGATGCATCAGGAAAATGAAACCGATCGCCAGCGGATGATCGAGCGCCAACTCGTGTCGCGAGAAATCACCGACCGCCGCGTCCTTGATGCGATGCTTCGGGTGCCGCGCGAGGAGTTTGTTCCGCCTGATTACCGCGGCGAAGCGTACGACGACCGGGCGCTTCCGATCGCCGCGGGGCAGACGATTTCGCAGCCTTACACGGTCGCCTTCATGTGTCAGGAACTGCAATTGAAGGGAACCGAGCGAGTGCTGGAAATCGGAACCGGATCGGGCTACGGAGCCGCCGTGTTGTCGTTGCTCGCAAAAGAAGTCTACACCATCGAACGCATCGCCGAATTATCGGAGCATGCCGCGGAAACGTTGCAGCGGTTGGGTTGCCATAACGTGACATGCGGCGTCGGCGACGGTTCACACGGCTGGCCCGAATACGCCCCATTCGATGCGATCGTGGCAACGGCGTCGTCGCCTGCACTTCCCGAACCGTATAAGCAGCAACTGGCGGACGGCGGCCGCATCGTGATTCCGATCGGCCCCACGCGCGCCCATCAGGCGATGATGCGATTCACGCTGCAACAAGGTCATTGGCATATCGAAGATTTAGGGAATTTTGCATTCGTGCCGCTCATTGGCGATTACGGTTGGCAGCGCGACCGGGATGAATGAGCGGTTCTTCTTGTAGGGTGGGTCGAGCGGCGTTTTCGCCGCGCTGACCCACCGTCAATGCGCAGAAATTCGAGCAAATGCCCAAATCGCGGTGGGTCAGCGCGACGTGCCGTCGCTTGACGCCACCCTACGGCTCACGCCGGTTCGGCGGGGAAGAGGGAAATCAGCGGTGAGACGCTCGTGAGGCTGTCGAGCCGCCAGCAGGTTTCCAAGAACTGGTCCTGGGCCGATTCGCTCATGAGGCCGTTAGCCATCCGCTGAAATTTCGCGGTGACTTCGAGGTCGGTCATCGGGTTCTGATCGTGGCCGCGCGGGAATTCGTTTTCGGTCGCGATCGTCTCTCCGCTTTCCAGCGTTGCGACCAACCGATTCGGAATGCCCCGCGGGTAACGGGCGGTTAATTCATCATCGCGGTGGATTTTGATTTTATCGAGCAGTTTGAGCACGCGGGGATCGTTTAAGCGATTGTCGTCGAACGATGCCAGGGTGACATCGCCGTCGAGCAACGCGACCGCCGTGCAGTATGGCAAACTGTGATCGGCCGTCTCGCGGGTTTTGGGCCGCCATTTTTCGGGGTCTTTGCCGATGATATCAACCGCGGCATCGAACGAGAAAATGTCGAACGACGCGATCAGCTCTTCGAACGGCGCCTTCGGATGCTGCTTCAACAACTGCGACCGCATCTCGAGAGCGGCGTGAATCGCGCTTTGCGAGTGATACTCCGCCGGCCAAAACTTGATCGACGTTTTGTTGATCATGAAATCGCTTGGCGTTTTCTGATCGAGAAACGGCAGTTCGAACGGACCGCTCACCTGCTTGAAGAACCCGAGTTCGCCTTCGAATAATGGCGAAGGGCCGGTCAGTCCTTCGTTTGCGAGCAACGCCGAGACCACGCCATTGCGCGACGCATTCGCAAAGGCGCAGCCTTTCCATTCCGAGAGTTCGCCCGAGCGAGTCTGACGGATGGCAACGTGGGGCGTGCCGGCGATGTTCGCCGTCTGCGTCAATTTTTCGACATCCATCCCCATTAACTTCCCGGCGGCAAGCGACGTCGAGAAGGCGCCGTAGGTGACATGATCCCAGCCGCGGGCGCGAATGCTGGCGGCGTCGCACATGCGGCATTGAATTTCGTAGGCCAGCACGAGTGCGGTCATCACGTTCTGGCCCGAACTTCCCACCGCTTCGGCGACGGCGAGCACCGCGGCAAGATTATCGCTGGGATGCGCCGGCTCCAACGACAAGTACGTATCGTTGTAATCGAGATAGCGGAAAAGAATGCCGTCGACAAACGCCGCCCACTCGGGACTTGTCTTACGCTGACTCCCCAGATACGTCGCCCCCGGATCGGCCTGCACACGCGAAGCGACTTTTCGAGCAATGCGAACAACCGGGCTCGCATGGGCGCCCAGCGCACAAGCAAACGAATCGATCACCCGCCGACGGACTTCATGCCGGGTTTGTTCGTCGAGATGATCGTACGACAGGCGATGCGCATATTCGGCCAATTGCAAGGAGAGCGGTCTTGTCATAGCTGTGTCTCGAATCCATCCCGTTCAAATTGAATTCATTTCTCACGCGAAGGCGCAAAGGCGCTAAGAGGAACAGGATGGATTTTATTCCTTCGCGTCTTTGCGCCTTCGCGCGACACGATTCTTATCACGTCTTCAAAAATCGTTCCAGCACATTCCGCGTAATCCGCGAACAGCCTTCGTCGACGAGCAGCGATAACGGCCAGCCGAGGGCTCCGCACGAGAAGACCATGCCGCCGCTCGGGGTCGAGAACATGGCGGCGTCGGCACCCTGGTCGCCGTTGTTCGTGCCGCGGGCGAGATGTTCGAGATTTTTCGGTGAATTCTCGGTGATTTTGTCGAGTTCGAGCGACGAGGCACCGCGTGAGACGCGTTCGATCTGATTTCGGAATCCGAACAGATCGCCGTTCTTCAGGCCGGTTCCTTCGTATGCCCAGTGATCGGCATTGACGACGCGGAACGGTGCCCCGCTGTTGAAGCCGCTGTGCGTGTACTCGACGCCGAACAGCGTCGCCGGCGGTTCTTTGCGCAGCTCCCAGACTTCTTCGCGACGGCAAAGCATCGTGTGGTCGTCGATGAATTCGACCTCGGCGAGCAGGCCGCAGCCCGACATGTTCATCAGCTTGCCCCCTTTTTCGTAGACCCATTCCTTCATGCGAAAGTACATCTCGGGCGACCAGTATTCGGGGTGCGTATTCAGAATCACCACTTTATAGCGGTCGAGCGGAATACGGTCGAAATGAAAATCGACGTCGGGGTAAATGTCGTAGGCATACTGCTCGCGGTCGAGCCAGCCGAGCAGTCGCCATTCACCCGGCGCGTAACACGGGGCGATGCGTCCTTCGATTTGATCGGTGACTTGTGCATCCCGGGGGACGAAGTTGCCGAGTTCCGGCCGATCGAATGATAGCGGTGCGCCGGTTTCTTGATAAGGCCACGAATCGGGATGTGTGTAACGACTGCAATCCTGCCGGGCATGCACGATCGGCTGGGACGGAAGACCCGCCTGGTTGACGTAATTGCTGCGGCCGCCGAAATTGTTGTAGGCGTTCCACGTGATCGTGCTCATCAGCACGCAAATATCGGCCTCGGGCTCCGGCGGCGAGACGAGCCACGGAAACGAAAAGAATTTTCCCGACGCGGTCTCGGCGTGAATGTAATATAGCCCGCCACGATCGGGTGCCGTCACGTATTGCTTGTGCCAACTTAGACCGTAGCCGACGGTGTTCCATTGAATGCCGGTTTGCGTGTAGTCGCCGTCGGGGGTGAGTTGAATCGTGGCCCGCGGGCCATGATCGTCGTACCATCCCCAATTCTTGATGAACTCCTTCTGAAAGCCGTAACGCCACAGGCTGACCTTGTACGGTTCGGGGGAGTGCATGCGAAACTCGGCTTTGTCGCCATATTTCACCCACTTGGGCCACATGTAACCGAGCAGTTGATCGGTGAGGAGCCGGAACTGATACGGCTCGGCGGTCGGCAGCGTCAACTCGACGCGCTTGGCCCCGTAGCCGGTCTTGTTCAGAATGATCTGATAGTCCCCCGGCGGCACGTCGGCATGAATCGCCCCGCTGGCCCGCGACACGGTTGCCACGGATTGCGATTCGCCTTCGATATCGACCGAAACGCCCTCCAGGGCGAGATAGCGTTCGTTGCTCACGTAACCGACTAACACGATTTAGCTCCCAGAGAATTTTTTGAATGAGAATGTCGAATGTCGAAGTCTAAATGTCGAATCAAGTCCGAATGACGAATGTCCAAATGACGAAGGGACACGATGCACGCCTCTGTTTCGACATTCGACATTCGTGCTTCGTCATTGATTCGTCATTCGGATTTCGACATTCGTCATTTCCCCGCATGGCGGGCTAACTCGGATTGTTGAGATATTTCTTTTCAATCTTGCACGCCACGGTGCCGATGCCGTAGTAGCCTACGGAGATTTTGGCGACGTGGGTGAGGATGTCGTAGGCCCGCCAGCGGTTCCAGCCGTAGTCGGATTCCATCCACAAAATGAGATAACTCATCGCCTGGGCGATGGCGCGTTCCATCGGGCAACCGGTGGCGATCGCCATGATTTCGTTGGGACTTTCGATCCGTGGACCGGGGATTGTTTTCGCTTTGACGAGTTTCACGGTGATCGTCGTCACCGAAGGCATTTCGAGTCCCGTCGCCGAGAGTTCGCCGTGTCCCATGTTGGCGTGGGCGTCGCCGAGATACAGATAACCGCCGGGGATGAAGACAGGCAAATAGACGGTATTCCCTGGACATGTCTCGATGATGTCCATGTTTCCGCCGTGCGGCCCAGCGGGGCCACACGTCGGGACGCCCCAATCGGGTGCCGTGCCGATGCAACCGAGCATCGGCTGATACGGAATCTTGATCTTGTCGCTCCAATGAATAAACCCGTCGGCGATCTCGCAGACGTGCGTGCCGTGCGGAACGTCGCTCCCCAGCCATTCGCACAACTGATGCGGGTCGGCGGTCCGTGTCGCACACTGGTCGATCCACGGCTCGATCTTGTGGATCTCGACGGCGAGATGATCGCCCGGCGCGGCCCCCTCGACGTAGATCGGCCCGGTCACCGGATTGCCCTGCGGGATTTTCGTCTTGTCGCGGCGGTCGTTGTCGGTGCGGATCTGACCCGAGAGCGCATCTTCGGCTTCGACGATCAGCGACGTTCCCGATTCGATCCGCACGCGCGGTTCGAGATGCCGGGTGAATTCGTAATTGAGCGGCTGATTGACGGTGAGTCGTTGCATGTTCTCTCCTCAGTCGGCGATTTTTCGCAAACCCCTTCACAATTCCCGGCATGGTAGGGAGTCGAAGGGCGAGAGTCCAGAGTGGGCGAGTGGGAGACGAATGGATCACCGCTTGCGTCTGACTCATCCCTCATCCCTCATCCCTCATCCCTCATCCCTCATCCCTCATCCC
>JBBECD010000215.1:0-13230 GCA_040881995.1 Planctomycetaceae bacterium
GCTCAAAATGCATTCCAAACAGCTTTTTGATGTGTTGTTTGCTTTCCCAGGATTCTTGGTTTATCCATATTACCGGGTGGTTTGATTGGGAATTGCCGTGTTTGGAAATGGCGGGTGATTTGGGGTTGCCTGGTGTGCCTCGGCTTCCTGGATTGGTGGATTGGGAGGGGCTTTATCGACAAAAGTCGCCGATTTTCGAGTGCGCGGGGAGGGTGCGCGCAACTCGCACTTTGGCGCGCACCGGCGACGGTTCGCAAGGGGCTACGGCGGAAGAGGTTCGAATCTGAACACGACGTCATTCGCAACGCGCGCTTTTGCGCGTGATGACGCAAAAAGCGTCGACTTTCGTCGTTTTTACGCGGTTTTGCGCGCAACTTTCGCCTTTTTGCGTCTCGTGCGCGCCTTTACGCGCAGTCGCTTCCGTTCTCACGATGAGGCAAGGAGTTGCGACACGAGTCGTGCGCGCGTTTTGCGCGCGAATGGCGTTGTGAGGCACAATTCGGGGCATATTTGCGCAAAAGTTCTTAAACGCCTTGTTTCACGTGAAACGGGGCGATTTTGTCGGGGAAGGGGGGGCGCGGGCTGGTGGCGGGGGGCTTAGGCCCGGCTGGTCGCGGTGGGGGTCATCAGCTCCAGGAACTCGCCGAAGAGATACTGGCTGTCGTGCGGGCCGGCGGAGGCTTCGGGGTGGTATTGCACGCCGAAGGCTGCATATTCGCGATGGCGGATGCCTTCGACCGTATCGTCGTTGAGGTTTTTGTGCGTCACTTCGACGTTATCGGGAAGCGAGCCGCCGTCGATCGCGAAACCGTGATTTTGCGAGGTGATTTCGACCTTCCCCGTGCGATGATTGAGGACCGGTTGATTCGAGCCGCGATGGCCGAATTTCAGCTTGAAGATCTCGCCGCCGCAGGCGATGCCGAGAAGTTGATGGCCCAGGCAAATGCCGAAGATCGGCTTGACCCCGAGCAGATCGCGGATGGTTTCGATGGCGTAATCGAGCGGTCGCGGGTCGCCGGGACCGTTCGAGAGAAAGACGCCGTCCGGCTGATGGGCGAGAATCTGTTCGGCGGAGGCCGATCCGGGGACGACCGTCACTCGGCAGCCTTGCGCCCGCAGATGCCGCGGGATATTCCACTTCATGCCGTAATCGACGGCGACGACGTGCGGCTCGAATGCCCGCGTCTTGTGCGTACCGCCGTTGGCGACCGCGGCGGCGGTGAAGGAGTCGGCCGAGGTCACGAGATCGTTTAGCCCTTCCTGCCAGTCGACGGAGGCTTGGTTGTTGAGCACCTCGCGAACGAGATCCTGCCCGACGATGTCGGGGCTATTCCGGGCCTTGCGGACGAGCGACGCGTCGTCGAGATCGACCGTCGAGAGCAAGCCGGTCATGGCGCCTTGCGTGCGGATACGGCGGACCAGTGCGCGGGTATCGATCCCCGCCAAGCCGATCACGCCGGCGGAGCGAAGATATTCGTCGAGATTGGACGTCGAGCGGTAATTGCTGGGAATCGAACAGAGATCGCGAACGATAAAGCCGCGGAGAAAGAGGCCGCGGCTTTCGACGTCGGCCCCGTTGACGCCGTAGTTGCCGATGTGCGGATAGGTCATCGTGACGATCTGCCCGCAGTAGGAGGGATCGGTGAGGATTTCCTGATAGCCGGTCATGCTCGTGTTGAAGCAGACTTCGCCATAGACTTCGCCGTCGGCGCCGAATCCGACGCCGGTGAAGACGGTCCCATCGACGAGGGCGAGTTTTGCAGTTTTTTGCATGGAGGTTGGAGGATGGAGGTTGGAGGATGGAGGTTGGGGGTTGGGAAAACTGGACCAGTCCCCGTTTCCGCCTTTTTCTGGCCCTGGACTCTGGCCCCTCGACTCTGGACTCTTTGTATCATACGAGGGCGCAGAAAAAAAGCGACCGTCGCGGATGCGGCGGTCGCTTGATGAATTTCGGGGCCGAGGGTCACGAGGATTGAAATTCTCCGCCGATTCAAGCGGTTTGAAACCCCGATTCGGAATCTCTTCGTTATTGGATTTCATCGTTGTCGTGCGAAATCACATATTCGTCGAAGCGGATTTCTTCGCCGAACTCGCTGATGTTCTGGAAAAGTTCTTCGATAATGCGGTGGAAGTGGAGCCGGCGGACGGAGTAGAAGTTGTGCTTGCCGTCGCGACGGGCTTCGATCAGGCCGGCGACCCGCAGCAATGCCAGGTGATGGCTGACGGCGGGCTGGCTCTGTCCGAGCTTTTCACACAGGGCGGTGACGTGGAGTTCGCCTTCGCGGACGAGGTAAAGCAGTATTCGTAAGCGGGTTTCGTCGGAGAGTAACTTGAACACCTGCACGAGATCTTTTTCGAGTTGCTCGGTTAAAGCAGGCATCTTCCTTGAGGTCTTGCTGCTAACGGGCTCTGCGAGTTGAGAAATCATAATCTTTTCTGCACTTTCTACCTTTGATTGAAGACTGTTTTGGGAATTTGCGGTCCCATCATGCGGGCCATCCCTGGAATCGGCCTCCGGCCGATGTGGTGGATTTGACAACGGATCAACCCCTTCTCTGGTGATCAAGCTATTCAGCCGATGATCGTAACCTCACCGCTGAATACGCTCGCTCTTCGATACGAATCGTGTGCATTTGAGGAAGTGCTGACAGGAGCTTGCACGAGATCCGATGAACTCGGAACCATGCTCTGCAATGAACTGCATGATCTGATTTATTTTATATGCATCTGCAAGATAGGCTAGACGTGAATCGTGATCGGTTCAAGTTTTGAATGGTGCTTCTTTCAGCGAGGTCGATCTAAGCTGCAAGCATGCACATCCGCACCCGCAAAAGTGGCAAGATGAGCAGGCTGTTTGCGCTATTATGACATTCGAGTTCGCAGCCGTCAATAATCTTCCGGCGAGTTCCCGCATTTTGTCGAAATCCGTCGATTCGCAGCGATATTTCACATATTTTCAAATGGGAAAACGCCCGATAGCGGTCTCGTGATCCGCCCCCTTGAAACGGACTTCCCGAGCGATAGTCTTCTCGAAGTCATTCGATTTCGGCGGTGCCGCGTGAGCCAAAGTGCTTTTCTGACCGAATGCGTTGAGACGGAATTCGAGAGGCCTTATGAAGGCATAAAAACTTGCGCAAATTTTTATGGGATTGTTACAATGTTCTGGACATTTTCGTTTTGAACCGATTCTCTTTCGCGAATACCACTAAAAAAGAAGGGTGAGCATAACGCTTACCCGCTTCGAGGCCGTCATGTGGCAGGGACATTTTGCAGAACTGACTGGTAAGAAAGCGGTTGTGACCGGTGCTTCAAGCGGAATCGGCCGCGCGATTGCCCGCGAATTGGCCCGCGCAGGAGCTTCGGTTGTGATCCATTACGGTCATAATCACGACGGAGCGAATCACCTCATAGCCGAAATTTCCTCGCACGGGGGAGTGGCGACGCTGCTTCAGGCCGATTTTAGTGAGCCCGATGCGTGTGAAAAATTGATGAATCACGCCTGGTACGACCAATCTCAGGTCGACATTTGGGTCAACAACGCCGGTGCCGACGTGCTGACCGGCGCGGCCACCGAGTGGAATTATGCGGAAAAACTGCAAGCGTTGTGGGAGATCGACGTCCGCTCGACCGTGACGCTTTCGCGTCTTGTCGGCGAGCGGATGAAAAATCGCGACGACGTCGAGAGCGGACCTAAGGGAGTGATTATAAATCTCGGTTGGGATCAGGCCGACCGCGGGATGGCGGGGGAGAGCGGCGAGCTTTTCGCCACGGCGAAAAACGCCATCATGGGATTCAGCCGGTCTCTCGCCGTCAGTCTGGCACCCGAGGTGCGCGTGAATTGCATCGCCCCCGGCTGGATTCGCACCGCGTGGGGAGAACAAGCCGGCCCGGCGTGGCAGGAGCGAGTCCTCCAGGAAACGCCGCTCAAACGCTGGGGGAACCCCGAGGACGTCGCGCATCTCGTCCGCTTCCTCGTTAGCGATGAGGCGAGCTACCTCACGGGACAAGTCATTTACGCCAACGGCGGAGCCGTGCGGTGAGAGGGGCGCGGGGCCGGGCGACATACAACCCGATGGTTAGTCGCGACGCATCGCGGAGCGCTGGCTGCGGGGATGGGGAGTTTTTCATTTCGCATGCTTCCTTGCACATTCGTCATTCACGTTCGCCCTTCACCAGACCCGACTTGGTTGCGCGACAGGGGATGGGAAAGGCTTTCCATGCCAAACACGCACCAAAAATGTGTTTGGAATCACCAAGCGTGCGGCAACTGCGCGCAAATCGACGTCTTGCGCGGTTTGATGCATTGATCAACACCGATGTCAGCGCAACCCGGAATTTGTGTGGGATCGGTTTCGCGCAACGGTGCTGTGTATGAAAACGACAGGGGGGTCGTCGACGATTTTCCCACAACGGACTTGAAGGTGATGCGAGGACTTCGCCCGAGGCCGATAGCGCCAACTTTTTTCTGCGGGAGCACTTAGCTGCGTTTAATCGACTCGCCCGCTTGAGTATCTATGACCAGCATCGCACAATGAATGCTGTGGCGATCGCTGCCGCTATTTATTTCATCGCTTGAGGTGCACATCATGACCGGCGACAATATGGAGGATGTGGTATTAACCGATGCCGAAATTGCCGAACGCTTGAACGATCTCCCCGGCTGGGAACTGCGCGACAACTGGCTGCGGCGGGAATTTTCGACGCCGGGCTGGCCGCACACGATCATGCTCGCCAACACCATCGGTTACCTTGCCGAGGCGGGTTGGCATCATCCCGATTTATCGCTCGGGTACGCGAAGGTGACGGTGAAGTTGCAGACGCATCGCGTGAAGGGGATCACGATGCTCGACGTCGAGCTGGCCCGCAAAATCGAGGAGGTTGCGACCTGGAAACCCGAACCGGGCGCCGTACTCGCCGGGTTTCCCAAGAAATGGACTCACTAACGCCATGAACCGACCCGCTCTCGATCGAGGCACGCCATGAACGGCGAACGCGTGCTGTTGGTTACCGGCCGGTTGGCAGAACCGTCGCTGCGCCGCGTGCGGGATGATCTCAAGAATCGACTGGGGCTCGACGCCGAAGTTTTCGTCGTCGGGATCAGCGTCGCGGCGCTCATGCACGTCGACCTGCTGCTGCGGCGATTGACGATTCCCGCGGCGGTTCAGCGTGTGATTTTACCGGGCTGGTGTCAGGGGGATCTCAGTCGTTTGCACGAACATTTCGGCGTCCCGTTTACCCTCGGCCCGAAAGATTTGTTCGATCTGCCCGAGTTTTTTGGTTCGTCGCAGCGCGTGAAACCTTCGTTTGATGAATACGACGTCGAAATCATCGCCGAGATCAATCACGCCCCGCGGCTGTCCTCCGCCGAACTGTTGTGCGAAGCGAAAAAATTCGCCGCACAAGGAGCCGACGTCGTCGATCTCGGCTGCATCCCCGGCGAGACATGGAGCGGTGCGGCTGACGCGACGAAAATGCTCACCGGTGAAGGGCTGCGGGTGTCGATCGACAGTTTCGATCGGGCGGAAGTCGAATCCGCCGTCGCTGCGGGAGCGAAGCTCGTAATGAGTTGCAACAGCACAAACATCGAGTGGGCCGCGCGGCTCCCCGCGGAGTTGGTGGCCATCCCCGATGATCCCGCCGATCTCGCGAGCCTCGATTCGACAATGGCAACGCTCGATGCGCATCAGACCCGCTATCGGATCGATCCGATTCTCGAACCGATCGGCCACGGTTTTGCGAAATCGCTCGAACGTTACTTCACCGTCCGCCGGCGTTGGCCGCACGTCCCGATGATGATGGGCGTCGGCAATCTTACCGAACTCACCGACGTCGATTCGGCGGGAGTGAACCTGCTGCTCGCGGCGATCTGTCAGGAACTGGGAATTTACAGCATTCTCACGACGCAAGTCATCAACTGGGCTCGCACGGCCGTCAAGGAATTCGACATCGCCCGCCGGCTGGTGCATCACAGCGTCACCCGGCAGGCGGTGCTGAAACGCTTGAGCGATCAACTGGTCATGCTCCGTGATCCCAAAATTCATACGCTCTCGGGCGAAGAAATCGAGCGGCTCGCCGGGCACATTCAGGATCCGAATTACCGCATCCTGGCCGGAGACGAAACGCTGCATTTCTTCAACCGCGACGGCCACTGGCAGGGGGACGATCCATTCGAACTGTTCGCGCAGGCGTTGTCTTCATCAAAAGGCGTGACCGCAGAACACGCCTTTTATCTCGGATTCGAAATGTGCAAAGCCTTGACGGCGCTGACCCTCGGCAAACAATACACGCAGGACGAAGCGTTGAACTGGGGATTTCTCACGCGTCCCGAGAAACACACGCCGCACCCACATCAGAGCGACTCCGAATCGAAAAGCGATTCGAAGTGACAGTATCGCCGCATTCCGGTTTTGGTTTTAATGAATCCACGATGACGCCGTTCCCGGACATCACCGACGCCGCAGCCGCGACCGAGAATTTTGCTCTCGGCGATCGCGAGGTCGCGGTGCAGGAATTGTTTCCGGCGCCGTCGATCGAGCAGGTGTTGCAGCAATTGAGTCATTGGCCGCATCTGGCGGCGTTTGACAGCGCCTTGCCGAGCGAGACATTGGGACGGTATTCGTTCGTCGCGGCCGACCCCTGCTGGTGGACGGAATTGGCTGAGGCAACCTGCGGCAGCGATCCGTTTGCAGAAGTCCGCCGGCTGACTCGCGGCTATCCGGTGACGAAAATCGAGGGGTTGCCGCCGTTTCAAGGAGGGATCGCCGGTTTTCTCTCGTACGAACTGGGACACGCCTGGGAACGACTGCCGCGAACGACGTTCGACGAGTTTCAAATGCCCGCGGCGGCGTTCGGATGTTACGATTGGGTCATCGCCTGGGATCATCATCTGCAACGGGCCTGGATTATTTCACAGGGCTACCCCGAACGCGAACCTCAGCGCCGGCGCGCGCGGGCTCAGCAACGAATGCAGCAGGTCTCCGAGGCAATCGGCGCGACGGCGACCGTCACGACGGTTGAAACGCCATCGCACCGGCCGTTAAATCGCAGCGAACTCGCTCCGCAATATTCTGCTCCGGGACTCGAAGACCTCACCAGCGATTTTTCGCGTGAAGGTTATCTGCATGCGGTCGCGCAAGTGATTGAGCACATCTTTGACGGCGACATCTTTCAGGCGAATCTGTCACAGCGGCTGCTGACTCCGCAGAAAATTCCCAGCCTCGAATTGTATCAGCGATTGCGTCAGCGCAATCCCGCACCATTCGCAGGGCTGCTGCGCGGCCACGACTGGGACATTTTGAGTGCATCCCCCGAGCGATTCGTCTCGCTCCGCGACCGCGACGCCGAGACCCGGCCGATTAAAGGAACGCGCCAACGTCAGCCGGGCATCGAAGCCGATCTCTATACCCGCGACGCGCTGCGGGAAAGCGAAAAAGATCTTGCTGAAAACGTGATGATCGCCGACTTGCTGCGGAACGATCTTTCCCGCGTCTGTCAGCCGGGATCGATTCGCGTGCCCGAACTCTGCCGTGTCGAAACGTATTCGACGGTGCAGCATCTCGTGACGGCGATACGCGGCCGGCTCGCCGACGGTATGACGGCGTGGGACTTGTTATCGGCGTTGTCGCCCGGCGGGTCGATCACCGGGGCTCCTAAAGTGCGAGCGATGGAAATCATCGCCTCGATCGAGCCGACCGCGCGCGGTCCCTACTGCGGTAGTTTGTTTTACGTCGGTTTTCACGGAGGAATGGACAGCAACATCATCATTCGCACGTTCGTCGTTCGCTCGGGCTGGATACAATGTTCGGTCGGAGGGGGAATCGTGGCACAGTCCGATCCCGCTTCGGAATACCTGGAAACCTTGCACAAAGCCGAGGGAATGTTGCGGGCGCTAAAATGATTTTGCTCATCGATAACTACGACAGCTTCGTCTATAACCTCTCCCGCTATCTGCTGGAACTGGGCTGCGAGACCCGCGTCGTGCGCAACGACCGGCTCACCGTCGATGATATCGCCGAGTTAAATCCCGCGGCGATCGTGTTATCGCCCGGGCCCGGGAAGCCCCAGTCGGCGGGTGTCTGCGTCGAGCTGATTCAACGACTCGGCGAACGACTTCCGATGCTCGGCGTCTGTCTGGGACACCAGGCGATGGCAGCGGCGTTCGGTGCAAAGATCGTTCGCGCACCGGAACCGTTTCATGGACGGACCTCGCTGATTACGCATCATGGTAAAACGATTTTCTTTGATCTCCCCAACCCGCTCCGCGTGATGCGATATCATTCGCTGATTGTCGATGAAGCGACGCTCTCGTCCGAATGGAACATCACCGCTCGCACCGCGGATGGCATTCCGATGGCGATGGAACATCAACATTGGCCGTTATTCGGCGTGCAGTTTCATCCGGAGTCGATCCTGACCGAGGGGGGCTATCATTTGCTGCATCGGTTTCTTTCGCTGGCAGGAATTCCGCATCAGACTCCTCCGCAAAGCGGCCACCTCGAATTGCAGCCGGTTACCACGCATGCCGTGACACCCTTCATTCCCTGGTAACGACGCCGTTTCGCGGCCGTCCTCTTTTTTGGGCGGTCACAAATCTTGAGACGAACTGAACGGCGTGGCCGTCGAGGGGTTTTCTTCGATCCGGAGATCGTCAGCAAGGATCGCGTTCCCCGCAGAACCGTCATATCCGTTACCAAACTTGCGAGATGTCTGACGAACCGCCTCAGACCCGTGCTCGGCGCATGTGAATTCCTGCCGATACCAACTGAGCCGCGGTGGAATCGACCGATTCCGCCTCTCCTTCGGAATTTGCGGGATTCTTCGTCACAAGTACGCGCTGCGCCGAGGTCGCATAATGACAAAAAAGTGGATTTGCTCAACCGGTCTGATTGTGTTGACTTTAACGGTTGCGCAGGCCGTTCTCGTGGCGGGAACCCCCGAGGCACCGACCTGGTACTACGATTTTGCGGCGGCGCAAGCAGTGGCAAAAAAGCAGAATAAGCCGATGCTGGTGCATTTTTACGCCAGTTGGTGCGGGCCCTGTCAGCAGATGGAGCATGAAGTTCTCAAATCGACCGAGTTGACCCGCGTCCTCAACAACCAGGCGATCCTGGTGAAAATCGACACCGACAATCATCCCGAACTGGTCGAAAAGTATCAGGTCGACTCGCTTCCTTCGGATCTCTTTTTAAGGCCGAACGGGCAAGTGCTTTCGCGCAACATCGGCTACCAGGACAAAGCGAAATATCTCGCGTCGGCCGTCAAGAGCGTCGTGAAGCATCAGCAGTACGAAAAGGCACTGCTTGCGCAGAAATCGGGTGGGGAGTCCGGTAAATCGACCGCGACCAAACCGGCGTCAGCCGGGAAACCTGCCCTTGCCGCCGGCGATTCGACCGCGGTGCAAGCGGTCGCCTCGCTGAAGAACGAAAACGGCGTGCTCGTGGGACTCGATAAATACAGCCCGGTCGCGTTGTGGCATCAGCGGAAATGGCTGAAGGGGAGCCCCGAGTTCACTGCGGAGCATAAAGGGGTCGCCTATTATCTGAACAGCGCCGAGGAACTGGCGAAGTTCAACGAGAATCCCGACCAATACGCGCCCAAGCTGCTCGGCTGCGATGCGGTCATTCTGACCGAAACCGATCGAGCCATCCCCGGAAGCACGAAATTCGGCGCGTACTTTGACGGCGATCTGTACGTCTTCACGAACGAAACCAACCGCGAGAACTTCAAGCGGAACCCGATTCGCTACTCGCGGACGCAGCACGTGTTGAACACCGGCCTGATCGGCCAAACGGTGACGCGTTAGTATTCGTTCCAACTTCGATTGAACGATTGGGTCGCAGACCGCGGGCCTCGCACTGCGGCGATTCGGCCTGAGCCCCCCCACCGGCTCGCGACGATAATTTTTTACGCGAGCGCCGGTCATTTTTAGCGGCCCGGATGCGGCTTATCGGTCGTAACTTCAATTCCCGCCCGAATCTATCGCATCGAAGAATTTTTGCGGGAACTGCAAAATGTGCATAATTTCCGGTAGAGTTGAATTGACACAACTGATCGGGAAGTTATGATACATAACAGATCGTAAGCCATGACTCCTTTCAGCGGGCTTGACCACAACTTTCAGGCGAACAGCCGGTTTAGTGAAAGTTGTGGAGAGCCTGAAAGGTATTCAGAGTGGCTGGTAAAGCTCAGGCACATCGCTACCGTGGATGGAGATTCTGATCGAATCCCATTTGAGTTACTCTTCGAGTTCCTCACATTTGAGTCGCTCGCCCTGTGAGTCTCTCGACGCGGTGGTCTCGTGGCGTGTCCCTCTCGGTGTCTCCGGGGCAGGGAACTGAGGTTTCTTTCCAGTCTTGCAAAGCAGGGACATGCTCCGGGATTCTATTTCCGTCTCCCTAAAAGTCCCTGCGCGTTGAAGTTTTTTGATTCGGGTCGTCCGGTTTGCGCGGATCTCGGCGTTCGGTTGATGACGGGTCGTCGGCTGAAATGCGAAAATCCTCAATCCCCGCACGGCCTTGTTGTGAATCGATCCCTTTACCCGAGGTTACATAACCCTCTGGACGTTAGTGTTGCAAGGAAATCGTGGGACCGATCTGCCGCCGATTGGGTTATTAAGAAACTCTAACACAACCGGTTGTGCCTGTTAAGAAATGCCTCAAATTCAGCGGAAAATCGCTAAGCACAGAGGTTGTGTTAGAGGCTCTGCGATAGTTGCCCCGCGAAAAACCTTGGATCTCATTGCTGGTTGCTGCTGCTTTATCCTCGTTCGAGACCGCTGGGGTTTGTGTGCGGAAGTGCTTGGCCATCGATCGAGAAGTGTCCAGGACGGACGAATGCCGGTTCCAACCTCCGACGTTCGAACCAGTCGTTTCAAAAAACGGCGTTTCCGCGCGCCGTAATCGCTTTTCCACAAGAACGAGACTGACGACCCGGCATTGATCGTGTTGGGATGGGAATACCGGCACGAATGACTGACCGTAGGGCAGAGAGACGCGGTCGAACGTCGCTTCCTATCGAGTCCTTCGATACGACGAGGAGTCGTTTCCCGCATGCGAACGACGTTGAACGGAGACGAGCACTCGCAGCGGACGACGCGCATTCACAGTTTGAAACCTGCTCGACGAATGACGAGGGCTCGCGCCATCGCTGCCGCAGGAACGGGTTTTGCAACGGCTTTTTACAAATGGTTTCATCATCCTTCCGGTGCGGTTCTCCTGCGATAACATGCCAGGTGAATCCGACGCCGGCCGGGTGATGAATCGTGTTCTAATGAGATGAGTTCTAACGAGACTGACTATGACTGAAAAAAGTGCAGGGACTCCTGTGCGAAAAACTCGCCGACGCCAAACGACTAACGAATCCGCACCCAGCGATGCCGGAGAACAAACGGCTTCGGTCGACGCGGGCAAAATCAAATCGCCCGCTCCGGACGAACCGCGCGGCGATGCCATCGGACAGGACTCGGCCGCGGCACCCAAAAAACCGGCAGTCAAACGCACGACGCGAACGCGCCGACGTGCGGACGCTCCCGCCGATGCCGCGGCGTCTGCCGACGTTGCGGTTCATGAAGAGCCAGGCGCGACGATCCGTAAATCGACCCGAAGCGAATCGCCTCGAGCCGAACAGAGCGAGCGAAGCCAAGAGTCGCGCGAGACGAATTCGCACGACGCCGGCGACGGTCCGGTGGGCGAAAACCAGTCCGCCCAGAATAGCGGCGACGGGGGCGGGGGAGGTCGCCAGCCGGGTGAGGGAGGCGGTGGCGGAGGTGGCGATGACGGAGGACAGCGACGCCGACGCCGACGTCGACGCCGACGAGGGGGTGGCGGCGGCACTGGCGGGGGAGGTATCGGCGGCAGTGGCGGAGGCGGCACCAGCGGAGGAGGAGGACACGCCAGCGGAGAACGACGCGGAAACACCGGCGGCGGAGGACGTCATCGCGAGGGTCCGAGTTCGCATTCCGGTCAACGGCGCAACCGCTCGCAAGTCTCACAGACCCGCACGTCGGGACAAAACGGACAAGAAGTTCTGGGCGTTATCGAGGGAGTTCTCGAACTGCATCCCAAAGGGTACGGCTTCCTGCGCGATCCGAAAGCCAACTATGCCGCGCAAGATTCCGACTCGTTCGTCTCCAGCTCGTTGATCGAACGCCATCGGCTTCGCGAAGGAGTTCTGATCAAGGGAGAAGCCGGACAGGGAACCAAAGGGCAGGGGCCTCGCCTCAAAAGCATCGAGACCATCGACAACCGGACGATCGACGAATACCAGAAAATACGGAACTTCGACGAACTCACTCCCGTCAATCCGTTCGAACAGATCAAACTGGAGACCGGCCCCACGCCGATCACCATGCGGGTGATGGATCTGCTCACGCCGATCGGCAAAGGGCAACGCGCATTGATCGTCGCTCCTCCTCGCACGGGGAAAACGATGCTCCTCCAGGACATCGCCGATGCGGTCATCGCGAATCATCCCGAAATGCATCTCATGGTGCTGCTGATCGACGAGCGTCCGGAAGAAGTCACCGAAATGCAGCGGCGCATCAAAGGGGAAGTGATCGCCTCTTCGATGGATCGCGACGTCGAAAGTCACGTGCGTATCAGCCAGTTGATTTTCGAACGCGCCAAACGCATCGCCGAGGCGGGGGGAGAGGTCTTCATTCTGCTCGACAGCATCACGCGGACCGCCCGGGCGTTCAATAAATGGATCGGCAATACGGGCCGCACGATGACCGGCGGTCTCGACGTCAAAGCGATGGATATCCCCAAGAAAATGTTCGGCACCGCCCGGCGGTTCGACGAAGGGGGCTCGCTGACGGTCGCCGCGACCGCGCTGATCGACACCGGCAGCCGCATGGACGAAGTGATCTTCCAGGAGTTCAAGGGAACGGGGAACATGGAGATGGTTCTCAGCCGCGAACTGGCCGATCGCCGCATTTGGCCCTCTATCGATATCACTCTTTCGGGAACCCGTCGAGAAGAAAAGATTCTGTCGCCGGAGGTGCTGGAAGGGGTGACGTTGCTCCGCCGCAGCCTGATTTCGATGAAGCCGGTGGAGGCGATGGAACAATTGACGCGGACGCTCGAACGCTTCAAATCGAACGCCGAGTTTCTGACGAAAATCCGCAATATTTTGTAGCGGCAAGACGTTCTTCACCAGCCCGATGGCTCTGTTTGCCTTCTCCCTTTGGCTGCACTTTACGAGAAAGTTTTGAGAAAGAGGGCTTGTGAATTT
>JBBECD010000216.1:0-13145 GCA_040881995.1 Planctomycetaceae bacterium
GGGCTTTATCGACAAAAGTCGCCGGTTTACATGCACGCGGTGACATGCGTGCGCATCGCACTTTTTGCGTCGCTGGCGAGGGGATCGTAAAGGCTGACGGCGTCATGAGTTCGATTTCGGACACGATGGCGATTCCGGCGCGCTTTTTTGCGCTGAAATGCGCGCAAAGCGTCGAATTTTGTGGTTTTTGGTGGTTTTTTGTCACTTTTGCGCCCGTTTTTGCGGCCTGAAGGCGCCCTCATCCGGCCTTCGGCCACCTTCTCCCGGGGGGAGAAGGGGTTACGACGCGCGCACAGTGCGATGAAAGTGCGCTCGAATGCGCATTTCGCTGCATTTTTGGTCGATTTTCGCCTTGCGATTTTCAGACGGCTTGTTTCACGTGAAACGGGGGGCGGTTGTTGGGGATGGGGGGCGGTTTCACGGGGAACGAAGCGCTCCGCTACGCAGAGCCTTCGCGTCGCGGCTAAACGATTTTCTTGGTCCCCTCGCTCTGCTACCACATCGAAATTCGCTCTGCTATAATTCCTGCCGGACGCATCGCATTCGACGTACGCAGGCATGTCCGTTTCAATCCTATAAGGAGGCATCATGGCTACGGTAACGAAAAAGCCGAAACAGGCAACCGCTCCCAAAATTCGCCGCACGCAACTGCTCATCGGTGGCGAGTGGGTCGACGCCGTCAGCGGCAAGACCTTTGCGACGATTAACCCTGCCACCGAAGAGAAAATCGCTGACGTGGCGGAGGGGGACAAAGCCGATATCGACCGGGCCGTTAAAGCTGCCCGCAAGGCCTTCGAGACCGGTCCCTGGGCGACGATGGATGCCCGCGATCGTGGCCGGCTGATGAATAAGCTCGCCGATCTGGTCGAAGCGAATCTCGAAGAACTCGCCTCGCTCGAAACGCTCGATAACGGCAAGCCGATCAGCGATAGCCGCGCCGCCGATCTTCCGCTGGTGATCGATTGCCTGCGGTATTACGCCGGCTGGGCCGATAAGATTCATGGCGAGACGATACCCGTTCGCGGCAACTATTTTTCTTATACCCTGCGAGAACCGCTGGGGGTGGTGGGGCAGATTATCCCCTGGAATTTCCCGCTTTTGATGGTCGCATGGAAGTGGGGTCCGGCTCTCGCCGCGGGTTGTACCATCGTGATGAAGCCCGCCGAGCAGACGCCGCTGTCGTGCCTGCGGATGGCCGAACTGGCGATGGAAGCCGGTTTTCCGCCGGGGGTTATCAATATCGTGCCGGGTTACGGCCCTACCGCCGGGGCGGCCCTGGTGGAGCATCCCGACGTCGATAAGATCGCTTTCACGGGCGAGCACCGCACGGCTCAGATCATCATGGCGGCGGCGGCTCCCACCATCAAGCGGCTGACGTTCGAACTCGGCGGCAAGAGCCCGAACGTCGTCTTCGCCGACGCCGATCTCGATGCGGCGGTCGCCGGTGCCGAGTTCGGATTATTCTTCAACCAGGGACAATGCTGCTGTGCCGGCAGCCGGGTCTTCGTGCAGGAGAAAGTGCACGAGAAGTTCGTCGAAAAGCTTGTCGGCCGCGCGTCGCAGCGCAAGCTGGGCGATCCGTTCGATCCCGAGACCACGCAAGGTCCGCAGGTCGATGAGGCTCAATTCTCTAAGATTCTGAGCTACATCGACAAGGGACGCAAGGGGGGAGCGGAGTGCCTCACCGGCGGCGAGCGTCACGGCGACAAAGGCTTTTACGTGCAGCCGACCGTCTTCAATAACGTCACCGACGACATGGAAATCGCGACCGACGAAATTTTCGGCCCGGTGATGAGCATCCTGCCGTTCAAGGACATCGACGAAGTCATCGAACGCTCGAACAAGTCGATGTTCGGCCTCGCCGCGGCGGTTTGGACGCGCGACGTCGGCAAGGCGCACCGCTATGCCAAGAGCGTGCGTGCGGGGACGATTTGGGTCAATTGTTACGACGTCTTCGACGCCGCCGCTCCGTTCGGCGGCTTCAAGATGAGCGGCATCGGCCGCGAACTCGGCGAAGCGGCCTTGGCGAATTACACCGAATTGAAGACGGTGACGATGAGTCTCGATTAAGCGGAGATGTCGATCATCGATCAAATAACGCGATCAGGCGGGATACTGGATGTTCCAGCGTCCCGCCTTTTTTTTGATCTTGTCGACGGCGAAGAGAAGTCGATAATGTGCACCTCGCGTTACAACTTCCGTCGCATTCCGCGAAAAGGCCGCCATTGATGTCCATCAGCATGCATAAGGAATCGGTCCCGTCGTTTGGGGCGCAGCCGTCGTCCAGCGAGGGGCTCGAAATCACCGACGCCACGATTCTCATTTTCGGAGCGTCCGGCGATTTGACGGCGAGAAAACTGATTCCCGCCCTTTATCTGCTGTGGAAGGACGGCTATCTCGCCGACAATATCCCGATTATCGGCGTGGCCCGTCGTCCGAAGACCGACGACGAATTTCGCGATGAGTTCAAAGCCGATGTCACGCAGCATGCCCGTTCCGGCCCGGTGACCGACGAGCAGTGGCAAGCGTTCGCCGGCCGCATGTTCTATCAGCAGCTCGACATCACCGACGTCGAGTCGTACGCCGAACTCAAGCGCAGCATCGAACAGCGCGAGCAGGAATCGGGACTCAGAGGCAACCGCCTCGTCTATCTGGCGACCACCCCCGAATTGTTTCTTCCCGCCGTCGAAGGAATTTTCAAGGCGGACATGGTGCCGTCGCGCGACGCCGACAACTGGCTGCGGATCGTCTTCGAAAAGCCGTTCGGGCACGATCTGAAATCCGCCCAGGAACTCGATTCGCAATTAACCCGCATGCTCCGCGAAGAGCAGATTTACCGCATCGATCATTATCTCGGCAAAGAGACGGTGCAGAACATTTTGCTGTTCCGCTTCGGCAATTTGATCTTCGAGCCGTTGCTTAACCGCAATCATGTCGACCATGTGCAGATCACAGTCGCCGAATCGCAGGGGATGGAACATGGACGCGGCGGCTACTACGACCGCTCCGGCGCGCTGCGCGATGTATTGCAGAATCATGTGTTGCAGTTGCTCTGCCTGATCGCGATGGAGCCGCCGGCGTTCTTTCGCGCGAAAGACATCCGCGACGAAAAACTTAAAGTCCTCGAAGCTCTCTCGCCCGGTCAGCCGGGGGCGATCGGTGAGTGGGCCGTCCTCGGTCAATACACGGCGGGCCAAGCTGAGGAGGGACCGGCGATCGCCTATCGCGATGAAGAACGCATTCCCAAAAATTCCCGCCGAGAAACGTTCGTGGCGATGGAAGTCGGCATCGATAACTGGCGTTGGGCCGGCGTGCCGTTTTATCTGCGGACCGGTAAGCGACTGCCGCAGCGCGTGACCGAAATCGCGGTGCAGTTCAAACCGCCGCCGCTGAATTTATTCACCACGGTGGAATGCGAGGGAGACATCTGCGACCTCGTCGGCGCCCGGCCGAACACGCTGATTTTCCGCATTCAGCCGCGCGAGTCGATTTCGCTCAGCTTCTCGACAAAACGGCCGGGAATGCAATATCAGATTCATCCCGTGCGGATGGATTTCGCGTACGAATCGGCGTTTCAAAAAGATTTGCCCGAAGCGTACGAACGGTTGCTGCTCGACGTGCTCCGGGGCGATTCGACGCTGTTCACCCGCAGCGATGAACTCGAAGCGGCATGGAAATTCGTCACGCCGATTCTCGAATACTGGGAACACAACCACGTCGACCCTCAGCCGTACGCAGCGGGAACGTGGGGACCGAAACGCGCGGAAGATCTGCTTTCGCGCCACGGTCGAAGTTGGCGCGTTCCGCAAGACGAACGCCGGAAGAACGATGTGTGAGCCGTTATGTCGAGGGTGAGGTGTGCGACGGCGCCGAACGGGGAAAAAGTACGATCGCGCTCCACCAGACCGTAAACCCGGCGACGAGGCCCACACAATCGGCGAACCAGTCGGCCACGTCGGCATGTCGCCCGACGGGAATTTGAAGCAATTCGTCGCACATTCCGTACAGAGCCAAAACGACGATCCCCTGTACCGTCTCTTTCCAGTTCCAGTTGGTCGTCGAACTCCGCCAGACCGCCCAGAGAATCGCCAGCAGCGCGTACATCGCGGCGTGGATCAGCTTGTCGCTGCCTTCTTGCAGAACCTTGTTGACGTCGGAGGGAATGTGGATGTGCGTGCCGATAAACAGCACCAGCCAATAACCCGCCAGCATCATCACCGCCAATTTGCTGCGCACGTGACAGTTCCTCAAGATTGCAGAACCCTGTTCGCGCCGAAATCTTCCTTCGCGACCCCGGCCTTCGCCGCCGTGCGATTTCGGAGGCTCAATCGTAACCCTGTCGGCCGCGCCCGGTCAATGCGATTGGCGGGCGGCGGCGAAAATGTGCATCCGATCAAACCGGCTGTGCGGATTTTACGGCATCGAATACGGCTTGACGAGCCGATGTTGCGGATGCTTTTCGAGATACGCCGTGACCTTGTCCTTCCGCGCCAGCGCCGCCGGCAGGAAATCGAGGGCCTGCTGCAACCGCTCGTTTGGCTCGGCACAACTGAATCGCAGGAAACCGGCCCCGGCTTCGCCGAAGCATTCTCCGCCGAGACAGGCCACGCCGAATTTCTCATCGGCGCCTTCGAGCAGATAGAGCGCCAGCCCGTGGCTGGTGATGCCGAGGTCGTTGCAGATCGGGGCGACGTTGGGGAAAACGTAAAATGTCGCCGTGGGGTCGAGCGATGAGAAGCCCGGAATTTTGTTGAGCCCACTCGTCAGCAGTTCGACTTTCTCGCGAAACTGCGACATCTGCTGCTCGCGCTCGGACTTGTCCCGTTCGAGCGCCGCTTTGCCGGCGAGTTGCACCAGCGGAGGCGTGCACGACAGGGTCGTGTTGATCATCTTGCCGATCGCGTCGGCGATCGGCGCGGACGAGACCGAAAATCCGAGACGCCAGCCGCTCATGCTGTACGACTTGCTGAACGTGTAGGCCGCGACGCATTGATCCATCATCCCCGGCTCGGCGAGCAACGAATGATGTTTCCCCTTCCAGACCATGTGGCAGTACGGCTCATCGCTGAAGACGGCGATATCCTTGCCGCGAATCAGATCGGCGAGTCCCTTAAGATCTTCTTTCGTGGCCACGCCGCCGGTCGGGTTGTGCGGCGAGTTGAGGTAGATCGCCTTGGGCGAGGGATCTTCGTTGATGAAGCGTTCGATATCGGCGAGATCGGGGCGGAATTCGCGCGACTGCTTGAGCGCACTGAAAGTGATCCGCGCGTTGCGGCGCTGAATGTTGGGGATATATGTCGGAAAGTACGGACTGAAAACCAGCACGCCGTCGTTGGGATTCAAGAACGCTTCGCAGAAATATTGCTCGAAGACTTTCGCTCCGGGAGCCACGATGATGTTCTGCGGTTCCGCGGGAATGCTGAATTCCTCGCGCACAAACTTCGCCGCCGCCGCGCGAAATTCGGGGAGTCCCGGCGAGGGACAATAATGCGATTGATTGTGATGGATGGCGTCGACGCCGGCCGATTTCGCACTCGACGTGCTCTCGAACGGACTGTCGCCGATTTCGAGCTCGACGACGTCTTTCCCCGCGGCTTTCAGTGTTTTAGCGATCGCGAGCACGGAAAACGCGGTTTCAACGGACAACGATTTCGCAAACTGACTGAGTGTAGCGCCCAAGATGTGACCCCCGTGTTGTCTCTACTTCCACTCGACCTTCACCCGAAAAAAAAGACGCCCTCATCCGCCCTCCAGCGCCATTCTGACTCATCCCTCATCCCTCATCCCTCATCCTTTGATTTCATCATCTCGCGGCGATCGCATGCGCCAGCGGCTTGAGCACCTGCTCGATGACCAGCGATTCGATGAGTTCTTCGCTCTTGCTGCGCAGCCGCCGCAGCGTTTCTTCGAACGACGTGTTCGGTTCCAGGCTGCCGTATTGCCGCATGGTGAAATAGACGCTGATCTGTTCTTCGCCGTAATCGCCGCGGCGGACTTGATAAGCGTTCGTGCGGGTTTCGATCATCAAGCGGGCCTGCAAGCGGCACGATTCATCGAGCGTGATGGTGGCGGAGGGTTCGAAGTTCAGCACTTTTCCCCCCGGATGCGATAACAGGCCGTCGAGGGCGTGACCCGAGCCCAATGCTTCGGCCACAAGTTGATCGTGATTGCCGCGGTACGAGAAATCGAAGCCGATCATGTAATCGAGAGCTTCGCAGTCGAGCGGGCTCACCGAGAGCATGTACGGCACCAATTGCAGAATCAGGTCGTGTTGCTCGACGGCGGTATCGATATTCGGCGGGTTGATATAACCGCTGCAGACGCGGCGCGGTTCGAGAGTGAGCCAGCGTTGATGTCCCTGATCTTTATCTTCTTCGAGCACGAAATCGCCCGATTCTCGCGTGAAAAAGTTACGCATCGTGGGGTACGATTTCTGCACTCGCTCGAAAAAACCGAGAATCGTCTCCCGCGCGGCGGGCAACTGCATCTCGGTATTCAAGTTCAAATTGACGTAAAAGTCATCGGCCAGATCGCCGTAAGAGAGCATCAAGTCATCCTTTGGTCAAAGAGCTTCGAAACCACAATATAATATTGCGCAGTCGTATTTGCGATACTCCACTGGTCAATGGTATTGTATCGGGTGGTTGTTCGCGGGTCAAAAAACACGGGAAAATTCTTCTGAATCGCCGTTCTGCAATAAGAATCGCTTGATGGGTGACCTTTTGCCTGGAGTGCGGGTCTTAGACATTCGGCCTCCTTGCCTTCGAGCCAATTTTGTTCAATCGGGATCACAACATGACAATCGCGTCAAAATTACGCCGCAAGACCTCGCGGACCGCCGCCGACAATAGGCTCGATGGCGAAGCTTCCGGCCGATTTTACTGCCTGTTCGAGACCGGCGTCGGCTGGATCGGCTTTCGCGGCGAAGGGACATCGTTATCGCGTGTGACGATGGGCCATTTGCAACGCAACGCGGCTCGCCAACATCTCTGCGATGTCGACGCGAAGGGAACGCAGCCCACGGAAGCCGACTGGTTTCCCGATCTGCGCGATCAATTCGAACGCTTTGCCGCGGGAGAGCCGATTGCATTTCAAGGCTTTAACCTCGTGCATGCCAGGATCACGGCGTTCCAGCGGCAGGTGTTTCAAGCCACGAGCGCACTGACGTACGGAGCGACGGCGTCGTATCGCGAGATCGCCGAACGCATCAGTCGGCCGAAAGCCGCACGGGCGGTCGGCAACGCCCTTGGTACGAATCGGTTTCCGATTCTGATCCCGTGTCACCGTGTGCTCGCCAGCGGCGGACAGATCGGCGGCTTCACTGCGCCGCAAGGAGTCCGCCTGAAAGAGAAGCTCCTGCAAATCGAACGCGCGGGACTGATTAAGAAATCCTAACATAACCTCTGTGCCTCACGATTTGTTGCATACGTTCAGGCGTTTTCGAGAAGCACAACCGGTTATGTTAGAGTCTCTAAGCCGTAGGGTGAAATGTCATCGTTCAAAACGACCAGATCATCGGGATCAGCGTCACCGATGTCACCATGAATAAGATGTCGAGCGGTACGCCCAGACGGATGTAATCGGAGAAGCGGTATCCGCCGGGGCCGTAGACCATCAGATACGTCTGATAACCGATCGGCGAAGCGAACCCCGCCGAGGCTGCCACCGTAATCGCGACGGCGAACGGCATGAACTGCACGCCAAGCGTGTTCGCCGCTTCCAGGGCGATGGAAAACACGAGAACCGCCGCCGCATTATTGGTAATGATTTCGGTGAGCAATAACGTCACGATGTAAACGACGCCGAGCACAACCCACGGTTTTTCCCCGGCCAGGCTGATCATCTGCGTGGCAATCGCTTTGGCGGCGCCGCTGTCTTGAATCGCCATGCCGATGCCGAGCGAGGCGCCGATCACGATCAGCACCGACCAATCGATGCTCTGCCGCGCTTCCATTGCGGTGCAGCATTTGGTGAGCAGCATCAATCCGGCGGCCGTGAGCGAGGCGGTCACCATGTCGAACACGCCGACCGAGACCGACAGGACCATCGCGATTAGAATCGAGAGGGCGATCCACGCGCGGTCGAACCGCGGCGGAGTCGAATTTTCGACGCCGCTCACGAGGAAAAAGTCGCTGGAATTCCGCTGTTTCGTGATGAATTCGGGCGTCGACTCCAACAGCAGCGTGTCCCCCGATTGCAGCACGATATCGCCGATTTTCGATTCGATCCGGCGTCCGCTTCTCGCGGCGGCGATCACCGCGGCGTTGTAAACCGTGCGAAATTTTCCTTCGCGAATGCTCTTGCCGATCAGCGGGCAGCGATCGGACACGACCGCTTCGATCAGGCAGCGCTGCGAATCGGCCGTTTCGAGTTTAAACAGTTGATTCGTCGCGGGGAGCAAGCCGCGCATTTTGCGGAGGTCGACGACCGAGTCGAGGACGCCGACAAAAATCAGCCGGTCGTCGGCATGCAGTTTTTCTCTCGGCCCGACGGCGGGCAGAATTTCTTGGCCCCGTTCGATTTCCGCGAGATACAGCCCCGGCAAATGCCGCAAGCCGGCATGTTCCACCGATTGCCCCACCAACGGTCCATCGCGCTGAACGATCATCTCCACCGAATATTGACGCGGGTCGTCACCCAGGCTGATGGCGGGAATTCGATCGGGCAACAGCACGCGGCTGTAGAGCAAAATAAACCCGATGCTGAGGATGGCGCAGGGAATCCCGACCAGCCCGAGTTCGAACATCGTAAAACCGCGATTGGTCTCCGTCAACAACATGCCGTGCACGATCAGGTTGGTGCTGGTCCCGATGAGGGTGCAGACTCCGCCGGCGGTCGCCATATACGCCACGGGGAGATAGAGTTTTGACGGACTGATCCGCGTCTTCTTGCAGATATCGTGCACCACCGGGACGAACATCGCCACCACGGGCGTGTTGTTGAGCAGAGCGCTAAAGCCGACGACGGGAAACAGCAATCGCAATTGGGCGCTGAGGACCGACGTCGGCAGGCCGATGAATTTCTGCGTGAACAGATTCATTGCGCCGGTTTGAATCAGGCCGGTCACGACCACGAACAAGACGCCGACGGTGATCAAGCCGCTGTTCCCGAATTCTTTAATGGCCTCCGCCGGTTTGGGAAGTTTCTCCGACCCGAACAGTTCCCCGACGAAAATGATCAACGTCAGGCAACTCAGCGTGAGCACGTCGGGAGTCGCGAAATCTTTTGCGAGCGCAACGATGAGAAAGACGATCAGCCCAATTACAAAAATCGCTTCCCAGCCCATGTCTTTTTACTCTCGCGAGAAAACGTCACTCAATTTTGCCGGGCGGAGATATCTCTTCGTCCATAATCGTCCGCAACGTGGAGTCGGCCACGTACTTCTCCATAAACGTCCGCTTCATCGCCTTGTACCGCCGTTCGAGGAAGAAAATAATCAACACGATGGCCGCAATTCCGCCGTACTTGATCAACGCATCGTCCTTGTCCAGATATTTGCCGAGCATGTCGGAGCCGAGATACATGATGCCGTTGCCGACGAGCGTGCCGATCAAGATCGCCGTCAGCGTCGAGATGCGGGTCATTCCCAGCAAACGGCCGAAGATCGAGGCGCCGATGCTGCCGGTCGCCGCCAATGGAAACGCCGTCAGCACGGCGACGCCGAGCAACGTCATCCGTTTCATCCACGGCTGATGCCTTAGAATCAATTGTCCGTCGGCGACGAGTTCGCCGATTTTCGGGCCGACAATCGGCATGCGGAACATGAAGCCGATATGAAAGGCGAGCGTGACGGCGACCATGATATCCATATAACTGACCATCAGAAACAGTTGTTCGGAGGAGAGCAGCTTATGGGCCTCGAGCGATTGCGCATCGGTGCCGCTGAGGATCACGAATCGGCCGAAGAAAAAGAACGTAAACAGCATGGTGGTGACCAACCGCTGCGCATAGGCCGCCCCCATGGCGATGGCGATCATGACCAACAGGGCGATCGTGAGCGCAAACGGGCCGATCAACGTCAGCCACCAGACCATGGGGAATCGCCGACGAAAAGAACTCTCGAATTCCAGAAAGGACTCGAGGATTCTTTTCTTCAACACGTCGAGGTCGTCAGGCCACAGCGGGTCGTGAGGACTCGCCATGATCACGGGATGTACTTTCGGGCTCAGCACGGTTGACACAGACCGATTCCACGGTTCCTGAAACGTCTCACACAACCACCGTGCCTGGCGACGCTGGGGATGTGCGGCTTTCCGCAGACGTCCCCCTGTTGTCGACTGGCACAACCGATGGCATTCGAGTCTTTTAAGAACCAGCAAAAGATTCCTGTAAGGCAGCGTCCGACGCCACGCGTTTCCGTTTCCCCCGCCACAAAATGTGCGGGGAAAACATCGGCCGGGACGCTTGACGTGTCGTTTCGGCACTCAAAACGCTGCGACGCTGCGGGCGTAAGCATAACAAAGCGGGCAGAATCATCAACTCACCCAGCATCGAGGCCAGCATCTGTGCCGACATCAGGTAACCGAATCGGACGGTGGGAGTAAATTCACTCAAACACAATGCCAGCATACCGAAACTGCCGATAATTGTCGAATCCAGCATGGGGGCTCCGGTGTGCTGCAGAGCCAGTTTGCTCGCCTCGACGGACGATTTCCCCGCGCGGAAATGTTCCTGATAACTGACCAGAAAGTGAAATGTACAGTCGACCGAAATTCCCAGGGCGATGCTCCCGGTCATCATCATGCCGATGTCGACCGACATGCCGAAGTAGCCGACCGTCCCGAAGACGAAGATAATCGGGATGATATTGGGAACCATCGCGATCATCCCGATGGTCAGCGAACGGAGCGAAACGATCATCACGACCGAAATCAACAGGAACGCCGTCGTAAAACTCTTCCAGAAGCCGACGAAGATATCGACCTGAGCCCCTTCCAGAATCGGACCGAGCCCGGTGAAGTAAACCGGCTCCGATCCCGCCAGCCGTTCGAGTTCCGCCTTGACTTCATCGTGCACGGCGCCGTCCCGGCGATCGAGACGGATGCAGATCCGCCACAAATCCTGATTCCATGCCGTGAAGTTTTGTTCGCCGTCGTAGCTTTGGGCGAGGTTCAAGAGCTGCATGACCTCGAATGCTCCGTCGGGCAGATCTTTGGGGAAAAACGTCGCCAGCGAAAACGTGTGTCGCACATTCTTTTGCGTTTCAAATTTTTCCTGGAGCAGACGCACCCGTTCGAGCCGTTCGACAAACGGGACCGGTTCCCCCTGAAAATCGACGATCGCTTCGACGGAGTCGACGCTGGTAAGATTTTTTTCGATTCGGCGAAAATCCTGAAGAACCCAGTTGTGTTTCGGCAGGAAATCGATGGGATCGATATGCGAACGAAGCTGGGCGACGCCATAACACGCGAAGCAAACCAAAACGCAGGCCGATCCGAGCAGCAGCTTCTTATGATCGTTAACCCAGTCCGCCCAGAACACGGGATTCCAGACCCGGCGATCGTGATGCATCGTGCATTTGGGAAAGAGCACGCACAACGCCGGCGTAATTCCCAACCCGACGAAGAACGCCACGATCGATCCCAACGCGGCGGCATAACCGAATTGGCTGACCGGAATAATCTTGCTGACGTTCAGCGACATCAGGCCGATGAGCGTGGTCGCCGTCGAAAGGATGCATGGATTCAGCGATTCTTTAATCGCACGCCCCAGCGGATTGGGATCGTTTTCTTCCACCGCCGAGGAATAATAGCCGAGAAAGTGAATCGCCACCGAGAGGGTGAAAATCATCACCATCACCGACAGCGCCCCGAGAATGAAATTCATTTCGGCGCCGCATAACGCCATCAGCGCCTGCGTCAAATAGATGCCCCAGACGGTGATGCCGAGAATCGACAGCGTCATCCCCCAGTGCCGCACGAAGTAAAACAGCAGCGACAGGCTGATCAGCAGCGTCAGCACGAAAAATTTCTGGTTCGACTGCGATCCCCCCAGTCGATCGAGTTCCGTGACGATCACCGGCTGGCCGGTCAGCGCCACTTGTTCGGGCGTCAATTGACAATACCTGAGCGCTTCTTGAACGCCGTCGACGACGCGGGCCCGCTGCGCGATTCCTTCATCGGTCAGCGAGGCGACCAGTCCGATCATCGAACCGTGCGACGAAATGAGCATGCCGTTCAACCGGTCGTGCGACGAGGCGTCGGTCACGCCGAATTCCTGCATGCGGCTGCGAAGACGGTCGGGGGTCCAGCAGGAGCGGATGCCGAACGAGTTGTCGATGCGGCCGGCGAGCGCTTCGACGAGGCGGGCGTCGACGTGCGCCGTATCGATGCCGATGATGATCGATTCGTCGAGACCGAAGTCATCTTTGAACTGTTCGTAGACGGCCCGCTCGGGCGTGTTCTGCGGCAACCACGTTTCGATGTCGTTATTGTTTTTGATCGAAGCCCCGACGACGAACAGCACGGGGAAGGTCAAAACCACAAGCCAGATGATCGACTTGCTATGGACCTGATAAAACGAAGAAATCATACGCTGGTCGCTTCCGAGCACCGCGGTTTCTCGATCGCCGTCGAATTCGGCTCAACGACGCTTCGAAAGTCCGTTCTTCGAAGGCATGGAGGATTCAACGGGATGAAAAGTTGGTGGATGCTGCTACCGATGTGTTCGATCGAAGTTTTTTTCGAGTTTTGTTCACAGTGGCCCGCCGAGGACGTCAAGACAAGTTCCCTCTCGTCTGCTCCCTTTGAGTATCGGAAAACAGGCGGCGATTGTGGACGCATTCAACGGGGGATCGAAGTCCCGGTCGCAGCCTGACCGATTTTGGCATCAACCGCCTCAAAACCCGTTCGGATTTCCCACGACGAAAGGTCCGCGCATTCGGGAGACTTGAAGCGTCATAACGAATGCAAAGCGTCTCCGGTATAATCCGCAGAGATTTTCCGATCGTCGACGAGAACTCATTTTCGCCAGTGCGATCAATCCGACAAGTCACCGCAACCGGCAAGTTCCCGCCTCGCGGAAATAAACTCTGAAGCGTTCGCCGTCCGTTCGTGCTGTTCGTGTATTTCGTGGTTTGGCGGGCTGATAAACCACGAACCTCCCAGCGCGGGTTTCACCCGCAACCCGAATTAGAAATGAAAAGC
>JBBECD010000217.1:0-30010 GCA_040881995.1 Planctomycetaceae bacterium
ATTCAGCATAAATTCACAAGCCCTCTTTCTCAAAACTTTCTCGTAAAGTGCAGCCAAAGGGAGAGGGAGAAAGAGAAGAATCACGATCTTGCAAACGTCGATTCCTTCGGTGCCATGTACCGCACGTCGAGATGCGGCGTTTCGAGACGCTTTTGTCCCGTCCCCAGCGATCGGCAACCGGCTTCGACCAGGCCGGAGGTCAATAACGTCCGCTCGATCGGACAGGAGGCCTTGCCGGTCATGAAGGTCGCTTCGGCTTTCGACATCAGCTCGGCGGAGTACGACACGTTGGGCCGCGGCGGCAGATAAAACAGGGTCGAGACTGGTTCCGCTTCTCCTTTAATGCGAGCGGCGAACGTGAAATCGTCGACGAGGCCGTTCATCAGCAGCATCGTTGCTTTCACTCCGTCGGCGTATTCGATGCGGTACGCGATCGGCTCTTTCACCCATTCGCGAATTTGTTCGACGGTCGGGTAACGGTGACTGTAACTCTCCGGTTGAGCCAGCGTTTGACTGCGCGACAGACACGCTTCGAACAATCGCGGATCCCAGCCGCCGTCGTTCCAGTTGCCGGCGTCCATCCCTTGCCAGATCGCATCACCCTGCAGCGCCTGCACGGCGACGACGCCGGTCTCGCCCCCCTTGCGGCGCTCGGCCATGCATTGAATGACTTCCAGCGCATGAAAATCGTAACTGTCGATCCCGCCGATGGCGACGCACAACATCTCTTCGACCTCGGCACCATAGGGCATATCGATCGACGGCATCCGCCACGTCACGGGCAGCGACGACCCCGCCGCGAAACCGAAGTCGAGTTCGCGCGAGATGTCGACCATCTCCTTCGCCCATTCCCATTTCCACGAGAGATGCTTGTCGTTGAACACCGGCAACGCCCGGCCATCCTCGCGAAAGACATTGGTCACCTGCTTGAAAAATTCGTAACGCGGATATTTCGTCTGACCGAATTCGCTTTTGGGATAGTTCCCGTGCTCGCCGATGATCAGCACGGCGTCGACGGCAAGTTTGTCCCCGCCGCAGCGAAGGGCCTCGGCAATCGACGGATAAATCGGGAACCCGAATTCTTCGGACCGTTGGCGCGCGAGGTCGTTATCGGGAAACTGATCGACATACGCCGTCACCACGTCGAGCGGCGGATGATGCCAACCGCCGCCGCTCGGGTAGCCGACCAGAAACCGCTCGGCCATATGCCAGGCGTGATTGAGATAACGCCATTCGGTGGTGACGATGGCGAGACGCTTGTGTTCTACGTTCTCGGATTCCGCAGCCCGCGCTGATGCGCCGGCCGAAATCATCCGCCCCGCGGCAAGTCCCGCTCCCATGACTCCGAGAAATGTGCGTCGATCGAGCATGTTGTTCATCCTTTCGGTGAAGAGGCGAGGATCAAGAGTCGAGAAACACGAGCCAGAATAAGAAAGGGAGGGCGTCTCGTCGAGGCAAACCGCGAGCGACCCGACTCACCTACCGCGGCACGGGAATCTCTCGCAGAATCTGGCGCAAAATTTCTCCCGCGCGGACCCGCTGGCCCTCGCGGATCAGGCCTTTGCAGATCATGCGGTGCGATAGGACCGGGACGGCGAGGGCTTTGACGTCGTCGGGGATGACGTAATTCCGCCCCTGCATGAAGGCGTGCGCCTGCACGGTTCGGTACAGCGTCAAGGCGCCGCGGGTGCTGACGCCCAGCGAAAGTTCTTCGTGATTCCGCGTCGCCCCGATGATGTCGAGGATGTAGTCGTTAACCGAGTCTTCGACGGTGACGTCGCGGACCTCCCGTTGCACGATGCGCAATTGGTCGAGCGTAATCGACGGTTTGATGCGATCGACCGGTTGGCCGTCGCGGTGGCTGGTGAGCACGCGGCGTTCGACTTCGCGCTCGGGATAACCGATTTCGACGCACAGCGTAAAGCGGTCGAGTTGATTTTCCGGCAGGGGAAACGTCCCTTCGTACTCGAACGGGTTTTGCGTCGCCAATACGAAGAAGGGAGCGACGAGCGGGTACGTTTTCCCCTCGACCGAGACCTGTCCCTCGTTCATCGCTTCGAGCAACGCGCTTTGCGTTCGCGGCGTGGTGCGGTTGATTTCGTCCGCCAGCAGCACGTGCGTGAAAATCGGCCCCCGGCGGAATTCGAAATCTCCCATGTTGGGAAGAAATACGCTCGAACCGAGAATATCGCTGGGAAGCATGTCGGGCGTGAACTGCAGCCGGGTGAACGTGCAATCGAGACTTTTCGCGATCGCTTTGGCGAGCGTCGTTTTGCCGACGCCCGGTGCATCTTCGATGAGGATGTGACCTTCGGCCAAGAGGGCGACCACGGCGAGCCGCACCGCATCGGGTTTGCCGATCAGGGCGATGGAAATATTTTCAATTAACTGGGCGATTTGAATTTTCGTCTCAGCAATCACAGTCGCTCCGATCATTGGGGTTCTGTTCTCTCCTGTGCAAGGAAACAAGAGGGACGTGAAATCGCATTATAGTCGCGAAACGCGGCGGCGAAAACTATCAGGTTGGCAAACTCTAACGATCGGGAGGTCTTTGCCGATATCGTCAAGAAGGATTGGTTGTGCTGATTTTTTCGAGTTGACGAATTCTAACGGCCGAACTGATAAAAGGGGGGATCTCGCCTGAATGTCACGTCCGCGATTCCAGCATAATCTTTCACTCACGTTTTTTTCTGTTACCTGGCTCACAGAGCGATGCAATTGATACGGGGACGACTGAACCGCATCGTTTCTTGCGTCTATTACGAAGATTTCATCGGCTTAGCGAAAGAAATATGAGGAAGTCTGTTGTTTTCCTTAGAAATCCCCACCACATTCCGGCGCAGCGCACTCTGGCCGCGAAGTACGAGCGCGAATGCCGCGATGCGACGACCGCACGACGCAGACGGTGCGCCCCGGTACATTCACCGTTCGGCCGTGCTCGCATTACTGTGGGTGACGGTGGGCATCGGCTGCCAATCGGCCGGACTCACCCGTTCGACCGATGCCGTCGATGGCGAAACGTTTCATGCGCATTTTGAGAGCGTCAGTGATTCGGCGGCCGAAGCGACGCGCTCGGCAAAAACTCAACCGAACGAAACTCGGTCAAAGATCACTCCGGCGATTTACTACGTCCCGGCGATGGGGGAATCCCACCCGAACGGCGGGGACGGCCGTATCCTGAAAACGGAACGAATCGAAACGACGGATCGAACGTCGCCGCCGATTTATCGATTGATGCCCTCGCCGTTCGATCGACCGCGCTATCCGTCGATTTCTGCGGAGTTGATGAAGTCGGTGGTGAATCGACGCCCCAGGATGAAGCGATCGTTTCCGATTCGATTAGCGGCGTTTCGAGACGCTGAGCCGGAATTTGCCGAGGCCGATTCGTCGGAGGAAGCCCCTTTCACCGGCAGCGAAATCGAGGACAACGAGACATTCGAGGGGTCGCCGGTCTTTGCTCCAAATTTTCGAACGCAGTTCCGCAACGACGTCCGCGGTTTTCTTCCCGACGTGTGGAACGACACGCAGGCGATTGCCAACTGGCACAACGGCGCCTGGATTCTCGGGGCGACCGGAATTGCTCTCGCCTTGCGCGCCGACGCAGATGACGAAGTCCGTCAAAAGACCGCCGAGCATCCCGATCGCTGGGGCGATGGCTCGCACGTGCTCGGAAAACTCGGCGAAGTGCAGTGGCAAGTCCCAGCGATTTTGCTCGTCTACGGCAACAGCGTCTGGACCGAAGACGTACAACTCCACGATTTCTCGCGATCGCTGATCAACGCCTACACGATTACCGGCGTGAGCACCGTCGCCCTTAAAGGAATCGCCAACACCGAACGCCCGAGCGACGAATGGAACGATGGCGATCTCGGCTTTCCGTCGTTCCATACATCGAGTTCGTTCACCATCGCCGCCGTTGTTGAAGAGTATTACGGAATCGAACGGGCGGCACCGTTGTATGTGCTCGCCGGACTCATCGGCTGGAGCCGCATCGACGAACGCGATCACGATTTGTCGGATGTGGTGTTCGGGGCGATGCTCGGGTACATCGTCGGCAAATCGGTCGCGGCGTATCATCTGCACGACGACCCCCGCGTCCGCATCCGCCCGACGTATTCGCAAATCAACGAAACGTACGGCGTGATGTTCGAGACGTCGTATTAACCCGGATCATTCATGACCTCTTACTAGCCCGAAACGCAAGCGAGGGACAGTGAAGATCGCGTCAAATTCAGCGCAAAAACCGCCATGCACAGAGGTTGTGTTACGATTGTTGACGATCGCCATGCCGCTGGCAGACGGTCGAGCGTCGATCATCACGTCAACTCGTTGATCTTTTCAGCGACTTCCTGCACGTGCCCCTTGACGGAAACCTTCGGCCAAATCGCGGCGAGTTTCCCGGCTTTGTCGATGAGGAACGTCGATCGCTGAATGCCCATCGACTTCTTGCCGTACATATTCTTCTCGACCCAGACGCCGTATTTTTCGGCAATGGCGTGATCGGGGTCGGAGAGCAGGGTGAAGGGTAGCGAGAATTTCTCGATGAACTTCTCGTGCGATTCGACGTTATCGGGGCTGATTCCCAAAATAACCGTCTCGCCTTTGTCAAATTGGGTCATCTGATCGCGGAAATCGCATGCCTCGGTGGTACATCCGGGGGTATTGTCGCGCGGATAAAAATAGAGCACGACGTTCTTTTTCCCTTTGAATTGGCTGAGTTTGACCTTTCCCTCCGGGAAGGCGGCGAGTTCAAAAGCGGGGGCGCGATCGCCCGGTTTCAGGTTGGCGTCGGAGGCGGGCATGTTCAAATTTCCTTTCGGCTCTGCTGTTGCAAACTCGACGGATGATCTCAACATCAAGCGGCCGTGCAGGTTCCAGTGACGGCCCCGCCAGTATCATATGCCTTGCGGCGGAAAATACCATCGAACAAGCCACAAACTCTCGCGTTTTTTTCGTGAGATAGGCGGCCCCTTCAAGCAGAATGCCCCGCGAAAACCGACCGCCGAGATTTCGAGATCGTCATGTTGTCGTAATATATTCCCACGTCAGAAGATAACTCGAACATGCTGTGGTGAGAGACGGTGGCGGCGGCAAATTCGCGTTTCGATCGGAAGATCAACGCGCCATGACACTTGACCCTCTAAACGCCTACGCCCATAATAAAATGCTCTTTGATTGAGACGTCACGGATGGACGCCAGTGAGTAAATCCTCTTTTCCGCAGGGGCCGGGCTTGTGAACGTTCCTGCATGTGTTGCCGGAACGGTGCCGGCCGACCGCCGAAAAATCGACTTGTAGAAATCCAGGTTCTCTGTCATCATGAAAAAAGACGAAATCGACAAATACAAGGCCCTCTTGGTTTCGATTCAGGCGCGGCTGCGAGGCGATGTACAGCAGTTGACGGACGAAACGCTCGACCGTCACGACGTGGGAGTGGAGTCGAAGTCGCCCACCCATCTCGCCGAACTCGGTTCCGAAGCCTATGAACAGGATTTCTCGCTCAGGTTTATCGAGAACGAACAAGAAACGTTGGAAGAAATTACCGCGGCTCTCACACGCATCGAACATGGAGTCTACGGCATGTGTGAGATGTGCCTGCAGGCGGGCGTTCCCTCATCGAAAGCGGCGATTTTGAAAGCACGCCTTAAAGCCATCCCTTATGCACGGAACTGCGTCGAATGCGAACGGAAGCGCGAAAAGCTGACACTATGACGAAAAACTACCCCGCGAACCGCTGGATCTCCTTTTGGCTGCTGGTCGTGTTAGGGGTTGCGCTCGATTTATATTCGAAAGCAGTCGTCTTTCAGAATCTGGGTTATCCCAACCGGCAGGGACCGTTGCTCTGGGAATCCAGCACCGGCTGGTTGACGTTCCGCTTCGTCACCAGTTTTAATCACGGCGCCCTGTGGGGCTTCGGCCAAGGGTTCACCCTCGTCTTCGCCACGCTCAGCGTTGTCGCCGTCATCGGTGTGGTCTATTGGCTCTTCTTTCGCAATGGTGCATCCAGTTTATGGATGACCGTCTCGCTGGGCTTCGTCACCGCCGGCGCCCTCGGCAATTTGTACGACCGACTGGCTCTGCACGGCTACGTTGTGGACGGCGAACCGATCTACGCCGTCCGCGATTTTCTGCTCTTCACGTTCGGCACGTTTCATTGGCCGGTGTTCAACTTCGCCGACGTCTTTCTGGTGACCGGTTCGATCATGCTGATCCTGCAATCGCTGTTCATGCAGCCGGCGGACGAAGCGGTCGCCGTGGCGACGAATACCGACGCAACATCGCTGAAAAAAGCGACGTAGCCGGCGGTTTTCTTCACCTCTCCCGCCGGGAGAGGTCGACTGCGTAGCAGTCGGGTGAGGGCACATTATTCTTGATTGGTTCTTACTCGCGATCGAACGTCCACCCCGCCCCTCACCCGGCCGCTGCGCGGCCACCCTCTCCCGCCGGGCGAGGGTTTGAACAGGGCTCGTATAACGCACCCCGCCAGTGTGATTTCGCTCCTCATATCGAGACTTTACCGCGCATCCGCATCGCCGTCGAAAGGAGCGTGTGACTCAACCGGCGTCACCTCGACCGCAGCCGGCGGACGCGGGAAAGCGTGCACGAAAAATACCGCGGCGAGAATGAACCCGAAGCCCACGACGTCGTTCCAGCGCAGGGTTTCTTTGAGGTAGACCACCGAAAAAATCGCGAAGATAACCAGCGTGATCACCTCCTGAATCATCTTCAGTTGAGGTGCCGAGAATTGCCGGTGCCCCCAGCGATTGGCGGGTACCTGGAAGCAGTACTCGACGAAGGCGATCCCCCAGCTCACAAGAATCACGATCCACAGGGGATTCTCCTTAAACTTCAAATGCCCGTACCAGGCGAACGTCATGAAGATATTCGAGAAAACCAGCAGAATCACCGTCAGCATAATGATCCCTCAGGAGCTGTGAAAACCTCGCATTGACGCCGTAAGCCGGGTCGAGCGGCGACCAGTGGTTCAATTATTGCAGGTCATCACCAGAAGAAAAAGCCGCCGTGCGGGCGGGGACCAGCGAGCGGGGAGCGTAAGCTCCCTGAGTTTACCCGCGACGCAACGCGGAACGCTTCGTTCCACGCGAATCAGCCCCGATCCCCCACAACCGACCCCCGTTTCACGTGAAACAACGAGTCTGAAAACCGCAAGGCAAAAATCAAGCGAAAATGCAGCGAAATGCGCATCTGCGCGCACTTTGCGCGCGTCATAACTCCTTCTCCCACCGGGAGAAGGTGGCCGAAGGCCGGATGAGGGCGCCTTGGGGGCGTAAAATACGCCAAAAAACCACGAAAAAACGACAAAAATCGACGATTTGCGCGCATTTGCGCTTAATTCAGCGCCAGAAATCGCGACGAATTCGACGTCGTGTCCGAAATCGAACTCATGACGTCGTCAGCCCTTACGAACCCCTCACCGGTACGCGCAATTGCGCGCTGCGCACGCATGTCATCACGTGCATGTAAACCGGCGACTTTTGTCGGTGAAGCCCCTCCCAAGCCACCAATCCAGGAAGCCGAGGTAAACCAGGCAACCCCCAATCACCCGCCGTTGCCAGACACGCAAATTCCCCAACAAACCGGGCCGAAATATGGAGAAAATGGTGAAGCCGGGATAGCAAACATCGCCGCAAAAAGTTGTTTTGATATACATTTTGCGCTCACTAAACGCGCGCAAAAGTGCCACTCGCGCGCTCAAAAGCGTCACTCGCGAACGCAAAAGCAGGACTTTGCGCGGATCTGCGCACTATTGCAAACAACACTTGGGGAGGATGACGCGAGTGCGGACGTTTTCGGGGTTCGGGGTCAGTGGTCCGTCGTCAGTGGTCCGTGAAGAGGCCCGGCGATGACCTCGCCCAGCCGCCGACCCGCTCCGCGCAACCATACGCCTAAAGAGGAGTTGATGCTTCGCATCATTTTGGGATCGATGTTTCGGAATCGGAGCCGTGTTTGAGAAATGAATTGCTGTTTCGGAAGGGGGAGCGTTGTTTGGGAATAGGATCGATGCCGCGCGCGAAAAGATGTGGGTATCGCCGGGTGATTTTTGATGCGTGACTTGACGGCTTCATAGCACCCGGTTGTAATCATAGCACTGATCGGTTGTCGCGAGTGAATCACGGTCCCGAACCGAGTCACCGACATGAACACAGTCACCTCGCAACGTCGTACCCTCTTGAGTCTGCACTCCGACCAGCCGACACCTTTGGTTGCCACTGCTGAAGGGCTCTGCATTCAGCAGTGCTCTTGCCGATTCAGCGACGAAGCACTGCTGACCCAAAGCTGTCAGCAGTGGCGCCTGCGCGATAGGCCGCACCCGGCGGTCTACAGGTGATAGGCACAAACGATCTATTGACAAGGTGTGTGAAGAAGATGACCAAGAACCGACGAATACTGACAACGGTTGGCATTGCCCTGCTGCTTACGGTCTCGGCGCAAGCAGAATTCGAGATAGAGAAACGAGGCGGCGGTCCATTTATCGGATACGTCACGCGGGCAGACAATGGCGCGTTCTACCTTCTTGATGGATTCAGAGCTTTACCGGTTGCTCAGCCGGACCAAGATCGTCTTGCCCCCTTTGTGGACAAGGCCATCGAGTTCAATGCTGCGCCGAGCGAGATGAGCGATCCTTTTAAATCCATCACAAACATTAAGCCCAGCAAGCTCAAGTCGAGTCCCAAGAACCCTATACTCGGCATCTCATGGCATCGAGACACTGTTCCTTTTCCGTCACCGATCCACTTCGATCTGAAATTCATCCGTGGGCCGCAACGCGTGTACGCACCGGACACGAAATACATTCATGCAGCCATCTGGGAATCGCCAACTGGGGTTCCCCGTGTGGTGCGGCACTTCTCGATCGATCGCGCATGGGGCGCTGGCTACGATCAGACCGATATGCTGAAGGAATCGCCGTTCACGCGAAGCGTGAATGTTCTTCTTCCTCCAGGTGAGTACGCCCTCGTGCTGGAAGGAGTCGACAGCGACCGTTCTAATGACCATTGGAGCGGCGGACGCATCCTTCTCGCCGCACCAGCTCTGTTCAAGGTCACGGAGAACACCGACCCCAACGCTGTGAAAACGATGCTCTTTTCATGGCTTGACCGCGGGCCTGTGTCCGAGCGGGTCGCAGTTGCGCGCTCGTTGGTCAATCTCGGGGAAGACACGATACCGCAAGCCCGAATCCTTGATGATCTGGAAACTGGCGTACTTGACCAAGACAGATGTGCTGCCCTCTCTTTTCTGAGTCAAGACCCGACTCCGGAATTCCTGAAAGCACTCCGTATTCTGATATTGAGTGAACGAACCGATCTCGGGATTGAAAACATCCTGTCGTGTATTCCCACCGACAATCGCCCGGACCGCCGGCCGGCAGCCATCACACAGCTTCTAATCTCGATGCTCAGCGAATCGCGTCTTGTCGACGCCGCTCACAGCTCATTGTCGCATGTGCGCGTCAGTGACTGTATAGCCGCTTGGTTGGCAGCCACAACGCACGGAAGTGCGTTCTTCAAGAACACGACGGTCGAGGAGCGTGACAAGCAGTTTTCGGCAATCATCGAGGACGCAAAACAGAGAATGACCGAATAGCACCGTAGGGCATGCTCCTGCATGCCTTCCTCTTGTCAATGACATTCCATCACACCAGGATTTCGGCGGGTGGCACTGTCGCGCGAGACGTAATCGCCTCTTTCGATCGCCGCGAGACGGCTGTCGTTCTCAACCCCACACCATGCTGACAGACTCTTCGGGTGCCACTGGTTTTACCAGTGTGTCTTTGGTATTTTCATCAGAGTGACCTGCCAACAGCACATCGAGGAGAGTTCGTCGGCTCACCGGAAGTTCATCAAGCACGTCCACGAACCGGGGCACGCCCACGCATTCACGTTCTCATGTTACCACTGTCGGCCGCTGCTGACGAGCGACGATTGGCGAACGCGGTTCAGCGGCCCTATCGACAAAGCGTGCAAGCAATATCGGTTCGATCTGATCGCGTTCGTCGACTCACGAGAGGTGCTGCTCGCCGCGATCGATGACATTCACGAAAACCCCGTGCGGTAGAGCCGGCGAGACAGCAGTTCGCCGGCCTGCCGTTTGTGCACGGGATGCCGAATGGCTTCTGGGTCTGAAATAAAAAGCCAAAGACACACTGGTAAAACCAGTGGCACCCGAAGAGTGTGATAGCATGTTGGGTGGTTAAGAGCGACAATTTCCCTGCTTGCAATCCAAAAGGCCATCCGTGCGACAGTGCCACCCGCCGGGGCTCCTTGGCCGGTTATTCTCTGGTTGGTGGTTTCGAGCCTTGTGGCGGGGTATTTTATGGGGCGGCGGTACTGGCGCTCGGCAGAACGAGAGTATGCCGAAGCACTACAGCGAAGCCGAACCCGCCGCTGCACCTGAACGCGGCGGGCCGATGTGGAGATTCTGGGTTTCGACAAATATGCGTACGTTTTTCGGAATGATTCTGGATACCCTCGTTAGGCAGCTGTTATGCATCTCCCGAATGCATGGAAACAATCTGGGCGAATATCGCTTTGGCGTTATACAGAAAACCAACGGAACTATCCCGGCTGGCATCTCAACGCAGACGATGCCGGATGCCAATCGTTCGCGGCGCTGCTTGAGGCACTCGCTACTGACGGCTGCGGCTCCCGCACGCTCGCACTTACATCGCCAACCAAGGCGGAGCTGCGAGTACCGAACAACAGGGGAGGGTTCGCCGACTGGCTGGCACCAACCAAACTACGAGTCGACCTTTCTCAGGCACCTACAGATTGGGTATTCCCGTCAGACCTTGATCCAGCCACTATCTCAATAGGTACAGCTTGGCTTGATCCGCTCAGAGAGGGTCTCGCTGGAATACCAAAAGGTAAAGGTGACTATTCAATCGGTAATTGTAAGAATGGCAGCCTCCAACTCTGGTTCTGGTGGTGACTCGGAAGCTGCCTAATTCCGGCGTTCGGCGATTCCTTGCTCTCCCTGTGAACCAAAACCCATGAGCACCATCCTCGAATTGTCCAAAATCTGCGCCGAGCGGAATCCACACCCCGCAGACCAGCGAAAGCGGATCGTGGCATTGCTGACGGCCGGGGCGGACGTCAACGCCGGCGACAAGAATGGCGTGACGGCACTTCACCACGCCGTGCGGTTTAGAAGCCCCGGTGCCGTCGGTGCGTTGATTGAGCATAGTGCGAATGTGAATCAGGCGTGCCGGAAGTCCGGTTCGACTCCGCTTCATCGCGCCGTGACGTCAACCGGTGCTCCGGGGACCGCCGGAAAACATAAAGAGGCCGTCGAGATAATTCGGCTGCTGATCGCCGCCGGCGCCGACCTGTCCCTCACCAACAAATCGGGAAAGAAGCCTGCCGACTACGTCAAGGATGACGCCGTCAAGAGCTGCTTAACCCGATGAATCTGGGAGACGCCTGGTGCCGCTGCTGAATGGCTCGGCCTTCCGCAGTGCTCTGGTGATTTCGGACGATAGCTCCGCCATCAAAAAAAAGTTCATTCGGCAATTGCGTATTAAGGTCAGCCCCGCCAGGAAGACTCTACGCCTCTCCGGCCCGAAGGGCCAGCCGATCCTCTAGCCCAGGCTGAAAAGCCTGGGTACACGGCGACCATCGTCCGCATCAGGCCCAGCGGGCCGGCAGATCAATCAACGACGACGACCGCAATCGATCTTTTGGCCCGTTGGGCCGAAAAGAAGATGTGGGAGGGATCGCGTACCCGGCCCTGCGGACCGGGCTATACGACCGGTCGGCCCCTTCGGGCCTGAAATCAAGAATGCCGCTTCCATGAAGAGACCCACTTCCGAACGCGACATCGAGAGACGCCAACGCGATCTCTAATACGCAATTGGCAAAAGTAACGCCGCATGTTCGAGCCGGACTGTCATACCTTCTTATCGACCACCTTTCCCGTCCCCAGAATCACCATGCCGATGACGGCGCTGATGGCCGAGCCGACCAAGACCCCCACCTTGGCGGACTGCAAGACGGAGTCGTCGGCGAAGGCCAGTCCGGCGATGAACAGCGCCATGGTGAAACCGATGCCGGCGAGAAAGCCTCCTCCTGCTATGTGACGCCACGTCACCCCCTCGGGAAGCCGAACCAATCCCATTTTGAGCGACACCCAACTGAAGAGGAGAATGCCGAGCGGTTTGCCCACGGCCAATCCCAGAATGACCGCGAGCGCCACGGGGGAAGCAAGATCGGCGGCCTCGACGGGAACCCCCGCATTGGCCAGCGCAAAGATCGGCATGATAAAAAAGGCGACCCACGGATGCAGCAGAAAGATGAGGAATTCCAAGGGGGAAATCGTCTCGCGTGTGACGCGGCGATACTGGCGGATTTTCTCCGCCCGATGCAACTCCTCCTCCCAGGTCGCACCGTGAATCACGTCGCTGGCCCGCCGCAGCAATTCACCCGCGACCCCTCGTTCGAGATACGGTTGAGCCGGTGTCATCAGCCCCAGCGCCACGCCGGCAATCGTTGCATGAATGCCCGACTCGTGAAACGAGAGCCAGGTGACGGCACCGATGGCCGTGTACATCGCGATGCTGCGAATTCCCGCGAGTTGCATCAGCACGACGGCGCCGATACCGAGCAGTCCCGAGATCAACCACGACACATGCAGCGATTCGGTGTATCCCAGGGCGATCACGAGAATGGCACCGATGTCGTCGGCGATGGCCAGCGATAAGATGATCACACGGAGGGCAGGGGGAACGCGACGGCCGAGCAATGCCATGCAGCCGACGACAAACGCAATGTCGGTCGCCATCGGGATTCCCCAGCCGCGCTGGCCGACGTCACCGAACTGCAGCGCGATATAGATACCGGCGGGCACCACCATTCCGCCGAGCGCCGCTGCCACGGGAAGCGCGGCGCGACGCACGTCGCGGAGTTCGCCCAAAACAATTTCGCGTTTGACCTCGAGGCCGATGACGAAGAAGAAGATGGCCATCAGGCCGTCGTTGATCCAGTGCTTCAATGGATGTTCGAGGCTGAACCCGCCGATCGAGAAGCCGACCGGCGTCTTCCAGAATCCTAGAAACTGCTCGGCATACGCCGAGTTTGCCGCCGTCAGCGCGGCGAAGGCGCACACCAGCAGCACAATGCCGCTCGCCGCCTCCACGTGCAGAAAGCTGTTCAGCGGTTTGATCAAGCGGTCGATCGGTGCTTGAGGAAGCAGCGGCTTTTCCGGGTAGAGATCGTGTTCGGTCATCGTCACAGGGGGATGTCCTCGTTCTGTCATGCCTGGTTCGATCGGTGTGAGGGACTTTTTTCTGTGGGAGTCGGCGTCATTCGTCAAGCCCGTTTTTTGATTGCGCCACTCGAAAACGATACGAAGTGTAGGCCACGAAGTAGCCCAGAAACAATGCCTTTTTCCAACGAGCAATCAAATGGCCCGATAAAAAAATCGGCGGGCGGCGCAGTGCCCTCAGTGTGCCTTTGGTCTTGTCTTTCTGAGCCGCAAATGGCACGATAACGGCTGACGACCAATTCTTCTCAGGGCGTCGTTCACTCGATTCCCTGGCATAGTTTGTCTGATACGTTGAAATCAGATATCCAAAGACACTGGCAAAGCGCAAAGCCAGTGGCGCCCGGCGTCGCACGAACTTGCTTGATTTCATAAAAACGTAGCGTAGTCGCCCCACGTTCAAACCGTTTCGAGAGGAGGATTTCACATGTCCGTACCCCGTCCGTTCTACGTGGCTCTGTTTCTGGTATGGCTCATCGTGATGGGTCGATCGGCCACGGCGGCCGATCGGCCGCTCGCCGAGGAAGCGATCATCTCACTCGTCGAATTGGAGATTGATGATGAAGCCATTATTGCCCGCATCAAAAAGGCCGGCCTCGCCTTCGCACCAGACGATGCAGCGCTGGGACGTCTCACCGAGGCGGGCGCTTCCGAGGCGGTCATCGAAGCCCTGCGTAAAGCCGGCGCCGCGAAAAAGCCTGCGGCGGACGGAAAGGCCATCACGTTTCCAGACATCATGAAGCTGCTCGAACTCGAGATCGACGAAACCACGATCCTGAAGCGGCTGGAAAAATCGCCGACCGTTTTCGTCCTTGATGCCGAACAGATCACGCAACTCAAGGAGGCCGGCGCGTCCGACAAGTTGATCGGCGCCTTGCAACGCGAACGGCCGATCTCGGCGCAGGCCGCCGAACTGATTACTGATTTTGCGGTGATCCTCGACTGCTCCGGCAGCATGAAGGAGAAAACCAGGGAGGGCGAGACGAAAATGGCCGTCGCCCAGCGGGTCATCACGGACCTGATTGAAAAGATTCCCGACGGGCTGGAGGTGACGTTTATCATTTATGGGCACGAGGTCTTCGGTGATGCCAACGATCCCCGTAATTGCAAGGCGGTCAAGATCGCGCGTCCGCTGAGCCCGCTGGATATGAAAGGCAAAGGCGAATTGAGCCGGCTGATCGCCGGTCTCAAGCCGACCGGTGCAACGCCGATCGCGCTGTCACTGAAAACGGCCGGAGCCGAACTCGCCAAGCATGACAGATTCTGCGGATTGGTACTGATCACCGACGGCAAGGAAACCTGCCAGGGGGATCCCGTCGGCGAGGCGGCGCAACTGGTCAAAGACTTGAAGATCACCTTCGGCGTGAACGTCGTCGGCTTCGACGTGGGTAAAGATCGGGCCGGGTTGGAAGAGATCGCCGAAGCCGGGAACGGCCATTACTTCAACGCGGACTCGGCCGAGGAATTGGCCGATGCGCTCGGAAAGCTGTCGGAAGACTTGGAAAAAGTGGCGACGCCGCCGAAGAAAGAGGTCAGCAACCGGCGGGCGATCAAGGTGTTGAAACCGGATGTCGAGTTCCCGCCGTATGTGGAAATCCGAGTCGTGAGTCGGGGACTCGGTTCGATCTCCGTGGCGGCCAAGGGAAAATACGGCGAGGAGATTCGCATCCCCTCCTCCACGGAAAAATACGAAATCCAATGGGTGCCGAAGACCGGCTTGCCCGTCGCGATGCTCAAGGAGTTCACGCTGTCGGAACGAAAAGTCATCGAGATCAAACCCGAAGAGCACTTGGGGATGATTCAGGTCAACGGAAAGGGAACGCCCGAGGAGGAGATTATGGTGTATCAGCGCGGCTTGGGTTCGATCCACCGTCTGCAAGAGTGCAAGAAATACGGCGAGATTATGGTCGTACCTGCCGAGAAGGTGAATGTCCGCGTGGACGGCGAGGACATCGAAGAGGGCCTGGAGGTGGAGGCCGGCACGTTGCACGAACTCGAATAGCGGCTGGGTGGCTGGTTCCCTCGGGCAACTCGACGACGTAGCGCATCGGGAAGTCATTCAAGCCGTTGGCTATGTTATCGAATCGCACTGCGAGCCATTGTGAGCCTGTTGCAGTGGTTCCGCCAGTGTGGCTTTGGTCTTGTCTTTCTTCGCAACAGATGGCACGATAAAGGCCGACGACCCATTCTTCTCAGGGCTTCGTTCGCTCGATTCCTTGGCACGGTTTCACTGATACGTTGAAGTCTAAGAAATCCAACGACACTGGCACCCGAGGGTCATAACCATGTCCTCCACTACGAATGTTCGCAACTCGGCTGTACTGGTACTTGGCGTGATGGTAGGGACGTTATTCGCCGGAAATCGTGCCATTTCACAGGACGGCAGCGACGTCAAGACGCAGATTTTCAATGCGTGGCGCGAGCGGCAGAAGCAGATCAAGTCCGTTGAGTTCGAATGGACGCAGGTTTCCGAACTGAAATACACCGCGGATCGACAACGAGAGGCTGAAGCATTCCTCCGTCAGCCAAAACTCGGAGACTTCTATAAAAAGGAACAGCGTTCCAGTTTGCGTCTCGACGGCGAGCGATTCGACTACCGATTGGATACCACAAATGGATCTCCCAATTACAATCCCACGGGGCATCGCACCGCTTTCGACGGTAATCAAGCCAGATACTATAGTGGAACGAGCCGTCGTGGTACGGTTGGCTCGGGGATCATACGCAGCGAACTGCCAAGCTTCGACATCAATAGCATATTCATTCGGCCGTTGATCCTGGCTTATCGAGCAACCCATCCAAGAATTGGACGGCTTGATGAGAACTCCCATCGCGTCTTGCCCGACCGCTATCCCGTCGGGGACTTTTCTTGCATTGTGTTAGAGGAAATTGGGGCCGGGCCTTTCCTGAGAAGCTATTGGGTGGATCCAGAGCACGGTTTTATCGTCCGCCGCTACCAGACGACGGTAGAAGGTCGGAATGACAGCCGAATGGACATCTCCTACGAGCAAGATTCGGTTCATGGTTGGGTTCCGAAGGTCTGGACCATTATCAATCTCGATGAAAACGGCGACTTGAGGAGCAGTACTGTCTGCACAGTCACGAACTTTTCCATCAATAAAACCATTCCCTTAAAGGAGTTTCAGCTCAGTTTCCCTCCGGGTACACGCGTTATTGACGAGGTTAAAGGCAAAAAATTCATTTCCGGCGGCTGGCATTGGTTCCGCCAGTGGGCCTTTGGTAATGCCTTTCTTAACAACAAAGGCCACGATAAAGGCTGACGACCCATTCTTCTCAGGGCTTCGTTTACTCGATTCCCTGGCAATGGATTGGTTATTCAACATTTCATCCCGCCAAAAGGAGACCGCTCATGTCACGGCATCGCTCAGTCATCTTTGGATTACTCATCGTCGGGGGAATACTTTGCAGCCGGATGCTGGTCATCTCCGCAGAACCCGAGGAGCCACGAAGCTACGCCACTGGGTCAGGCAATACGGGATTCGTCTCGGCGCCGGTGACGTACAAAAACATCATGCTCATTGCAGTAACTCCCGAAGGTGTCGCGGCTGTCGTGTTCGATGAAACTGTCGGACGCGGCGTAAAATATCGTTTTCGATGTCTTCAGAACGGATGGACGGATGAAATCGTTGGCGAGGGAACCGTTTTTGAAAAATACACCGACGGCAAATACGCTGGCGGCAAACTCACGATCACGGCTGGGCCAATCCGAATTGGCTGGTCTGCCGGAGGCGATGCTGGTGGTTGGGTCTACTATGAGCCCGAGAAATTACGACTGCAAATTGCGTCAGGAGATCGGTTCGAAGATGAAAACAAGGAACTTGGTGATCGCGTTGTTCGGCACGAGAAACTAGATTTGAAACGCTTTCTCAAACAACCATGATCATTCACCTGCCGATCGCCGCCGAACAAGCGGTTCAACCCGACACGGACAAGCGGCGGGTTTTCGGCCTGCGTAGGTCTTCGGCATCGTTGATCGTCTGTGGTGCTTCGCGCCACTTGTCCGTGCGGGTTAACTTGGGCGTTACGCATCATCAACGAACCCATCAGCGACATTCGTCACTCATCCTCATCCGGTTCCACCAGCCCGGGGTTGGTGCCGACGTCGAGTTTCGGCGGGCCGGCGGGTTTGTCGCCCGAGGACTGCACGGTGACGAGGTAACCGAGCAGGTGCGACATGTCTTGGACGCTGATCAATTTTTCGATGCCCTCCGGCATCAGCGACTTGCCGGTGTTAACCATCTCGTCGATCTCGTTCCGGAGCAGCGTCTGGTCTTTCTCTTTGTCTTTGCGGATCGTCACACTGGTGGCGGTCTCGGCGGCGATCATGCCGGAATAACTGCGCCCCTGCAGGTCGACAACCACGTACTGCATGTACTTCGGCACGACGTAATTATTGGGATCGACAATGTGCAGCAGCATCGCCGCCGGTTCGCGATTGGGAGACGAAACGAGATTCGGCCCGATCTCGATTCCTTTCTCGCCGATTTTGTGGCAGGCGGAACAATGTTTTTCGAAGAGCTGGATGCCGATTGTGCCGTCCCCCTTCATCTTCAGCGCCTCCTGATACGCGGCGAGAACGTCCTTGCGGGGATTGTTGGCGTCGCCGGCGAACAGGGCTTTGGCCCGCTCGGCGATTTCGGGATGCCGGTGATTCGTCCACAGCGACCGCTGCGCCGGTTCGATGATCACGGCGGGAACTTGTCCGCTCTCGATCGCCGAGAGCAACGCAATCGTCCAGGGTTCGCGGCTGGAGAGTTGATTGATGACGAACAATTTCAAGTCGGCGGGATACTCGTCCCAGCGTTCCAGCAGAAACTCACCCGTCTCGTCGTGTGCGTAGCCGGCAAGCGATCCCATCGCCTGTTGACGCACGGCGAGCGAATTCGCGGGATCGATTAGCGATTTCAAAATCGACTCGGCATGGTCATACGTGAAACAACCGAGCACACGCACCGCGCGGATGCGGACGTCGTCCGCTGCTGCGAGGTTTTGAGCCACTTCTGCGTTTCGCGCGAACTCATCCGCAAGCAGTTTTTCCGCCGGGGTCGACGGCGAGGCGGAGATCGAATAATAGTTCTGCGAACGGAGCATTCCTTCGCCGATCGTCAGCACGATGTTCTGACGGAAAGCCGCGTTCCCGGCGGAAGGTTTGTGCTTTGCTACGGCGGTCAGCACGCGATCGATTTCCTCGGGTTTGTGGCGGATGCCGATGACTTGCGACAACTGATCGAGCATCGTCACGCCGTTGGTCGTCTGCCAGAAGTTTTCATCGCCGAGCAATTCGACAAACAGCCCGTCGGCGACTTCGGCGGCGGAACTCATCACCGCCGTCCGCGTCCAGTGTTCGAGATCGTCCTTTTTGGCGAGCCGGGCGAGAGCGGCCACGGCGGCGGGATCTTTTGAAGCCCCCAACGTAAACGCCAACTGAAAAATGATGCGCGGATGGGAGTCGTTCAGAAGGTCGATCGCGGTCGCTAAAATCTTCGGCGAACGATCGAGAAACGGCTCGGCTAACTGCAATCCATGTTCTCGAATCTGCGGAACGTCGTCGGCGAGCACCCGCAGCACGTCGGCTTCTTCGAGGACGCCGAGTCCATGTAATGACCACAGCGCGTGCAATCGGGCTTGCGGTATATCGCTTTGTGTGAGCAGCTTTCGCAGCGCGGGAACCGCGGCAGTATCCTGCCGTTCGTACAACAGCCGGTGTGCCGTGTCGCGCCAATAGCCGTTCGGGCTTTCCAACGCAGCGACGAGAAATTCGGTCGTCGCGTCACCGAGCTGCGGCGGGCCGGGATATTCGTAACCGTCCGGAGCGATGCGGTAAATCCGCCCGTGTTCGCGGCCGCTCTTGAGATTGAGATGTTTGACGACGTCGAGCGGAATGTGAATCGCTTCGAGGATCTCGCGGCTCATGTCGAGGACGTACAGCGTTCCGTCGGGGGCGTTCACGAAATTCACCGGGCGAAACCAGTTGTCGGTCGAACGCACGAACTCGGTATTCTCATCGACGCGCTGCGAATCGAAGGTGACACCCTTCGGCGTCAAACTGCGGCGGTGCACGAGATTGTTCTGCGCATCGCCGACGAAGACGTTGCCATAAAATTCGGGCGGATACGCTCCGCCGCGATAGACGGTCACGCCGGCGGCGGCATCGGCGACGTGATGGCTCGCGCCCGCCGAATTCGCCGCGCGCTCGCCATGTTTAATCCGCCGGCCCGAGCGGATTTCGCGCCAGCGTTCCAGCGGGCTGATGCGGAAGATCGGCACGTTCCCGCCGACGATGTTATGAATCGCGTACGGCACGGGGAAGTACGGATTCCGTTCGAGATAATTCTGCGGCAACACGATGTGCAACAGCGGTTGCGATTCGCTGCACGTGAAGCGGTTGCCCCAGTCGTCGAACGTATTGCCGAACTGCACCGTGCCGCTGATCGCGGTGAGCCGTTCGTTCATCGGGTCGAAACGAAAATCGCGTCCCGAGAGGTTCATCGGCGGAATTTCGGGGTGTTCGACGTGCTGAATCGATCCGCCGTTGACCGACGTCGAGCCGTAAACCTGGTGATCGAGTCCGAAGACGAGATTATTGAGCATTCCCTGCTGATTCTGCGTGCCGAACCCGGTGAAGAGTTTCCGTTTCACGTCGGCTTTGAAGTCGCCGTCGGTATCCTTGAAGTACCAGATATCGGGGGAAGAGGCGACGAAGATCCCCCCTTTCCAGGGAGCGATTCCCGCGGCCCAGAGCAGTTCATCGGCGAAAACGTGCCCTTCGTCGAACGTGCCGTCGCCGTCGACGTCGCGGAGCATGCGCACCGTGCCGATCGGCTTGTTTCCCTCGGAAGGAAAGTACGGATAATCGCGCATCTCGGCGACGTACAGGTTCCCCCACTCATCGAACGCCGCGGCGATCGGGTCGACCACGAGCGGTTCGCTGGCGACGAGTTCCATGTGAAACCCGGGGAGCGTCTCGAATGTTTTGAGAGCCTCTTCGGGTGACTTCGGCGGGACGGGCTTGAGAAACGCTTTCAACTCTTCTTCGGTATGTTCGCGCTTGGTGACGTCGATGCCGACGTCGTCTTCCTCTTTGCCGTTCGCCGCGGCAAGATCGAAATCGTTCCATTCCTCGAACGTCATCCCTTTGTTTTCGCCGATGTTGGTGAGAATGTCGCGCGAGTGATTGAAGTAGTCGAGCACTTTCGTTTTTTCTGGAAAATCCCGCTTTTGGTGCCGGTCGATCTGACCGTCGAGTTTGGCGACGAGTGCATCGAGCGACTTTCCTTGAAACGGCATGCGGCCGTTGCGATAAATGTAGACTGGGTTCGTATGCGCATCGGCATCGGGACGACCGTAGGCTGACGTCGAAAACGCCCGCGCGGCGATCCATGCGGAGTCCGACAACTCGATGTCGAATTCCTTCTCGCTCCAGACGCCTTGCCGTTTGGTCAGCGCGAGTTTCCATTCTTTATTTACGGCGCCGTTGACGATGAGTTGCAGTTTCTCGATCGGTGCGACGTCCGAACGGACGCGGAGCTTGACGCTCACCGTCTGTGGATCGTCTCCTTCATGGGCAATCGTGCCGCCGGGATGTTCGTCGTTAACGGTTAACAGCAGCACTGGACCGGTCGTCATGAAGCTGCGTCCCTCGGCGTGGCCTTTGAGCCAGTCGCTCATCGACGGCTTTTCTTCGGAGTACACGTACGTGCGACAGTCGCCGAATGCCCGGCAGGCGGGGTAATCGCTGGCACCGCTGGCGGGGAAGCGGTAACCGATGTTGAGAATGTTGTACCAGTCTTCGAGACCGATCGGGCGATACACGCCGAACTGCAACAGCTCGACGCCGTTGACCGTCCGCTGCACGAAGTCGGCGTAAATCGACAGCGAATAGCCGCCGTGGGCGTACATGGCATAGCCGCCGTCGAGTTGCGTCTGCCGTCCGACTTCGCCGTACAACGGCCAATTGTCGGCGTTCACGTTTTGCCCGAGCAGCACGAGTTCGTCGCGCTGGAACAAATTGAGATGCCCATACGAGCCGCTGCGGTATTCCTGTCCCGACATGATGACGTAACCGTTGCGCTCGGCGACCGATTCCTTCCCGAAGCCGCGAAGCTGCGGCATGTCCATGCGCTCCATGAACCCGAAGTACGGCCCGGCGGGTTCGTTGTAGGCGAGCATGCTGCCGTAACGAACGTCTTCGGCTTCGAGCAGGTCGAAGATCAGACTTTCGTCGTCTTTCGTCGCGCGGGTGACATGCAAATGCGGATCGCCCGCGTAATAGCCGAACGGTTCGGAGTTGAGTGTGCGTTCCATGATGAGTTCAACGTCGGCTGTTGATCCCGCGTCGACGTCGATCGTCTGCGTCACCGGTGCGAATTCGAAACCCTTATAGACTTCGATGCGCGTCGATCCCGCGGGGACCGCGACCGAGGCTTCGCCGGTCGAATAGAAAAACCAGCCGTAATAGCGGATGGGGGCTTTCTCCGATCGATTGGCTTTGTGCCCTTCACCCGGCCAATAGCCGGTGAAGCCGTAATCGGTGAGATGATTTTTCGCCGGTCGGTAATACTGCCCGTCGGCGCCGACGACGTTGATGCGGCAACAGGTCGGTTCGCCGGTGGCCGCATCGCAGATGCGAATTCGCACGCGGCCGGTCTGTTTCCCTTCGGCAACGGCGGGAAGCCCCGGCTTATCGAATCCCTCGGGGGTAAAGAGCAGTTCATCGCCGGGCTTGACGGCGAGCGGAGCGGCGTCTTGTGCGACAGCGGACGGAATCAGGCCGAACGACAACGACAGCACAAGATAAGAACATCGCCGCCATTGTGCCTGTATTTGCCGATGATCTGCGTGATGAAATTTCATGGGTTTCGATCTTTCGTTATGTCTCGAGCGATCGCTCAATCGTTTTTGAAATGTCGTTGGTTGTTACGTGTTCCAACTGATCAGTTTCCTTAACGGGGCGGCGGATTGCAACCTTGCTGATGACGGTTGTATGAGCCGGTTGGTTGTTGTGACGCGAGGTTTCGGTGTAAACTGGCCCGAACACCGATCATCTTCACCATGCCCATCCCGAGACGGATAAGGATGATATCATGACGTTTACAAACCGGTTTCTTGCGATGGGGTTTCTGACGCTATCCGTTTTCGCGAACGTCACGGCGCTTGCCGACGAAGAGCGGCCGACCACGCAACCGGCGTCGAGTCCGTTTCGCCTCGCGTGGGAGAAAAACTTTCTCACGATCTCCGGCGACACGATTCCCGGCGGTGACATTACCGTCATGTATCTCGAAGCCTACTGCCGGCCCGGTTCGACCGACCGCGATTGGCGCGAGACGACGATCGGACACAAGACGGAACTCGTCGACGCCTCCGAAGATGGCAAGACGATTCACCTCAAATGCACGCTCAACGACGGCGTGATTGTGACGCACACAATCACTGCCGTTGCCGACGGTGTGCAGTTCAATCTCGTGGCGACGAACCCCACAAAGACGGCATCGCTCGCCGACTGGGCGCAGCCCTGCGTGCGCGTCGATCGTTTCACGGGGCGCGATCAGAAGACGTATCTCGAAAAGCTGTTCGTCTTTCTCGACGATGAATTAACGCGAATGCCGACGCCGAAGTGGGCGACCGAGGCCCGTTACGTGCCGGGGCAAGTGTGGTGTCCGAAAGAGGTCAACCGCAACGACGTCAACCCGCGGCCGCTGAGCGACGACGTCCCCTCGAACGGCCTGATCGGCTGCTTTTCGAGCGACGAAACGATGATTCTCGCCAGTGCGTGGCAGCCGTATCAGGAATTATTTCAAGGGGTCGCGAACTGCGTCCACGCCGACTTCCGCATCGGCGGCCTCAAGCCGGGCGAATCGAAGAACATCCGCGGCAAACTCTACATCGTTCCCGCCGATGTCGAGGCCCTGGTGAAGACGTACGAGCGGGAATTTCCCGAGCATGTGGAGGAAAGATAGATTCTGAATGGCAACAATCAGCGACATCACAGAACGGCTACGCGAGCTGCCGCCAGAAAAACTCGTCGTCGTTTACGACTTCGTCTCGTATCTCACCGCACGCCAGCGAGGCGAACTTTCCGGCCATTCGGCCAATGATCTTGCCGAATTTATGCTCGCGTCGGAAAAGAGTTTTGCGAAAGACTGGAATTCGCCCAAGGAGGAAGCGGCCTGGAGCGATGTGTAAAGGCAAGCAAAGACCAATCGCTACGCGAATTCGATTAATGCTTCCAACTTCCAATCAAATCGTCAATTGAAGATTGACGCAACTTTGCCTCAGTGTCGTGGGTAATGGATAGCTGTCACTTTTGCTCAATTGTGGATGGAAGTGTGGAGGCCGAGGTCGTGCTTCGCAATCAGTTCGTATCCGCATTTTTGGATTGGAAGCCTATCAATCCAGGGCACGTCCTCGTGATCCCCCATGTTCACGAACCCGACTTTGAGGAATTGAGTCCTGAAATCATCGGGCATCTCATGCAGGCAGTTCGGTCTCTTTCGAAAGTGCTGAAACGAATCTATGCTCCCCGAAAAATTGGCTTGGCCGTTGCGGGTTTTGACGTGCCACACACACACATGCACATCATCCCAATGCACGATTACCACGACTTGACATCAAAGCGCCTTTTGGACGGAAGCCTGAAACGCGCGGATCCCGATGAACTCATCGCAAATGCCCTGACGATCCAGCGCGAGCTGGGGATCAATTCATAACCAGACCAACTGGATCTCGCGTTTACCGCGACGCCTGCAGCGTCGGGATCCGGCTGAGCGATTCAATTTTATAGAGCGGCAATCCGCGGCGGTCGGTTTCATGCTCGGCGACAAAGCCTTCGATCTCGATCACTTCGCCCGTGTTCAACTGCTGTAGGATTGGATCGTCGACCAGCACCAGGCTGCCGCCAAACGCGTCTTCAGCCGAAGGTCGCATGTCGTAGATGATATTCCAGTTCTTTTCGTCTTCGTCATAATCGACCACGCCGCGCAGCCAGCGGAAGTTTTGCGGATCGTGTCCGAAGTGCATCTCGTTGAGTTCTTGCGGCGACTGATCGGCGACCGGATCGGGTGACGGAAAACTCGGCGTCCCTTCGCCCGCGGCTACGACGACGGTTTCTGCAAATGCCTGCTGCGACGAGGTCTGCGTGATCATGCTGTTGGCGACGCGCTGCACAGGTTCGGCGTACGGATCGGAATCGAACGTTTCGGGAGCGTCAGCCGACACGAGTGCAGGACCGTCGGAGGAGTTGTCCAGACTCCCCTGTTCCTCGTTCAGGTCGTTGTAATACGGCACCTTCTGATCGGGTTGGGTTGCCGGTTCGGGGGACGAATTCGTCGGCGAACTCGATTGCCAGTCTTGCCGCGCCGCCGAGGGATTCGTCGCCTGCGGCACGCCGCCGGGAACGGCAAACGTGGTCGGCGGCCCCAAGACGGCTCCCGAGGGCGACGCCGCGGGATACTGTTGCGTGGGCGGAACGACGTAGCTTCCATTGGGCATCGTGGTTCCTGGGGGAACTCCATAAGGATTACCGTATCCGTAGGGAGTATAGGGCGAGCTGGAATAACATCCCGTCACCGCCAGGCAAGCGCCGGCGATGAGGAAAAGAGGGTTCCATTCCAGAGGTTTCATGTCCGGGTCCTTTCGCGGGGGGAGATTCGATATGCCTGAGTTGCGGGCAGAGGCAGAGAGTGTGATGGGAACGTTCTTGCGAGCGGATTCAGAGAGGTCGAGATCAAATCGGAGTGCACGAACGGCACACCGGCAGAATTTGCAGGATTGTACGAATCGGCGGGATTGTGTCCAGAGCGGGATCAATAAGGAGATCAGACGGCGGAGGTAAAATTGAAAAGTTTACAAAGCGCGCTGCGCGTCGGGGATTGATTAAAAAAGTCTCGTTAGATCGCGAAATATTAATGTGCTAAATCGGCGAAGTCTCCAAAAATGGTTCATCGCCATTCTGAGATATCGGCTACGGAGGCTTAAGAATAAGTCTGCGTTTGTACCATCGTCTGGTCCACCATACGACTACCGCGATGCCGGCGAGAATGATCCACCGTATGAGATAAATTCCATGACCGACGGCTTGAAACATTCGTCGATAATGCCGATCACGTTTTGCCTCTTCGATGATGAAAGACCACTCAGGATGCTTTTGCCATGCGTCGCTGTGTTTTTTTAAGAGGCGTAAGGCTTCGTCTTTCGGGTGGTTCCAGTCCAAACGGGTCGACGATTTATGCTTCATGTAACCACGGATGATCTCGTGAAAGTATCCGCGTTCCGGAACGTCGAGAATATTGACAATGGGCGTCATATATTTGGGCGACCAGAACGGCGAGTGCTTCAGTAAATGGACGTTGTAATCGTCCTGTGCGATTTTATCGATATACCAGTCGATAACGTGTTCATTCTGTGAATCGCGTTGATAAAGGATGTCCTCAATCTGTCGATACTGTCGGCCGTTCAAGAACAACTCGTTTAACTCATCGGTCGTGAAACGGTCAGCGATTTGTGGAACTTCAAAGATCCTTTGCGTCGCCGCGTTGTACCTGAAATCTTTTCGATCGACAGGCTGATCGAGCCATAGTCTGAGCCGTTTCTCGAGTTCATCGATTTTCGACTCTGGAGGACGGGTCCATTTGTAAATGAAAGAGATACCTCCGCGAGGAGTACGCAGTCGGACTTCATCCGTGCCGCCTCCGAACGACATGTTGACCCATAAGTTGACGATGCCCTTGATTTCGACGCCGACTTCGGGGGGAAATCGCATCGCGCCCGTGGCGGAATGGCTGATCGGCTGAATGATGCGAAGCGTTTTGCCTTTTGTGATTTTTAGTCGCTCTCTGGTCTCTGCAATGCCAGCGGCTAAACGGACGTCGTAATCTCCCATGCCGGCACCAAGACTGCTCGAGGGATAACCCGTGGGTTGAGTTTCATAGCTTCCGACAAAATTGATGATGTCGATAAATTCACGGTTGGAATCCACGTTCTCCAACTCCAGCATCAACCACTCTTCATCGGCGATCGATGCTTCGGGACGGTGTTTCAACCGGAATGAGAAGCCGTCCTGTTCGATAAGCTTCACGGTCTTCCATTCGTCCGGTTTTTCCTGTGAAACGGCAGTGCCGTGATACAAGAAAAACGACAAGGCACAACACCATGCCGCGAGACGAAAAAGGGACGTGTTCATGTTGGCGACTGCCGATCGGAGAGAACCTGAACTCGATCAGAACTGCGGGGCGAGATTCCATTGTTCAGCACGAGTGAAAAAATGTCAATGTTATCTGTCACGACTGGGCAACGTGACATTCACTCTTGAAACCAGTACCATCGACCAACATCCGGTAAACTGATTTCGTGCATGTGGCCAATCGGTGCGTTTGCATCTTCATCAAGTAAGACGCCAATTTGTATTTGCTTCGTTTTCGAAGGACTCTCCATGACGTTACAACCGACGGCCGGGATGCGGTGCGGTCTCTGGCTCATCATGCTGTTGGTGTTCGGCGACACGGCACGCGCCGACGATCTTCGTGAATCACCGAACTTCCATGAGCACGTCATCAAAGATAAAATGTCGTACTCCTACGGCATCGACGCCGCCGATCTCGACGGCGACGGAGATCTCGACCTCACCGGCTGCGACACCCGTAACTTCAAACTCTACTGGTTCGAGAACAACGGCGCAGGCGAGTTCGCCGAGCATCTGATCGAAGACGGAGACCGCCTGCACATCTTCGGCGACATCACGGGCGAAGCAATCGCGAAAGCGACTCCCGGAGATGAGACGCACGCTCGCTGGTTCAAAACGCCGCGGCTCGAACGGCTGATGAACGGCGACGTCGACGGCGACGGCTGCATCGACGTGGTGATCGTCGAAAACCTCTTCGGCGACGTCTACTGGTACAAGAACGGCGGCACGCCGGCGAATGATCCACTCTGGCATAAATACTCCATCACGAATAAAACGATTCCCGGAGCGTATGACGTCGCACTTGCCGACTTTGACGCCGACGGCGATAACGACGTCGCCGTTTCAACCTGGCGGCTGAGCAACAAATTCGTCTGGTTCGAAAATCCCGGCGATCCGGAAAGCGTCTCCGAGTGGAAATTGCATCTCATCGAAGAAAACATCGCCGAGCCGCGGACTGTCCGCATCGGCGACTTTAACGGCGACGGCCGGCCCGATCTGCTCGGCACGGCGCTCACCGCCAATGTGGTGATGTGGTACGAAAATCCCGGCGACCCGCGCGCCCTTTCATGGAAACGGCATAACATTGATATTACATCGCTCGAGCCGGGTCACGGGATGCCCGCCGACCTCGACGCCGACGGCGACCTCGACGTGGTGATGGCGCTCGGGATGGGACGCCGCAATCACGAAACCGACACGCGAGAAATCGTGTGGTACGAAAACGTCGGCCAACCGGGCGATGCGACTTCGTGGGAGAAGCGCATCCTCGGCGACAACATCGACGAGGCGTTCGAAGCGATCGCCGTCGACCTCAACGGCGACGGCCGTCTCGACGTCGCCGCGACGAGTTATGCCGCTCCGCACGGCGGGACGTTCTGGTTCGAACATCCCGGCGACGCGGCCGAGAAATGGCAACGGCACGAACTGAAAACGAATTGGCCGCGGGCTAATCAAATCATCTCCGCCGATCTCGACGGCGACGGTCGGCCCGATCTTGTCGCCGGCACGACGGGAAACGCCAGTGAAATCCGCTGGTGGCGGAATGAACGTTAAATAGACCGACAATCCCGAATCATCAATGAGGATCGACGGATGAAGTCGACAACCGCGTTTTGACGTTGATCTCCCTGACATTACTCGGCTCGTTTCTTAGCGCAGGCGTGAGCGAGACTGTCCCCAGAACTTGTTCCCCAAGTGTTTGCCCATACAAGACTTACAAACGGGTACGACTTCCCCGCGGCAAACTGTTTGCTTCTTATATATCTGCACAAAAGACAATGATGTCGGGGATGAAATGAACGGCAAACGGTCTCCGAGGTTATCAAATTAGCGCTTCTTGAATTAAAAAGACTGTTGAATTTTGAGGTGGATTATCGCGTCATCTTAATGAAAACTTGATACAATCGTAACGTCGCGACCGTATCAATAGTTAACAAATTTGATGTATTTTTACCCGCTTCTGACTTGCAGTTGATTCGCTTGCGAATAAAATATTTACCAGCATCTCTTCGAACTCCTTGATTTCTCCGTCGTGATTTTGTCACGGCGTGATGATAAGAAATAATTTCCGTTCGGGATACGATGGCGTGCGTCATCAACGGCGTACGTCTTGTTCGTTCTTTTGTTTTTCTAAAAGGGGGGAGTTCGAATGGCTACAAAGAAACTAAAACGTGGTTTTACCCTGATCGAGTTGCTGGTCGTCATCGCGATCATTGCCGTATTGATTGCCTTGCTCTTGCCTGCCGTTCAGCAGGCGCGCGAAGCGGCGCGCCGAACGCAATGCCTCAATAATATGAAGCAAATCGGATTGGCGTTTCACAATTACCACGACGCCTACAACATGTTCCCGCCGGGTTATATTGCCAAAATTCCGAACAACAAGACCTCTTCGGAGCGGGGGTGTTGGGCATGGGGCACGTTTATCCTGCCGTACATCGACAATGCGAATTTGTACAACCTCATGAATCCAGGTCCGCTGACTCCGGATCAGGTCGTCGCCACTCCCGCCGGATTGCTGGCCATGCAGACGCCGCTGGCCATGTTCCGTTGTCCGACCGACACCGGCCCGGCGCTGAATAATTTCGACAACACGCTTCCGGGAAATGAATTGGCCGGCGCACATTATTCCCGTTTCATTACGGACGGCGCCAATAAGATTCCGATCTCGACGTCGAATTATCTGATGGTGGCCAATGCCGGCGATAGCACCACCCCTGCCGTTTTTCCCGCCGATTACGGTCCTGCGCTCGGAGTCGGGTTTCAGAATTCGAATGTTCGAATTCGCGACATCACCGATGGAACGAGCAATACGTTTGCCGCAGGCGAACGGGCCTGGAAATTCAACGATCTGATCGCCGGCGCCGGAACGGTCCTGGCCATCAGCGCCGATCCCGCTGTTAACATCGATCAGGGCAGCAGTTGGAACATCAAGGCGTCCGGAACGAATGTTTTGGGGATCACATACGACGGACCCAATTACAGCGCCAGCAACCGCGCCCATGCCGGCCGGGCCTTCAGCAGCGCGCACGAAGGGGGCCTCTACTTCCTGATGTGCGACGGCGCCGTCCGGTTCATTAGCGAAAATATCGACCAGCGCAAAGGAACCGTCAGCACCGCCGGCTATCCTGCCGACATCGTGACCAACACCTACGGCCGACTGGCCGTTCGTAACGACGGACGAGTGATCGGCGAGTTCTAACGCGCGTCGATCGCCGTGTGAAATGTCAATCCGTCAAAGCGGCGTTGGGAGTTCACCCGACCGCATTCGATCGATGACATATCGTATTTTCAATCTTGCCTCGGGGGCATCGCTGCCTGGCTGTGATGTCCCCGCGGCATTTCTATCGTCCCGTGGGGCTGTTGCATCTTGCCAGCATTATCTATCCGAAACTATCGCTGACGGCACGTCAGCGATAGCGATTCTGGATGTCAGGAGAATCGTCTATGTCAGCATTTAAAACAGGATTATCGGTCGCGGCACTGTTGGCTCTCGCGGCCGTTGGCTGCGGCCGGGGAGATCTGCCGGAGTTGGGGG
>JBBECD010000217.1:30020-65230 GCA_040881995.1 Planctomycetaceae bacterium
GAAGTGCATGGAAAAGTGACCATGGACGGCGAGCCGCTCTCCAACGTGCTGGTTCAGTTTTACAGTGAAGCAGGAGGGCGGCCGGGAACCGGCGTGACAGATGCCGAAGGAAATTACGAGCTGACGTACGTCGACGGCGCCAAAGGGGCGAAAATCGGACCGAACAAAGTCGAGATTTCCACCGTTTGGCCGGATGGCGAACCGCCGCCGGGCGAAAAGGATAAAATCCCGTCGCAGTACAACACCAAGAGCACGTTGAAAAAAGAAGTTCAGGCCGGCGACAATCAGTTCGATTTGGATCTCAATTCCGCGGAAGCCAATCCCCAGGGACAAGCGGGACAACAATACGTCGATCCCTGATTCGATCGTTTCGCGGACTCCCCGATTGGCCGGGATCATTTTTGCCGTCGATGGAAACAGATTGCAATTTACGTAGGACTGCTAACACAACCTCTGTGCGTAGCGATTTTCCGCTGAATTTGAGGCATTTTTAACGGGCATAACCGGTTGTGTTAGAGTTTTGTAGGACGGGAACGCTCATGAAAACCAGGTTCGATGCCCGCTGTCTATCGTATGTTGTTTTTCTGGCGCTCGCCGCGCTCGGCGGAGCGCCGGGGTGCGGCGAAAACAACAATCCGGCGTCGAGCGGCAGCAAAGGAGCCGTCGATCTGGCAAATGCCGCGACCGAAGAGGGAGCGGTCAACGAGATCAGCAAATTGGGTGGGGCCGTCTTCAAAATCCACAATCGCGTGACGTGCGTGAGCTTTGCCGGAAGCGTGGGAAAGCAGCTCACCGACGACGATCTGCAGATTCTCAAGCCGTTTACGTCGCTCGACGAATTGCAGTTGTTCGGTACCGAAGTGACCGACGCCGGACTCGAACGTCTGACCGGTTTCCCCAACCTGAGAGTGCTGAATCTGAAGGGCACCAAAGTGACCGGCTCGGGACTGGTCCATCTGAAGGGACTGGCGCAGCTTCGGACCCTGAACCTGAACGATACCAATCTCGCCGAAAGCGAACTGGAATCCCTGCGCGACCTTCACGGCTTGCAGGAGTTATGGCTCGACAACACCCCCATCGGCGACGCCGGGCTCGAACATGTCAAAAACCTGACGGATTTGCAGTTGCTCAGTCTTCGAGGAACTCAAACCAGCGACCACGGACTGGAACATTTAAAAGACTTGAACCAACTGCGAACGCTGATTCTCAGCGAATGCAAAGTCGGCGACGCGGGGCTCGCGCACCTGAAGGACTTGACCGATCTGCAGGAGATCGATCTGGAAGGAACCGAAACCAGCGATGCCGGACTCGAACATCTGCGCGGCATCACAAAAATCGGGAAATTATGGCTGAGCGGCACGCGCGTCACCGATGCCGGCTTATCGCATCTGGCGGGGATGTCGGAACTCATCAACCTCGATCTGAGAAATACCGAAATCGGCGACGGCGGTCTCGATCATCTGTTAGGGTTGTCGAAACTTCAAGTGGTTCAAATGTCGGAAACGCACGTCACCTCGAGCGGTGCGAAAAAACTCCGCGATTCGATTCCTCGTATCTTTACTCCGCCATTCGTTGGTGAAGGGACGTAAGCCGAGGTCGGGAAGCGTCGTCGGTAAGCATTTATCGGCGCATCCTTCTCCGAAGCTCAGTCCCGTTGTCGAAGTCCGATAAACGATCTCAATTTCTCCCAGGAGAAGTGCATGTCTCGCGAAATGAACCAGACCCCCGCATGCCGTCCCTCGCGGATGTCCCGCGTCGCCGAAACCGCATCGACGACGAACTCGAACAGACCGCCGCACGCCCGAAAGAGCGGCCTGGCTTTTTTCGTTTCGGGCCGGCGATGGTGGTTCGCCGTTTGCCTCTGGACCGCTTCGGTGTTGTCGTCCTCCGCCTGGGCGGAATCGTTTCGCGTGTTGCCCTACGTGCAGAATCCCGCCGCCGATGCGATGACGATTCGCTGGTTTTCACACGCGAAGGAATCCGGCACGCTCACCGTTTTCACACCGGAAGGCGAACGGGAATTCACATCCGAACCGAAACTCGCCGGCGCGCTGGCTCATAACCCCTTCAAGCCCGAACCGGGTGATGCGCTCCCTGCGGTCCCCTGGCTGCACGGCATTCGCGTCACCGGCCTCGAGCCGGGAACCGAATATCAATACGCCGTTCGGCAGGGAGAAGATCGCGCGGAAGGCGCATTCCACACCGCTCCCGATGCGAATCAGCCGATCCGTCTCGTCGCCTATGCCGACTCCGAAACCGAACCGGAATCGACCGGCAAAGCCGTCGACTGGCCGGCTCATGCCAGCAGCAATCGTCCGGATGAGTTGAAGAACTATGTCGTCGATCAGACCGTGGGCTATGAGGAAAACATCCGCGTGATGAATTCGCGCGATCCCGATCTGATTCTCGTCGTCGGCGACCTCGTCGAAAGCGGCGGCGAACAGCGCGATTGGGACGAGTTCTGGCGGCACAACGCCGGCGAACTCGGCGCCATCGCCAGCCGCGTGCCGATCCTCGCGGCGATCGGCAATCACGAAAACTACGGCGGGCCCGGCGGCGGTTATTCAGCCGAGGGCGCTAATTTTTCAACCGACAAGTATCTCACCTACTTTGAATTTCCTTCCAATGCAGCGGCCAACGAAAAACACCGCGGACGGTATTACCGCATCGATTACGGCCCGATCGCGCTGATCACGGTCGATTCGAGCGACGGCCTGCCGCATCAGACCGCCGCCGATACCAACCACTCGCTCGACGGCAGCAACGCTCCCGATTTCAATCCCGGATCGGAACAATATCGCTGGCTCGAAGCGCAGCTCGCCGATGCGCAGCAGAAGAGCCGTTTCACGTTCGTGCAGTTTCATCACACGATGTACGGTTCGGGACCGCACAGCGTGCCGTTCGGCAGTCCCAATTTTTCGGGGCAATCGGGAATCGCCATGCGCATCATCCAGCCGTTGCTGTTCAAGTACGGAGTCGACGCCGTGTTGTCCGGCCATGACGAGATGCTCGAACGCTCGCACGTCACGGGAACTGAAACGCTTCCCGACGGCTCGACGCGCCCGCATGAAATTCACTTCTACGACGTCGGCATGGGAGGCGACGGCCTGCGCGGCCCCTCCGAAGGCTTCGACAACCCCTACCGTAAATATCTGGCGCACGAAGACGTCCCCGAAGTCTGGGAGGGAAAACGGCTCCTCTCCGGCGGCAAACATTACGGCCACCTCGAAATCAACGTCGCGCCGAACGACGACGGCGTCTGGCAGACCACCATCGTCCCCGTGCAGGTCTTTCCGCTGATGGACGCAGCAGGCAACGTCACCGGCTGGGAACGCCGCGAGATCGACGACGTGATCACGCTGACGTCGCAGACGGAGGTCGAGGTGAAGACGTCTGCGGTGAATTCAGCGGAGGACGAAGCCGGCGTCTGTTGTGCAACGAGACGGTCGAAGTGCTGCAATCCCCGCCGGTTGAACCGCCGCCGCGCCTGTTGCTCTTGATCTCTTGCCGGATTCGAATCGTTCGTCTCGCGTGACATTCGTGCCGCATAATTGTACCATCGACGGGCATGAATATATACACGATTTCCCGGACGAAAGAGAAGATGTCGTACTCGTACGGCATCGACGCCGCCGATCTGGACGGCGACGGCGATTCGGCATCACCGGCTGCGACACGCGCAACTTTACCACAATCCCGAATCATCAATGAGGATCAACACGGATGAAATCGACAACCCGCGTTTTGACGTTCATCTCCCTGACATTGCTCGGCTCGTTTCTTAGCGCAGGCGAGACGGAAACCAACGAACCAATCGACGTCGGCTCGCGGCGGGAATTGTTCGTCGACGAATTTCTCATCGACCGTTTCGAAGGCAAAGCCGAGTTGGAATTGCATCATCCCGAGCCGCGCGAAGTCGCCCTGACGTTCGACCAGCCGTGGGAAGGAAACGCCAGCGGGTATCCCACCGTGCTGAAGGACGGCGACCGCTTCCGCATGTGGTATCGCGGTCACAAGTTTCGCGTCGGCGACAAGATTCTCGATCAGGCCCAGTCGGAAGTGGTCTGTTACGCCGAGAGCAGCGACGGCATCACCTGGACGAAGCCGAACCTGGGGCTCTTCGAATGGAACGGCTCGAAGGAGAACAACATCATCTGGCTGGGAGGGCCCGAAACGCACAACTTCGCTCCGTTCATCGATGCCAATCCCGACTGCCCGGCGGAAGAGCGCTACAAAGCGGTCGGCGGGACGGTCACCAGCAAAGGACTGCTCGCGTTCAAATCGCCCGACGGCATTCATTGGGCGAAAATGAGCGAAGAGCCGGTCTTTACCAAAGGGGTCTTCGACTCGCACAACACGACGTTCTGGGACGCCAACCGCGGCCGCTATGTGATGTTCTTCCGCTACTTCAGCGAAGCCGAGTTCCAGGGACTGCGGATGATCGGCACGGCGTATTCGCAAGATATGCTGACGTGGACCGACCCGATTCCGCTGGTCTATCCGAACTCGCCTCCCCAGCAGATGTATACAAATCAGGTAGGGCCGTATCTTCGTGCGCCGCATATTTTAATGGGCTTTCCGACGCGGTATACCGCGAGACCGCTCACCGAACACGTGAAGAACCTCGACCCGGTTCCGCTGCGGAAGTTGCTCACCAGCGCGTACGAACGGGTCGGCACCGATTTGAGCGACGGCCTGTTTATGGCGAGCCGCGACGGCGTCTCGTTCCGCCGCTGGGACGAAGCCTTCCTGCGCCCCGGTCCGCAGACCGAAGGGCGTTGGATCTACGGCGACAATTATCAAAGTTACGGCCTGTTCGAGACGCGGGGCGAATTCCCCGACTCGCCGAATGTGCTCTCGCTGCATTTCAGCGAAGGGGCCTGGCGCGACGATTGCCGGTTGCGGCGCTATTCGATTCGTCTCGACGGTTTCGTCTCGGTTAACGCCCCGTATTCCGGCGGAGAGGCGATCACCAAACCGGTGACGTTCGACGGGGAAACGCTCGAAATCAATTACTCGACCTCCGCCGCCGGCAGCGTAAAAATCGAACTGCAAGACGCCGACGGCAATGCGTATCCCGGTTTCGCGCTGGCAGACGCCGACGAACATTATGGCGACTCGGTTGAGCACACCGTCACGTGGCAAAACAAGACCGACGTGAGTTCGCTGGCGGGCAAACCGGTGCGGTTAAGGATCGTGCTGAGCGACGCGGACGTGTATTCGTTCCGGTTCGTGCGGTGACCGCTACGACGCGCCGCAGCATTTCTTGTACTTCTTCCCGCTGCCGCAGGGGCACGGTTCGTTACGACCGACTTTGGGGGTAAAATTGACGATCGTCGATTCGTGAAACGTCGGCGTCAGCAAGTCGTCGCGCGGTTCGCCGGGATGGACCGGTTCGTCCGGACGGAAAACCTGATTCCACAGCGCTTCATACTCGGGATCGACTTCGTCGTAGTCGTCGTCCGGTTCCTCATCAAACTCATCACCCACGTCGTCGAAAAGATAACAATCCTGGAGTGATTCGAACGTGTCGACGACGCCGGTCGTTGGGAGCCAGTTCAGATTTTCTTGAAAATGAACATCGCCCCGTGCGATGTTCTCCTCGATTTCTTCGCGCGAAATGTAAGACTCGTCCAAGAGGTTGAGGTGAAAGGCTTCGTCGATTTCCGGACAGATTTCCGCTGGTGAAAGCGAGTCCAAAGCCGCTATCAATATCGAAACGATGTCATCACGCTCATCAATGGCCCGGCGGAGGTGTCGGCGCAGCCGTTCGATCGCTTCTTCGCGCGACAACACGCCGTCGCGCACGAGGTATAAATAAACATCGGGGGCATCGCAACGAAAACTGCCGAATGCCGGGTTGGCGATTATGTCGTCGATCACCGTCAGGTCGTCGTGAGCTAATTGTGCCAGCAAGCCCGGCATAAAATCCAACAGGGCGTCGCCATACAAGTCCATTGCCTGAAGATCGGTAAGCGAAAAGGAATCGATAATCGCCGGGTAGGCTTCCTTCGCCTTGAATTCAATGAGCAGGAACAGGGCGATGAGATGGCCGTTGGTTTCGGCGTCGTTCCCCTGGCGCACCCATTCGGTGGCCTGGCGGAGCATTTCAATCAACAGAGGCGTCATCTGTTCGCGATGCTTTTGCGCCGCACGAATCGCGTCGTAGGGAAGGATACAATCTTCGTTGTCGAGCTCGTTTAAAATCTGCGCCAAATCGAGCGGAGATTCGTCGTCGAGGCGGATGTCCGAATTCATTGTGTTCCTCTCTGAAGGGTGAGTGTCTGCGCCATGCCTGAAATGCTACGAAAGAGCGGCGAGTTTGTCATCCCCAAGCGAGAACGTGTCAAGCTGACGAACATGCGGCAAGCTTGCCGATCAGTCAAGAGCTGCCCCCTGCTCCTGTTCTGCACGGAAAATTGTCAAAACTCAAGGCGGCTTTCCTAAGATACCGAAACCCTACTTCTGGAACCGTGGTATCTGCTCAGGACGCAAGCGGCCGCGTACCGGCGCCAGGTTTCGTCGGCGCGCCTTTCATGCGGTCCCGCTTGCCAAACGATAGTAGAATCCCCTATCCTTCACTCTAAGCAGGATGGGTAATATGTTCGAAATGCTGTTCGAGCGAAATGCTCGATGAACATCGATCACGTTCGTCCATTCCGTCGGTAAAATACCCGCTTGAGCGTCATCGAACATTGCCCGCAGACGATTTTGAAAATAGCCACCGAAATAGATTCAGAGGAGATGCTCGTGAACGGAGTGATGAGATTTTGTGTGGTCGCCCTTGTGACTTGCGGCTCGGCGGTTTCGGCGTTCGCGCAGAATTCCCTCCCCGAAATCACCACCATGATGTCCGGTGCCGATGAACTCAAAAAAGATCTGCAGTTCATGGTCGAGCTGGGCAATGCTCAGGATAAGAAGCAGTGGGCCAGTCTTTCCGAGACGCTCGATACCTTTTTGCCGGGCATTGATACCAAAAAACCGATCCGCATCGATCTGCTGCTGCAAGATAAAAAGCTGAGTTACCGCTCGCATTTTCCCATCACCAACATCAACAGTTTTCTAAAAGAGAATCTCGTTGGTTTCCAGATCAAAGCGGCTCGTAAGGGGCGCAATTATTGGGCGCTGAACGGCAGCGGGTTCAAAGGCTTCATGCGCTTCGATAACGGTTATGTTTCGATCGCCGAAGACGCCAAAGACGTCCCCGACAAGGCGCCCGATCCCGCGCTCGCGTTGGCCCCGCTGGTGCAACGGAAGTTCGATCTCGGGGCGATCATCAAGAACACGAAAAAAGACGAAGCCGATCTCAAGGCGCGGCGCGACGCCGTCCAGGAACTCCGCAAGGAGTTCCTCGCCCTCCTCAAACCGCTGAAGGATGAAAGCGAAGACGAATTCGCGCTGCGGAGGCTTCTCGCCGAGCATCAATTCACCGAGGTCGAACGTTTCGTCGTCGAGTCCGAACAATTGATCATCGGCTGGACGACCGACGTCGACCAGAAAGTCGGGTCGGTCGATTTCGATCTCACGGCGCTCACGGGAACGCCGCTCGACTTTAGCATTCAACAGCTCGCTGAAAAACGGGGCCTGTTTCAGGCGATGAGCCGCAGCGAAAACGCGATCATGAGCGTGAAGTCGAACTTCCCGATCGACCCGATGCGGCAGGGGCACCTGCTGGCCTCGCTCGCTCAGGGCCTCCCCGTCGCCGAAAAGAAAATCGACGGCATTGCCGAGTTAAGCGACTCCGGAAAAGCGGCCAGCAAAAAAGCCCTCCAATTATTCGTGACGTTGCTCCAAGACGGCACGAACATGGGGATCGTCGACGCCTACGCCGAGATGACGACCGAGGCCGACAACAAGCACGGGCTGCTCGGCGGCATCCGCCTGCCGGAGAACGGAGCCGATACGGTCCGCGAAATCCTGAAACAGTTCCCCGAAATGAAGGAAGGCAACACCGTCGAATTCGACGTCGAGACGGTCGGCGACGTGGCGCTGCACAAGGCACACATCGTTTCCGGCGGCGTCGCCATCTTCGAACAATGGCTCGGGTCGGAGGTCGATGTCTGGTTCGCCACCGGGCCAAAAACCGCCTGGATTGCCGAAGGGGTCGATGGCAAAGAGCGTCTGAAAGCCGCGATTCAACTCGTGAACGACGATACCGCGACGGATATCAGCCCGTTGGTGATCGACTTCTATGTCCAGGTCAAACCGTGGATCGATCTGAATGCCGCGAAGTCGAAGGAGCCGACGCAGAAAAAGATTCGCGAGCTGATCGAATCGTCGTTCGTCGCCGGTGAAGACGTCGTGACCTTTACGATCGCCCGCGCGGACAACCGCGCCGAAGCAAAGTTCCGGGCGCATGAGGGCTTCATGAGAATGATCGGCAAAGTCGTCGCCGAATTCACCGCCGAGAATCTGCGCTAACCGCCGCGTTGCGGCGGAATGACGAATGTCGAAGTTCGAATGTCGAATCAAATCCGAAGCACGAATGCTCAAATGACGAAGGACGCCTGTCGGCGCGGCACGTTTCGGATTTCGTCATTCGTGATTTAAAAAACCATAGGCGCCCTCATCCGGCCTTCGGCCACCTTCTCCCAATGGGAGAAGGACGAAAGGCAGGCCCGTTCGAATTCGCTCATCCGACCACATTGAACCGCGGGGCCGGCACGATCGACTTCGGACCGGCGATCGTTGCATGGGCGGTCTCCGGGCCGTGCCATAATTGGCGGACGTACTGGTTCAGCCTGAGCATTTGGGCCCGCGTGCTCGTCGTCGAGAAGTGCGTGAACCGCGACGTGGTTTCGCGATCGGTTTCCCAATCGGCGAATGCGGGATGCTCGTCGCCGCGAAGCCGCATTTGACGGTCGCCGCGGGCGAAACTATCCTGCAGCAGCGTTTCCATCAGCAGCGTGCCGGCCGATTCGGGTTGATCGGTCCCCTGCCCGAGCCAGCAGTTCGTAACGTCACCGGCGGCATGCCAGCCATATGCGGCGGCAATCGGTTCGCGTCCCACGCGCAGCACCGCCAGGTCGGCCATTCCCAGTTGGGCGGCTTGGGGATGCACCTCGCGCAAGAAGGAGACGTCGCGTTGAGGAAGATTGGCGAGCGATTCGAACTGCGTCCACAAGTCGACGCCGCTGAACTGGTTTCCCCACCGGCCCGTGTACGACGAGAACTGCCGGCTGCGCACTTGCGATTGCGGCGTCACCTCGCGCTGGCGGATGAGTTCGATCTCCCCCTGCCGGGCAAAGTCTCGATAGGCGGATGCCGCCCGTTCCTTCAGCGGCGCGGGGCGGTTCGACCAGTACGTCCACCAGTCGGTCTCGCAGCACACGGTGGATTGCGTATCCCAGTCGCGATGACGAAACGCCAGCCCCGCGTTTCGCAGCGAGTTCGACAGCCGCGAATGGTTTCCGCCGCCGTCGCGAATTTCGCGCAGGTCGATCAGATCCCAATCGGCGGGCGATTGCTGCAAGTGACGCATGGCGAGCATGATCGCCGCGGTCGGATGCGGCCCAATCGGCCGGTCGATCGAACCCCACGAGCAGCGCGGGTACGTCAACATGCGGAGCGTGCCGACGCCGGTTTCGACGTGGCGAATGACGAGCGGAACGATTCCCAGCGTCTTCCCGTTAACCGACGCGACCAATACGCGGAGAGAATTCTCCGGCAGAAAATGACGGGCATACGCCGAGAACCAGGCGTACGACTGACAGAACGATTTCGGCAACGTCTGACGCCAGAGATCGTCCCAGGTCATGCGATATTGTTCGAGCGATGTGAGATCGTGAAGTTCGATGAGGCCGATCATGTTCCTGCTCCTGACTGTTCACTGAAGTGCGGCGAGCGTCATGCGCTCGGCCGTCAATTCAGTGATGCAAGAGATATGCCAATTCGCGCGGCGGCTGTTTCATTCGCTTTGCTCGCGTCAAACGGCTTGTACGTGGCGGCGCGGCAACGAACATGTTGCGCGTGTTGTCAAAAGACAACGCACGACGATCTCGTTCCCAAGCTCCGCTTGGGAACGCAAGTCTTCGAAGCTCCGCTTCGTCGACTGCGCTACAAAACGCCGAAAACCAAAGGCACCCTCATCCGGCCTTCGGCCACCTTCTCCCAGAGGGAGAAGGATGAAAGCACTCCGCTGCGTATCGCGTCGCGGCTATTTGAGTCTCAGGTTAATCATGTCACAACTCTCGATTGACGAAACAGCCTTTCTCTTCCGGCCCGAAGGGCCAGCAGTTCCTATAGCCAGGGGCTTCGCCCCTGGAAACGGTCCCCCATCTGACGAGAGGCCTGAAGGGCCGGCAGTTCAAATGCCATTTCGTACGACAACGAACTGTTGGCCCGTTGGGCCGAAAAGAAGATTTCTGGGGAAACGTCTACCAGGCCCTGCGGACCTGGCTGGGAGAATGAACGCCCCTTTGGGGCTGAAGACAAGGCATCAATCGACCGACGCTCGACTCGTTGAATGCACACGAGATTGTCCATTACCAAGCTTCATTTCGTGACAATATTAACCTGAGATTCATAAACGAACGCAACTGCTTCAGTGCGGACACCATCTGCATTGGAGCCGTCAGGCGGCATTACGATCTTCACGATTTTGAGTAAGCGCATCAATCCGATCTTCCAATTCGCGTACACAGCGGCACAAATAATGGATTGGTGGAATGGTCATGAAACACAGCGGAATCCACATGCCCCAGAGCATTGCGACCCCGCTTTCCTTCATGAATGCAGCTCCGAGATCAAGAAGTGCGCCGCCAAGTGCAAAGGACATTGCAATCCAAAACACGGTGCGATCAGATCGCCTTGCGAATAAGTCGATTGTTTCAGTGTCGGGATGTTTCATCGTTTCACCTTATTGGCACCTTGGTTAGGAAGTTGCGTCTCACTTTGCTTCATATAGCGCTCCGCTTTGCGTCGCGGCTAAACGAAAGAATCTGCTTCGGGCTGGACGGTGTAAGACGCTTCACTGCGATTTGGGGAGTTCGCCGGCGGATGATTCGAAGTATCGCTTCGTGCGGGTTTCGGTCTCGGGGGCTGAGGCTTCACCGGCTGTCGAGAGATCGGCGAGATTCGCCGTGCAGTACCGGCAACCGACGATTTCGGTGTGAAAGCGGATGTAGTCTTTTAATTCGTCGTCCAACATGCCGAGCAGGTATCGGCGTAACACGCCCCGCTCGGGACAACTCAGCCGTTGTTCGCGCCAGATTTCGCCGACCGAGTGATCTCCCTGATTGCGGAGCGTCATCAGCCGGGCCAGCCGGGTGCGCAGCGTCGCCGAGTCGCGCAGTTCCTGTTCCAACTCGGCCAACACCGGCGTCGTCAACTGTTCGTCGAGGTAGGCGAACAGTTCTTGATCGGTCCAGCGGTCGTGATCGATGCTCAAACTCGTGTCCCATCCGAAAAGGCACCCTCATCCGGCCTTCGGCCACCTTCTCCCGGGGGGAGAAGGGAAAGCGCTCCGCTACGGAAACCCTTCGCGTCGCGGCTAAACGATTTTCCTCCTTGTCTCTCCGTCTCCAAGTCTCCTTGTCTTCTCCTCTCTGGCTCTCGACCCTGGACCCTCGACCATTTTTCCGCCGGAAAAGCATCCATCCGGTTGTCTCTTGGCTCGTCTCAAGGTAGCATACTCGTCGATTCCCATTACTGGAAAGGATAAAACGTGACGAATACGATTTCTCTCGATGTCCTGCAAGAAAAAGCACGCATCATCCGCCGGCACATCATCAATATGACCACCGCCGCGGCGAGCGGGCATCCCACCAGCAGCCTCTCGGCGGCGGAAGTCGTGACCGCCCTGTTTTTCGGCGGTTTTATGAATTACGACCCCCGCCATCCCGACAGCAACGACCGCGATCGCTTCGTCCTCAGCAAAGGGCACGCCGTCCCCGTATTATACGCGGCGATGGCCGAGGCGGGATTCTTCCCGGTCGAAGAACTCCTCACGCTGCGAAAATTGGGCTCGCCGCTCGAAGGCCACCCCAACATGCGGCGGATGGCCGGGATCGACGCCTCGACCGGTTCGCTCGGCCAGGGACTTTCGGTCGGCATCGGTTACGCCCTCGCCGCCCGCATGGACAAGAAACCGCACCGCGTGTTCGTCCTGATCGGCGACGGCGAAATGGGCGAAGGCCAGGTCTGGGAAGCGATCGCCACCGCTCATAAATATCAGCTCGGCAACCTGACGGCGATGATCGATCAGAACGGGTTTCAACAGACCGGTGCGACGAAAGACGTCCTCGATCTCACCCCCTTCGCCGCCAAGTTCGAGGCGTTTGGCTGGAAGACGCAGACGATCAACGGCAACGACATGGCCAGCGTCGTCGATGCATTGACGAACGCCGTCAAGATCACCGACGGTCCCAGCGTGATTGTGTCCCAAACCCGCAAGGGGTTCGGTATCATCCCGATTCTCGAAGAAGAAAAAGACCTGAACTACCACGGCAAACCCCTCTCCCCCGCCCTGGCGGAGAGGGCGCTCGCGCTGTTGTCGTAGCAGCGGAAGGATGAGGGATGAGTCAGAGAAGACGACCATCGCATTTTTTCTGACTCATCCTTCATCCTTCATAATTCATCCTTCGATTAAAAGGCACCCTCACCCCGGCCCTCTCCCGGAGGGAGAGGGAGAAAGAAAATCAGAACAAGAAAGAAATGTCTCATGTATCTCGGTGAATTGAGCGGATTGAAACTGGGGAAAGCGACGCGCGATGCCTTCGGCGATGCGCTGCGGGCTCTCGGAGAAAAATACCCCGATGTCGTGGTCGTCGACGGCGACGTCGGCAACTCCACGCGCACGGAAGTCTTCGCCCTGGCCTTTCCCGAGCGGGCCGTCAACGTCGGCATCGCCGAAAGCAACATGGTTAGCGTTGCCGGCGGATTGGCCGGGGCCGGAAAAACGCCCGTGGTCGCCAGTTTCGCCTGTTTTCTGATGTGCAACGCCTACGATCAGATTCGCATGTCGGTCGCCTTTCCCGGGCTGAACGTCAAGCTCGTCGGTTCGCACGCCGGAATTTCCATCGGCGAAGACGGCCCCTCGCAAATGGGGATCGAAGATGTCTCGCTCGCCTGTTCGCTTCCCGGCATGACGGTCATCGTCCCCTCCGATGCGATCTCCGCGGCGGCGGCGACCGAAGCGATGCTGCAGCATCAGGGACCGGTTTACCTCCGACTGGGACGCCCTAAAGTCGCCGAGGTTTACAAGCACGGCTGCCACTTCGAAATCGGCAAGGCGCAGGTGGTCCGACAGGGGGATGACGCCACGGTCATTGCCAACGGTTTGATGGTCGCCGCCGCGCTCGACGCCGCCGAAATTCTGAGTAAAGAGGGGGTCTCGGTGCGGGTCGTCGATATGGCGACGATCAAACCGATCGATGAAGACGCCATCCTCAAAGCCGCCCGCGAAACCGGCCGCATCGTCGTCGCCGAAGAACATCTCGCTCACGGAGGGCTCGGCTCGTGCGTGGCGACCGTCGCCGCCCGTATCGCTCCCGTACCGATGGCGTTCGTCAATCTGGGCGACGGCTTCGCCGAAAGCGGCGATGCCGAGGGGCTCCTGGTCAAATACGGTTTGACGCCCGAGGCGATTGTCGAAGCGGTTCGTAAGGTCCGTTAACCCGCAGAAAAACCTTGGCGATGGAGTTGCGACGACACAGCAAAAAACTCGCGAATGGACCCAAGTTTTTCTGCGGTTTAAGAGGTCGGGGGGGCCGCGTGGTCGAGTACAGACATTTCCGAAACGTTGATCCGCCGCAGCTCGTCCGCTTGTGGCATGCGTCGGAGCTCGGCCGAGGTGCGGCAGCCGCATTCACCACCGATGCATTCGAGCACCTCGTTTTCTGCCAGCCCTACTTCGATCACCACGGCTTGGTTGTCGCGCTTCACCACGATGAAATCGTCGGGGCCATTCACGTCGGTTTCGGCTGTTTGCCCGACGAATCGGCCCTCTCGAAAGAGATCGCCGTCATCTGCCTGGTGATGGTCCACCCCGAGTTTCGCCGGCAGGGAATCGGCCGCGAATTGGTCCGCCGCGCCGAGCAATACGCCCGCGCATCGGGTGCCGCCATGCTGCAGGCGGGAGGGAGCCGGCATCTCGACCCGTTCTATCACGGACTGTACGGCGGGAGTCAGGTTTCGGGATTTCTCGAATCGGACGCCGCGGCCAAGCCGTTTTTCGAATCGCTGGGTTTTCAAATCCATCAGCGGTTCTACGTCTATCACCGCGACCTGACGCAAATGGCCGACCCGTTTCATCTGCGTTTGATCAACATCCGCCGGAAAACCGAAATCGCCGTCGTCGACCAGCCGACGAATCCAAGCTGGTGGTGGTTCACGCGTTACGGCCGGCTCGATCTGCTGCAGTTTCAACTCACGCCCAAAGCGGGAGGCGACCCGGTGGTCGAGGTGACGGTCGTCGGCCTCGACTGGTACATGCCCCGCTGGAACGTCCGCTCCGTCGGCCTGGTCGACATGTACGTCCCCGAACCCAACCGCCGCATGGGGTACGGCCAGGCATTATTGATCGACCTCTGCAAGCGGTTAGTGCGAGAAAACATCGTCCTCGCCGAAGCCCACGTGGAAGCCGACAACGACGCCACCATCCCTCTGCTCGAGTCGCTGGGATTCACGCTGATCGACAAAGGAAACACATTCCGCCGGGCGATCGAGCCGGCGTAAACATGCTCCCTCCGGAAAAACATTTTTTCAGAGGCTGATCCGATTTTTGTTCACTTCACAAGGAACCCCTGATGAATCGTCGCCTGTTGTTGCCGGCCGTTGTCGTGAGCGTCTCGATCGGTGCTCTTTTCCCCGCCGTCGCCGACGAACCGACGTCGGCGGCGCTCATGCAGACGTTGCCCCATGACGGTGCGTGGGCGACTTATAACGTGAATGTGATGGTGAACGATCAGGAATTCATCATGTCGGCGACGGCCCGGTTGGTCGGGCAGGCAACTTATGGCGGAAAGCTTTGCCGATTTATTGAGTACGAACAAACCGTCGCCGCCCCGCCGGCGATCGACGTGCCGCAGCTTGGCAACTTGACGTGGCGTTTGCTCGTCCCCGAAGAGGAATTCGGCGAGGGAAAAGATCCGCTCGCCAAGGCGGAAAAAAAGTGGGTGAAATATGACCGGATGGAACCCGAGGCCGTCGAGTCGATCGAGCTGCGGGATCCCATTTTTGCGATTCTATTTCAGGGCCCCAAAAAGAATTTGAAGATCGAAGACGCGAAAGAAAAAGTCAACTGGCAGCGCGGCCAACTCGAGTGCCAAGTCGTCTCGGGACAGAACGAGTTGGAAATCGGCGGTGCAAAGCTCGACGTGATGCATCGCATCTTCCGCCACCCCGACGTGCCGTTTGGCGTCGCGGGCATGCAGCAAGAAATGAAGGCCACGTTCGGCGGACAGGAAGTAAAAGTCACCCTCCGCGCGTCATTGCGCGACCACGGGAAAGAGGCGAAAGCGAAATTGCCGGAGTTGGCGTATTAAGTTTTGAGCAGCGACTTAATAGCGTCATCCTTGACGTAGTCGGCAGGCTTCCGTCCCGATTTATTGGTGAGGGAAGGGTCGGCTCCTGCGGCGATCAGCAGCCGAATAATCTCGATGGCCTCTGTACGTTTTCCGGCTGTGCCCGGAGCACCGGTTGACGTCACGGCTCGATGGAGCGGAGTCGAGCCGGATTTCCGGCACGCCTGATTCACGCAGCCCTTTGAAGGTGGTTTTTTGGAGGATTGGGCAACGCACGAAGTCTGTGAAGCCAAGGCGATTCAAAACCCCTAGAAAACATGGTTCAATTCAAGCTGTCATGCAGCCAGATTTGATTGGCATTTTGATTATGCGAAATCAACTGTTTGTTTTACCACGCATTTTTCAGAAAACACTATAAAACAAGCGGATTTAACACCTTCAAAGGGCTGGCTGACACAGCCGTGGCACGCGAAAATCGGAATGGATCGTTCAATGGATCTCAACGGGGGCACCCGGGCCTACGTATTGTTTCAAGTCGTGTTAGGTTTCTCCAAGAAGGAGTAGTGGAGATGCGTGGCGAGAATCCAAAAAGTCATGAGAACCCAAAGAATACGACTCAACGTGCTTTCCAAATCACCAAGAAGGTACGACAAGACAGTTACAACAGCTAATGACACAATAATAGACAGGCCGACGTACATGTGCCGGCTTTGGACAAATTCGTGAGGTATTTCGAAGACCCGGGGGCCAAAGGTCAATCTGAGAAGCACCAAAGCGAATGCCACACCACCTATGCCACACGGAAGCCCTACGACTAACGACAACAGCACACTGTGCGATGCATAATACATTAGAATCATTCCCCCAAATCCACCCATCTCTAAATGCAGCCACTCTACCCTACTAATCGTCCACCGCTGGTTCAGGTTAGACATCATAAAACTCCTGCTTAAATTATTACCAACAACACCCCTCATCTACAGCATCATCCAACGCGTCGAGAAAATTATTGCATACATCTGGCAGTGCCATCGATGCCGCCTTAAGGCAAACGGCACATGCAGGTGCTCCACCGTAAAGCACGATCAAGCGCCGGGTGCCCCGGTGGAATGTTAACATACCCCTTGGTCCTGATTCTTGTGTGCCGGGCGATTTTATGTGGATCTTCGATTGCTTCGCACAGCTTTTTAAGATCTCATTATCATCGAAGACACGGCTGACACGGCCGTGGCACGCGAAAATCGGAATGGGTCGTTCAATGGATCTCAACGGGGGCACCCGGCACCCGGCACTCGCTCGACGACCACTGATGATTCCAATGCCAGCACCATGCCGTCTCGGTATCCGGATTATACACGAACAACCAACCATGATGACGCTCAGCGTCACCGCAGGGCAATCGAGTGTCGATTGCCCTGATTTCAAGCGTTTTTGAGCATACTTTGGTCCAAAATCGCGATGTCAACCAGATACAACGCGACAAACCAGCACTTTTCTGCGGGAAAACCAGCGTTTTGACGCTCGATTGCCCTGAGCGTCACCGACGCTGTAACACCAATGAATACTCAGCGGATTGTTGCCACGCTCTATCGTCCACCATGTCGGTACGTCTGATTGCGCATTCCATTCGGAGGGAGGTTCAGCAGAGGTATCGAATTCAACGTCGGCGGGGCCGTGTTCCGCCTTGGTCACCTCGGTTACGATTTTCTTAAAGTCGGCTTCGGTTACGTCAAAGCGCCACCAAGCATCGTACCCATCCCGAGTCGATGATGTCCGTTGCGAGATGTCAGAAGCGCCGTTGGGATCAAACCATTCCCTACCACCGTCTTTAATGAATTCATCATAAGTTTTATCGGTCGATTCCGAAAATTCACTGACATGGATGTCCGAGCAGCCTGTTACCAGTGTTGCAAGGAGTGAGATTTGAATGATACAGCATGGTGAGACAAATGATGACATTCAATCGCTCCTTTTGTTATCACTCAGCCCGTTTCCAAAACTCCAACCGATACCCATCAAACCGCGGCGTCTTCAGTTCATCATCCGTGCTCAATTCAAACAGCACGCGTACGGTCGAACCGACGTTTTCCAACTTCTGGTCCGGCTTCACATTATCCAAAATAACTTTGCGTGCTTCATCAATCAAGCTGACTTTGCAATTCGTTCCCTCGGGAGTGTCGACTTCATACGTCAGCGTCGTGAACTCACAACCCGGTGGAACGTCCAACGGCTCCGAAATGAAATGACCCTGGGGAGCGTAGAGGGGTTCGCCCTCATCGTTTTTGCCGATCTTCTTCAGGATCAAATTGTCCGTGCCGTTCTGCACGTCCTCCTTCTCGCCGCGATAGAGAAAGTAGGTCTCTTCATACGCCCATTGAACAACGTTTAACCGCTGATACGTTCGCCGGCGTTGGAAGTATTCGCTGTTCGGGCCTTTGCCTTTCGTTTCGATGACGTCCATCCCGCCGCTGCCGGAGAGGACGATCGACAGATTCTCGCCGCGGGCTGACTGGCAGGCGAAGGCTTCGCCGAAATATCTCGCCGAGCCTAGATCGAACTGGTCGAGGATTTCTCCCTTCGCATTCAGCGCGAACAGAATCGCGTGCGGCTTGCTCTGCTGTTGTACTTCGGTTTCGAAGTACGTGCCGTTGGTCATCGCCAGAATTTCCAACTGCTCGTCGCCGTTGAGGTCGCACAGGATCGGCGTCATGTACATGTGGGTTCCGTCGTCGAGTTCGGGGCGGAGATCTTTTCTCCACAGCGTTTCGCCTTTCGCGTTCAGACAATACACCTCGCCGCCGAACGTCATGCCGATGATTTCGATCTCGCCGTCGCCGTCGAGATCGGCGGCGTTGGGGGAATCTTCCTCGGCGATGCCGGGAACGCTCCATAACTTCTCGCCGTCGACCGAATACGCGACGAGAGCTTCGTGATTGTCGTCCCCTTTATAATTGTCGACCGACTTGAGGATTTCGACGGTCCCGTCGCCGTCGAGGTCGACAAGCACTGCATCGGCACTCGAAGCGTTGTCGTTGGTGTCGTGTCGCCAGCGGATTTCGAGAGTCGGATCGAAGCGATAAAGGCGCCCCTTCAATCCAAAATCGTCGCCCGAACCGGCGAAGAAATCCCACGTGCCGTCGTGATCGACATCGAGGGCCGACGTGTGACAGCCGCACTGCGACCATTCGATGTGACGGGCAATTTCCTGGAAGGAGGCGAGGTCGAGCCGCACGAGCGAATCGGCGCGCGTGCCGAAGATGGCGTCGAGCTTTCCATTCCCATCGGCATCGAGAATCACCGGTGAGTTGCCGATTTTCCAGTCGGTTGTTTCCCAGAAGCGAACGACCTCGCCGGTGTGATCGACGATGTTCAATCGTCCGGGGCTCGACGTGGTGTAGAGAATTTCGAAGTCGCCATCCTGATCGACGTCGAAGGCACTCAGCGATTGTTGTTCGCCGACGAATGGTTTGCTCCAGACGATGTTACCGGACTGGGCATCGAGCCGGGTGAGATGTTTCGTGCCGCGCGAGGCGAAGAAGAGATCGCGCCGGCCGTCGTTATCGACGTCGACGCAGCACGAGGCGTAACAGAAACTCGGATCGGCGAGGCGATACGAAAACGAGAAGAGCCCTTTCGGGGAGGTGCGTTGGGCCTTGTCGAAATCGCGGATGAGCTTGGGTTCTGCGGCGATGAATGAATGAGCGAGACCGGTCATCACGCAAGTCCAAATGATGAGGCGTATCATATTGGGTTCTCCGGTTCTGAGAAAACGGGTTTCACGCGAAGGCGCAAAGGCGCGAAGGGAAGAGATGCGACACTTTCTTATTCATTCTAACACAACCTCTGTGCGTGACGATTTTCTGCCGTATTTGCGGCATAAATAACAAGCACAACCGGTTGTGTTAGAGTTTCTAATTTGCTTTGCGCCTCTGCGTGAGATTATTCTAGTCGCTGGCGTTGCTAAATCAGACCCTTTCAAATGGATCTGCCTTTTTTTGGGGGATGAAGAACCCTCGCTTGCGCTTCGGGCTGGTATGCAGAATTCTGACTCATCCTTCATCCGTTCTTCATAGGCCCCCTCATCCGGCCTTCGGCCACCTTCTCCTGGAGGGAGAAGGGTTTATAAGATTTTGCCTGGGTTCATGAGATTGTGCGGGTCGAGTGCGCGTTTGATGGATCGCATCACGTCAATGGCGGGGCCGCGTTCTTTGATGAGGGCTTCGCGTTTTCCTAATCCGATGCCGTGCTCGCCGGTGCAGGTGCCGCCGAGCGATAGGGCGTGTGTGATGATCTGTTCGCTGAGCCGCTTCGCCTCGGCGAGTTCTTCGGGCCGGTGCGGATCGATCGAGAAGACGACGTGAAAGTTGCCGTCGCCGACGTGGCCGAACAGCGGCGCGGGGAGCGAACACGATTGCAGATCGCGTTTCGTCCGGCGGACGCACTCGGCGAACTGCGACATCGGCACGCAGACGTCGGTGACGTATCCCTCGCCCCCTGGTTTGAGTGCGAGCGAAGCATAATAGGCGTCGTGTCGCGCTTGCCACAGTCGATGGCGTTCGGCTTCGTCGGTGGCCCATTGGAATTGATCGCCGCCGTGTTGTTTGGCGATGCCTTCGGCGCGCCGGGCTTGTTCGATCACTGCCGATTTCGAGCCGTGGAATTCGAAAAACAGCGTCGGTGCGACTTGGCAGTTTAGCTGCGAGTAGGCGTTGATGGCTTTCATCTGCACGTCGTCGAGCAGTTCCAGCCGCGCGACGGGTATGCCGGAGGTGATGACGTCGATGGCCGTCTGCACGGCGGCCTCGAACGTGGGGAACGGACAGACCGCCGCGGAGGCGGCTTCGGGAACGTGCGCGAGTTTGACGATGAGTTCGGTGATGATGCCGAGCGTTCCCTCGGAGCCGACGAACAGATGGGTGAGGTCGTATCCCGCGGATGATTTGCGCGACCGGCCGCCCGTTGTAATTGTTTCGCCGTTTGCAAGAACGACCGTCAGGCCGAGAACGTTTTCGCGCATCGTGCCGTATCGGACGGCGGCGCTGCCCGAGGCGCGCGTCGCCGCCATCCCGCCGAGCGAGGCGTCGGCACCGGGGTCGACCGGAAAGTAGACGCCGGCGTGCTTTTCTTCGAGAAATCGATTGAGCTGTTTGCGAGTCACACCCGCTTCGACGACCGCGTCGGCATCGACGGCGGAAACGCTGAGAAAGCGATTCATCCGCGTGAGGTCGATGCACAATCCCTTGCGAACGGCGACGACGCCCCCTTCCACCGCCGTACCCGTTCCGAACGGAACAATCGGCACGCGGTGTGCGGCACAGAGCGAAACCGCACGCGCGACTTCGTTCGTGGTGCGCGGAAAGAAAACGGCGTCGGGAGGCTGAGCCACGTGATGCGAGACATCGTGTCCATGCTCAAGACGGACGGCGGCGTCGACGGTGACGCGGTCGTCGAACTCCTTCTGGAGGTCTGAAAGTATCAAAGAGACCGACCCATAGGAATGTCCGGATGAGTCGAGCGGTAGTAACGTCATGGTTCGCGAGTCTCGCAGCGGAGAATTCAATCACAACGGTTGATCGCAGGCGACATCATATCTTACCGGATTGATGGAATGGAACTCATGAATGGTGATGGCATTTATGGCGTTTCGTTGCGAATCGTCGTTGGACTTACGACGAAGCCGCTCGCGAGAGGCGGACGACCGGTTATATCGAGCGTGCACGTTTTCGGCACATGTTTCTTTATGTCACCACGAGATTCTACGGAATCGGATTATTTTGCTCAATTTTGGCGAGCTTCGTGTTCTATGTTTTGAGGTCAACCCACAACGGGTGAGATTTTTTTGTCAGATAGCATTGAACCACAATTAATAATTTGCATTGAGATAGCGGCTTTGCCCATAATGTGTGAATGGGTGAAACTGCGGGCAAAAGTAAATATACCACTTCGCATCACAACACGAGATGTACTGACAAAAGGAGAATCCCATGCGATCGTTTGTAACGGCAGCCGTGGCCGCGTTGGCCCTGCTTGCCGGAAATTCAGCCGAGGCCGGCCGCTATTGTGGCGCCGCCGGTTATGGCTGTTGCCCGACGGACTGTTGCGCCCCCGTTGCCTGTTACACGGCCTGCCGCGTGGAGCGTCAGACGTGTTACCGCACCGTCAACGAAATGGTTTACGAGCCGCAACAGTACACGGTCAACCGCCTCATCAATGAAGTCGTGTACGAGGACCGTCAGGTGGAATGTTTCCGCACCGTGACCCAGACCCAGTACCAGGAAAAACAGTACACGGTCAGCCGGCCGGTGTACGAGACCGCCGAACGCGAAGAGCGTTACACGGTGATGCGTCCCGTGTGGGAAACCACGATGCGGGATTGCAGCTACACCGTGCGTCGCCCGGTCGTCGAAACGTCGGAACGGGAATGCCGGCACACGGTGATGCGTCCCGTGACCGAAACGGTCGAACGGGAATGTCGCCGCGTGGTGATGGAACCGGTGACCGAGACGATCAATCAGACCCGTTGCTATACGGTCTGCCGTCCGGTGACGACCTGTCGCACCGAACGCTACATGACCGGAAACTGGGTCACCCAGCGGGTTTATCATCCCGGTCCGACCGTGCCGCGCGTGACGTGGGATTGCGGCGTGCCGCGGACCTGCATGGTGCAGTGCCCCGGATTTTACACGTGCCGGCGGGTCTGGTGTCCGCAGGTTTGCGAACGCCAGGTTCCGGTGACGACGTACGTGACGGAAGTGGTCCGCCAGAATTGCCCGGTGCAGGTGACGCGACTTTGCCCGCGAGAGATCGTAGAGCGGGTGCCCTATCAAGTTTGCCGGATGGTCGCCGAAGAAGTCGTGACGCGCGTTCCCGTCAAAACATGCCGCTGGGTCTGCGAAACCGTGAACCGTCAGGTTCCGGTGAAGACCTGCCGCATGGTCGCCGAGGAATGCGTTCGCAAGATTCCGGTGACGACCTGCCGCATGGTCTGCGAAACCAAAGTCTGTAAAATCCCGGTGTGCGTGTCGCGTCAGGAACCGTACATGGTGAATCAGCGGGTGGCGCGGTGCGTGACCCGTGAAGAACCTGTCACCTGCACGCGCATGGTGGCTCGCTGCGTCACTCGTCAGGAGCCGTACGAAGTCTGCCGCATGGTTCCGGTGCAGGTCTGCCCGCAACAGACGTGCTGTCTGAGCGGCGACTGCAACGGCAGTTGCCCCGGCTGCAATTGCGGCGTGCCGAGCGGCGATGGTGGTCCGTCGACGTTCGAATCGGGCAAACCGGTTCCCGACAACGGCGTTCCCGCCGATTCGGAACCGCCGCGTCCCGAAGCCGAGGACGCCGATCCGGCCGCGTGACGGATGGCGAGGAATCATAAGGTTCCCGCAGACGAATGAACGAAACGATTCGCCCGGCCTTCAACACCAATGAAGGCCGGGCGATTTTTTTGTGCCAAGAACCGCATGCGATGACAATGTCATGAATTCACCATGAAGCCCGTCAAATCCATGTCGCAGGACCATCACAGAATCTCAAGTGTTCCCAAATCTTTCGTGTGTTTCGTGCCTTTCGTGGTTCTTCATGCTGCGAACCACGAAAGGCACAAAAGTCACGAACGGATGAGAAACACGTTCGCCAATTCTTTTGTATTCACCGCTGTCGGTTACCGCGAATGGCGATTCAACTCTGTCCGTTTTGACGATGTGATGAGTCGGATGGCCGTTCGGTTCTCTGTTCGTGGCGTACAACCTTCGCCTGGAGCTTAATATCGCGCCATGCTCCTACGAAAAAAACTCCGGCAACCGATGGGATCGGTTGCCGGAGTTCGCGAGAAAGGCGGGACGGGCGGGTTCGGTGTGGATCGAAGCGGGTCGGCTTCGTCAGACGAATCGTACGTTACGGCGGAATTAGTGATGCCCCTTCGGCTGTTCCGGCCGGGCGGGGTCGCAGGCGAGGTCGCATTGATTGTCGTCGCAATCGTCGGTTTTGTCGCTGAATCGCGAGCCGACGAAGAACGATTTCAACTTGCCGTTGCTCTTTTTCGCCGAGAAGCCGCTGTAACCGTACGACTGATTGAGCGAACCGATCGCGTCGCCGACGTCGTTCAGTTCTTGCACCACGGCGTGCGGCACTTCGCTCATGCCGACGACCAGTCCAACGACCAGAATCGTGGCGACCAGGACCAGTTCGGCCGAGATGATAAATCCGAATTCGTCGTTCCACAGGCGATTCAACATGGGCAGTTTCCTCCGAAAGTGAGAGTGTGTATGGGCCGGTGCGCGGTTTCATGGGTCGGCAGCGTGCAGACGCACGGCGAGCGCGGCCGTGCACGATGGCGCGGGTTGAACAAGTCGTTCGACGGACTTCCGACTTTCCCACGAAAGGAAATCGCGTCCGCCGGTCACGCGTGAGAGGCGTTCAGACCGATCGTTCGGAGAAGCTGGGGCGAGTGACGCTCATCACAAGTTGCACGCGAAATGCCGCGAGGCCGGCATTCGAGAGACGGCGGCTTGCGCGAACGATGAAAAATCGATCGGGGGCATGAAACGATTCTGCAACTCTCGGCCGCGAAGGGAATTATCGAGCCGTTATAATCGGACCCCGATGGGTCGAATGTTTCCCGCTGGAAACGTTTGTCTTTGACTCATGGAGAATATGTAAAGCCCGCTTGACGCCGGCCGACAAGAGAGCTGAGTCGCGGTGATCGAAATCCTGCACAACGGCGATTCGCCGCGGGCAAAAAACGAGAACACCCCTGAAGCATTCGCTTCAGGGGTGTTCGATGGGCGTATTGAGCATCGAGCCGGAGACTCGAATGTTTCGTTACGGTTTCGGTGCTTCCGGCACGGCGGGATCACAAGCCAGATCGCACTGGTTGTTATCGCAGTCGTCGCCGAAGTCGTTGAAGCGTGAGCCGACCGTGAAGGACTTAATGGCTCCGCCCGCTCCGCTCTTGCGAGCGTGAAAACCGGTGTATCCATAGGTCTGGTTCAATTCGCCGATGGCGTCGCCAACGTCGTTGAGTTCCTGAACCACGGCGTGCTGAACTTCGCTCAAACCGACGATCATGCCGATGACCAGGATGGTGGCCACGAGGACGAGTTCGGCGGAGACGATGAACCCGGCTTCATCATTCCACAATTTGCGTAACATTCTTAACGTTCCTTTCGAGTGAGAGAGAATCTGAGAGTGTGTTGTTTGCAGGCGAACCCGCGAAGAGACATGTTAACTCTTCCGAGCGATCGACCGTCTGCGACGGCTGCAACGTCGTCGACGGGTTGGAATTTCCGCGGCCGCAAAAATTCCGGGTCATCTGCAGATTGTTTTCCAGCGGTTTCCGTCGGCGCGAGTCCGGCGGGAACGAATTGATATGCGGCGAAGCGGTTACGCGTCCCGCGAATGCACTCTGCCCCAGCAGGAGTTGTCGCGAGGATTCTGTAAAACCGCATTCGTTGTCAAAGTGAAAAGGCATCTTCCGTGCCCAAACGTTGAAGTAAGTCAACGCGTTCGCGGCAAAATCGGAACACGTCGATAGAATGCTTGAGAATTTGACGTTTTCGTCGTTTTTCAACACGAATGGATTTGACGCCGCGGGTTTTTGCAAACATTCGCGAAGGCCGCGGCGTTCAGATTCTTGAACGGCGCGCGTCAAACGCCGTAAGTGACCTCGTACAAAAGACCGAGGCCGAGAGAGCCGGCCGATACACTTGGTTTTCGCGAGCGGGATGAAGTATGATTCGCGCGGCGTCGTGGACGCCGTTACCGCAGGAAGCGGCCCGAACCGCAGGCGGCGCGAATGCTCGGCAGACGACGATCGTTGTGCGCCGCGGCACTGCCGGTTCGTTCTCGTCAATCAGAAAGGATGTTCTGATGAAGAAGATAGGAATTCTGACCGCAGGAGGCGATACACCCGCCCTCAATGCCACGATTTACGGAGCCGTGCAACAGGCCTGCGAACATGGCGTGGAAGTCATCGGGATCATGAAGGGATTTTCCGGGTTACTCGACCCGCGAATTCCTCACCTCCGGTTAAATCCGCTGGGGACGGTGATTCCCGAACTCGACCCCTGCCTGGGCGGAACCCTGCTCGGTGCGTCGCGCACCTATATCGACGAGAGTCAAACCGAGGAATTGAAACAGATCGCCCGATCGCTCGAACGGATCGGCATCGAAGGGCTGATCTGCATCGGCGGCGACGGGACGATAAACGGCATGCAGCCCCTGTCCGATTATTTTCCCTGCGTGCTCGCCCCCAAAACCATCGACAACGACCTGGGACTCAACTACATCGACGAACCGAATGAATGGGTTCTCGAACCCAATGGGGAGCACGACAAACCGGTCTACTCCAAGCTGCCCGGCCGCAACGAAATCGCCCTCGACGAGATTATCAATTACGTCACTCCCGGTTACGCGACGGCGGTTTTCGTCTGTGCGCAAGGCGTGCAGCGCATCCGCACCACGGCGGAAAGCCACCGCCGGATCGGGATCATCGAGGTCATGGGACGGCAATCGGGATATCTCGCTCTCGGTTCGGCGTACGGCCAACCCGATATCATTCTGCTGCCGGAAACGTGCATCGACGTCCCGCGGCTTGTGGAACGCGTCGCCGCGCTGTACACGCTGCAAAAGCACGTGGTGATCGTCGTCGGCGAGGGAATTCGCGACGCCGCCGGCAGCCCGCTGGGCGATACGCGCAGCAGCGTCGATCCCGCCGGCAATATTCTTTACAGCGGCGCCGCCGAGGAGCTCAAACATCTGCTGATGCAGCAACTGGGCGACGATTTTTTCCGCAAGAACAATCGGCACCGCAACGCCCATGAAGCCATCTTCACGCGAAAAGTCGGACACACGCAGCGGGGCGGACGACCGATTCTCTTCGATCGCTCGTGTGCTTCGCAGCTTGGCGGCAAAGCGCTCGAACTGTTGATCGATTCGCAGAATAACACGGTCGCCACGCTGCAATGGACCGAAGACAACGGTTTGACCGTCGATTCGATCGCGGCCAACAAATTGCGCGACCGCTGGTGCGAGATCCACCCGCGCGAGGTTCATCCCTCGTTTTACGATGCGCAGCGGTTTCAGCCGTCGCGACTGGGGATCGAATATCTGCGGCCGATCTTCACGCACGCGATCGGGACGGACGACATGGAATTCATCCGCACCGACCTGTTCCGCTCGGGCAACCTGTTCACGCGATATCAGAGCATCAACGTCGATATTCAAAAGCGGATCCAGTATCTCACGCCGGAATAGGCGCTGCCGGAATGCCGGGAAATTCTATTTGCTATGCGGAACACACGGCGCGGGCACACCCGATTGTGAGAAGATTCTCGATTTTTGCACTCGTACGCAATTTTATTTTTTCGTTCGAATTCGACCGATTCGAAAACCAGCTTCCGCGCGAAAGTGCTAAAATGATCGGAGCGAGTCTGGTTCGGCTCCAGGCCGCATTCGAACAGGATCGTTCGAATCAATGAGACATTCGCAAAGGAGATGTCCACGTAACATGAATGAGAGAGGTGGTCCATGAGTCGGTACAACACGTTTCACTGGTTGAGCGCCCTGGCCGTCGCATTGATGATTCCAGCCTCGGCGCACGGGTACGACTTCATCAATGTCGCCGATAGTACAGGCCCCCTCTCTGGATTTGCCACCGGCCCTCTGATCAACATCGGGGCACCTTCTCTTAACAATAATGGCACCGCCTCTTTCTGGGCAGGACTCGATTCGGGAGGCGCCGGCATCTTTACCGGAAATGGCGGTCCCATCACCACCATCGTTGATGATAGCGGTCCGTTGAACGGATTCGACCTCGTGACCTCGATCAACGACAGCGGCGTCGTTGGATTCCATGGCGGGTTCGATGCCGGAGGCCGAGGAATTTTCAGCGGCAGCGGCGGAGCCGTCACCACGATCGCCGACAACAGCAGCACGTTCAGCGGCTTTGAGCATGTCGCCATCAATAATAACGGGAATGTCGTTTTCTGGGCGTCGCTGACGGCCGGCGGTCAGGCGATTTATACCGGCGACGGGAGTTCGACGAATCTCATCGCCGATGGCAGCGGGCCGTTCATAAGTTTTTTCGGCTTGTATCCCGAAATCAACGACTCCGACGTCGCTTTGTTTCGAGCGGCTTTGGATGTCGGCGGCAGCGGCTTGTTTGCCAGCGACGGCAGCACCACCACGACGATTGCCGACGACAGTGGCCCCATTCAGACCATTGTTGACGGCACATCCATCAACAATAGTGGCACCGTGGCCTTCAGGGCGCTGTTCGATGGTGGTGGGCAAGGGATCTTCACGGGCAACGGCGGACCTCTCACTCCCATCGTTGATGATACTGGTCCCTTCCTCGGTTTCGGGCAGTTCGTCGCCCTCAACAACTCGGGCGACCTCGCCTTTCTCGGCTTTCTCGATGACGGCGGCATCGGCATCTTCACTGGATCCGACCCGGTTGCGGACAAAGTTATCGCCGTCGGCGATTCTCTTTTCGGTTCGACCGTGACGGCGCTCGGTTTTTCGCGAGGCCTCAACGACAACGGCGACCTTGCCTTTTTATACCAGTTGGAAAACGGCGTTTCCGGTGTTGCCATAACCGGAACCGGAGTCGGAATTCCTGAACCTTCCACCTGGTCGCTAATGGTGTTGGGTTCAATTCTCATTTCCTTGATGCGGAGACGAAATTCATCAGCGTCACTTTGCGGCTGATTTCTCTCCTCTTACAGGCTATCCGGAAAGTTGGATCGACCGCAATTGGTGGTATCGAAGCCATGCAATGGGCACGGTATGTTGTATTTCTACCAACATTTCCGGAGAGGTTCTTAATAATCCTAACAAAACCTACGTGCGTAACCGTTGTCCGCAATCGGAACGGTTTTTAACAAGCACAACTGGTTGTGTTAGAGTCTTTTAATCGCCCCAAAAAACAAACACCGTCGCCGGCTGTTCGTCGCAGCCGGCGGCGGTGCCGTTTCCGACTCGAATTGGGTTCCGACCGAGCCGGTATGTTAATCCGTTAAAATGAATTTAACGGTCTGCTCTCGTCAATCTGCCAGCTTTCGCGGATAAAAAGTATCGCACAAAACGTGCCGTAGTGCCGGCTCATTGTGCGATTCGACGCCGCTTCAAAATTGCCCGGCCGCAATTCCTGCGACCTGTACGAGTTGCGAAAATGGATTTTCGAGCGGCGTCACGGCAACGACCGCGTAAGTGCGAACCTGGCGGCGGGACGTCATTGAGCGACCGGTGCAAAATCATGCATCCGCTTGATGAATTGCCGCAGATGCCGTCGCGTCACTGTTGATGGCGAATCGCTTTCACCAGTTCGCTTTTGCTCATCTTGCTGCGGCCTTCGATTTTCATCTTTTTGGCCTGGTTGTAAAGCTCTTTCTTCGAGCGGTCGTCCAGCGAGGTATTCGGATTGCCCGTCCCCTGCGTCGTCTTGTTGGGCGTTTCACCATGCTGCCGCCGCGTCTTGTTCACCGTGCGCGCGGCGATCTCTTCGGCCCGGTCTTCCGACGTGCCGCGCTCTTTGGCGTTCTCTTTGATATGTTGATACTGACGTTCGCGTTTATCGCTCCACGTATTTCGTGGCATGATCTGCAACTCCTTGAATGATCGCGGCTCTATCGACGGGACATCTCAGCCGTGAAATGTCGTCTCGCATCAAATCGTTTAAAACGGAGAGGGATGAAAAAAAGCCGTCGCGGACTGTGAACTTCACAACCCGCGACGGCAGCCGCCTCCCTACTGCATGTCACTCCGTTACCGTCTCTCAGCAGTTCTCACTCATCTTGATTTTTGTTCTTTTTCTCGATGTTGACGTCGACGCCCTTGCGGTTGATGTTCACATCCACTTTGCCGCCGCGACGGCGTTCGATGCCGTATCGCTTATCGATTTCGCTCGTAAATTTCGGATCGGCGAAATTCGGCCAGTGCTCGTCGTCGAAGCCCGTCGCGCCTTCGAGTGTTTCCTGGTTCACATTCAACACCAGCAGCATATCGTCGGGGTCATCCTCTTCCGGACGGACTTCAAACGCCTCGAAAGGAACGGCGAACAATTTATCGCCTAATCCGAGGAACCCGCCGTACTCGACGGCGGCATAACGAATGCGGCCGTTTTGGGCGTCGATAACGAGGTCGTTCACTTCGCCGAGCGATTCGCCTTCGAAGTTCACGATGTTCATTCCGATCAACTGACTGGCGCGCACGTTCGTGCCGCTTGTTTTTTCATCGAGCTCACCGGCGCGCGAGCGTTGTTTTTGCGCTTGTGCGTCGGCGACGACGAGCGCGGTGCAAATCGCGAGTGCCATCGCGCCGGAAATCAATGCGTAGCGTTTCATGACGTTCTTCTCCGTAAACTGTGTTAATCCATTCGAACTTGTCATCGAACTTAATTCAGCAGGCGGCCGTTTTTGAGTTTCTCAGCACACATGGCAACTGCGTTCGAAATCGTTGACTTCTTTCTCGGCTTCTTCCTTCGCCACGCCATATCGTTCTTGAACTTTGCCGACGAGTTTTTCACGTTGTCCGTTGATGACGTCGAAATCGTCGTCGGTCAACTTGCCCCATTTCGTCTGCAGTTCACCTTTGGCCTGTTTCCATTTGCCTTTGATCTGGTCCCAATTCATGATCTCGCCTCCTTATGTTGCCTTGTGTCGTTCATCCGAGGATCTTACCCGCATCAACCCGCGGGATGCTCAGAAAAAGTCATGCACAACGTGTGCCAGAGATTCGGTAAGATGGCGTTCGCGACGGTTTGACCGGGCGGAATACCGTGCGTGCAAAGTGGTCAAAACTACTATTTTCCAAGCATTTTGATGATGTGGTTCGCGACTTAAAGAGCACGACGCCCGTCAACCGAAAATGGCCGCGGCGGCCGGGCTTAAGATCATTCAACGTACAATAGTGCCGATGCGGAAGTGATCGAAAAGAGGGCACGATGAACGATGGCGGGCCAGATTTTACCGGTGAAAAACCGGCGTCGCCCGCTCGACTACGGTCATTTTCGTGAAGGCGAGAAGCCGAGACCGCGCGCTCGGAAAAACACCTGCGCACCGGCAAGGGAAATCCCGGTCGACCGATTGAACGACCCGCCACGACGCAGAGAACCGGCGCATCGTCACGCGAGTTGTTTCATCGGCTGAAATCGACAACGACGGGAGAGAGCGGAGTTCGTCCAGTGCCGTCGACATCGATGCGCGAGTTATTCCAGCGGCTGGCGTTCCTGCGCCGCGGCCAATTCCTCATGATTGGTGAGATCGAGCCGCAACGGCGTCATGGAAACGTATCCCTGTTCGACGGCCCAGCGGTCGGTTCCTTCCTCGGCTGCTTCGAGCGGAACGACGGTAAACCAGAAATGTTCGCGCCCCAGAGGATCTTTGCCGGGGATGACTTTGCCGTCGTACTGTCGCACCGACTGCCGTGTCCAGCGGATGCCGCAGGGCGCTTCCGGCAAGTTCACGTTCACGAGCGTCAGCCGCGGCCCGTTCAGCAAAAGCTGCAACACCTCCTCGACGAAGGGTTTCAGCCGCTCGAATTGCGGTTCGTCGCTTCCGCCGACCGGCGTGCTGAGGGCGATCCCCTGAATGCCCAGCAGCGCAGCCTGCTTCGCCGCGGCCAAAGTGCCCGAATGCCATATCGAATTGCCGAGGTTCGGGCCGAGATTGATTCCCGAGAGAACAACGTCCACCCCGCCCCAGTGATGGCAGCCCAGCGCGACGCAATCGGCGGGCGTTCCATTCACTCGGCAAGCATCGAATGGAACGCGCGGCGTGCGGCGATAGTTTAAAGGACGGGAGTGCGTCACGGCGTGTCCCATGGAGGACTGCTCGACATCGGGAGCGACGATGCGCACCTCGCCAAACGAACGAGCCGCCTCTGCAAGGGCCAATAAACCGGGGCTGTAAACGCCGTCATCGTTTGTTACGAGAATCCGCATGATGGAAGATCCTTCAAAACCGTGAGGATGAGTGTAGAATTGGGCGGACCCCGAATCGGCACACCGCCGCGTCCCGGGACGTCCGCGAACCGCACGTTCAATCACCTACGAAGAATTATATCATGCACATCACGCTCATTCACAATCCGAATTCGGGAGACGAAAAACACTCCCGCGACGAACTGTTGAACTTGCTCCGCTCGCACGGCTACGAACCGGCGTATCAATCGATTAAAGACGACGGCTGGGAACACGCGCTGGATGAACCGGGCGAGATGGTCGTCGCCGCCGGGGGTGACGGAACCGTCGACGACGTGATGATGCGATTTGCCGAACGCGGTGTTCCGCTCGGCATTCTGCCGCTCGGAACCGCCAACAACATTGCATGGGAGTTGGGAATCACCGGTGAGCCGGCCGACATTATCGCCGGCTGGAAAACGGCGCGGCGGAAAAAATTCGACCTCGGCGTCGCCAGGGGGCCGTGGGGCAAGATGCACTTTGTCGAAGCGCTGGGCGTGGGGGCGTTCGCCCATTTGATGCCGATACTTGCCGCCCTGGGGAATCGAAAGCCGTACGAAGACCGAAAGGATCACCTGCAAAACGAACTCACCGCATTAAAGGTGTTGGTCGAAGCCAGCCGGGCCGCGAATTGGGAAATCGAACTGGATGGAGAAAAACTCGCCGATGAATTCTTGTTGCTGGAGGTGATGAATATTTCGACGATCGGTCCGGGCCTTCAGTTCGCCCCAGATGCCGATCCCGGTGACGGCCTGCTCGACGTCGTGCTGATTGAGGAAGGTCATCGCAAGGAATTGATGGATTACCTTTCGTGGTGCATCATGTCGAGCCGGATACCGGCGAATTTTCCGGTCCGCCGGGCCCAGCGCGTGCAATTTCGCTGGCAGGGATCGATGGTGCACGTCGACAGCAGTTTGTGGAGTGCGAGCGACGAGCGGATGAAAGACGTCAAGAAGCCCAAGAAAAAGCCCCCGTGCACCATCGACATCCGCCTGATGCCGCAAGCCCTCGAACTACTCGTCCCCAGGTAATTGACGGCGTCGCCATTACGGTCTTGACCATGCGGTCGGTTCACAGGTACAAACGTGCCGATGACCTATTCTATTGGCCCGAATCCCGCATCAGGAGGATTCCATGTCACGTTTCGCGATCACCGCGTTTGTGCTTGCCGTTTCGCTTCTTTGCGATTCGCGACCCTGCACCGGGCAAGCTCTCGAAAAGAAGCCGGTGCCGAAGTTCACGGGGACGGAACTGCCGACGCCTCCGCAGCAGACGGCGGAGTGGGAGATTCCCGAGACGACGCTGCCGCAAAACTTGTTGGAAGCGACGGAGCAGTTGTTTGCTCAAGGCATGGCCGACCCCCGCGGGTGTGAATACCGCGAGATTGAGGTTGTCGCCGCGCGTTCGTGGGATCATGGTAGCGTCGTTGAAACGCACGGCTGGGTGATACCCGCTAAAGATGATGAGCAGCAACGTTTCGCCGTCTGTTGGAATGGCATGATTTATCCCGTGATATCCATCGGCGAGACAGCCGACGTGCGTGGCGATGCGCAGGACTGGATTGATGGAGAGCGAAAACGGCGCGAGGACTATGAGAAAATGGATCCCCAGCCTCCTTACAGGGTTGATTTCCATGTGCCCGACGAACAATCGTCGGCCCTGCACACGTTCCGGCGGGGGGCGATCCGAGTCTGTTTTTTGTTGCGACTGGGCGAATTGAAACTCGCCGAACAATACTGGCAGATCTGGGACGACCACGCTCATCGTGATTCGAGCGAAAACAGGCATCATTTGTTCGATCCCTATTTTGTTTTCGCGTTCAGTTGGGTCGGCGGGATGTTCGACCGCGCCGTGTATGCCCACCAGCGCGGCGATCATCGGCTGTCATTGCTCACATTCGAAAAACTGCTAAGCGTCGTCGATGACGTCAAAGCCTCTGCCACATTGCGCGGCTTCGACCACAAGCTGCACGGCGGAGTCGAAAGACCATTCGAATTTCTCGCGCCGGCAGCGTTACTCGCCGCAGATCAACGGCGCCGATTAAAAGAAGAACCGTATCAGACGGCACTCCAACGGGGATTGGACACGTTCGAAACGAAGGACGAATTGATTGTGGCACTGATTCGCGATTTGGAGAAGGTGGGGCATGGCCCTGTCGGCGATTCCTTCTTCGGCGAGCCGACGATTGAAGCCCTGACTGCCCAAGGCGCGGATGCCGTCGAACCGCTCATCCAATGTATCGCCGAGGATACGCGAATGTCGCAATATGTTTATGAAAAGGGATTTTCTGGAATCCCTTACCGTACGTACCATCCCGTGGACGACCTGGCGTACCATGTTCTCAGCCAAATTCTGGAAATGAAGGAACTGCCGCGGCCATATTTTAATCCGTCCATTGCCCTTGTTGAGCGATTGAATCGTAAGCAGCGAGCAGCGGATGCCTTTCGGACATACTGGAATACGATCAAAGACAAGCCGCTGGCCCAGCCCTGGTACGATGTGCTGGCGGACGATAGCGCGACTGCCGAGCAGTGGGTCGAAGCCGCGCACCATATTGCACGACCGCTTTCGTATAGATCCAAAAACCGGACGTTGCGCGGCGAAACATTACGCGGGCTCTACACACTTGGCGTGAGCGAATTGATGGCCAAACGGGTGCAGCAAATGATGCTCACTGAAGGCGTATCAGTATCAACGAAGGTCACAAGGCTGCTTCGGGCGTCTGATATGGCGCTGGATTTCGCGAACTGGAATCGGCAAGATTCGCTCCCCACGCTGCGCAGGGTGATGTCGGAGTGCATAAATTCTTTTTCTGCGATGGTCGAAGCGGACAGGGCGGCAAGACCGTTCGGCCGTTTGATCTCTCAACTCACAATGCAGCGGGTCGAAGCAGGAGACGAAGCGGCATTGAACGAGTACGCTGCGTGGATTCGAAACGTCACACCCGATCAGATTGGCGACACGGCCGTTTTGAGAGATTCGCTCGATCCCTTGTGGAAGCATCCCACTCATCCGGCGATTGCCGACGTGTCGGAGTTCTTGTTCAACGACGAGACTTCCGCTTGGAATCCTGTTATTCATGCCGCACCGAAACCGGAAGCCGTGGCCGTGTTCGGTGTGTTCCATACTCACCGCCCGATGATCAGGAATCCGGCGTTTCGCAAGCAAGTTTTGCGCGGTCTGATAGACACTTCGGAAGCGGGTTTTACGCTCGCAACCGACCCGCGTAAGTACGAGATACACATAACGATGGGCCAAGAGGATCGCAATCGGGTTGCCTGGCCTAACGACCCATTGTTCCCATCGGTCGGCACAAAATTATCATTTCGCATCTGCGATTTTTATGCGAGTTTCCTCTGGCGGTACAAAGGCCCCACGGTCGCCTTATACTGGCCCGAAGCCGAGCGCGATAAAGCGGTCGCCGCCTGCATCGAATTCGTCAAGAACTACAAAGTCGAGGAAGAGGACGCGAATTGAAACGCATCATCTGCCGTTCCCCCTGACGGCGGTTCACAATAACTCCAACAGCAAGGTCCGTTTTATGACTACGACACCCGGCCCGCTGCTAATTCACATTCCACGGCGACGACCGTTTCATTGCCGAATCCCGCATGAGGAAGATTATATGTCACGCTTCGCGACCACGATATTTGTGCTTGCCCTTTCGCTTCTTTGCCATTCGCTGCCCTGCACCGGACAAGCGCCCGAAAAGAAGCCGGTGCCGAAGTTCGAAGGGACGGAACTGCCGACGCCTCCGCAGCAGACGGCGGAGTGGGAGATTCCCGAGA